>CAVALB010000064.1:0-16078 GCA_963589345.1 uncultured Selenomonadales bacterium | reverse complement strand
GCGTATCCGCCAAATAAAATTCCAAAATCAGCCTTAGAAATGCAAGCATTTCACATCTGATTCATGAAATTTTGCTTGGCTCTGAACAGTTACAAAAAATTAACGTATTTCAGGAGGACAAACTGGTGGATAAGAAACAGCTTGCAATTGAAAAACATAAAGAGTGGAAAGGTAAGATCGAGGTCATCTCCCGTGCGAAGGTGACAACTCCGGAGGAGCTTTCCATCGCCTATACCCCGGGTGTCGCAGAACCGTGTCTGCTGATCGCTGAGGATGAGTCGTTGGCATACGATTACACGCGCAAGGGTAATCTGGTGGCTGTCATTACAGACGGAACCGCAGTCCTGGGTCTTGGAGATATCGGGCCGTCTGCGGGCATGCCGGTCATGGAGGGCAAATGTGCTCTGTTTAAGGAATTTGCAGGCGTGGATGCCTTCCCGCTGTGTGTGGATTCCAAGGATGTCGACACGATCGTCAATACCATTGCCCTGATTTCCAAGAGCTTCGGCGGCATCAACTTAGAGGATATTGCAGCTCCGAGATGCTTTGAGATTGAGAAAAAGCTGAAAGAGCGCTGCGATATCCCGGTATTCCACGACGATCAGCACGGAACCGCCATCGTTGTCGGTGCGGCACTTCTGAATGCAGTAAAGGTAACCGGCAAGAAGATGGGAGAGCTTCGCGTTGTCATCAACGGTGCAGGTGCAGCAGGCGTTGCCATCGGAAAGCAGCTGATTGCCATGGGCTTTGGCAACATCATCATGTGCGACATCCACGGCATCATCTGTGAAGGCGATGAGAACTTAAACTCCGGTCAGGAAGAAATTTCCCACATCAGCAATCAGGGCAAGGAGCACGGAACCCTGGCAGATGCCTTAAAGGGAGCAGACATCTTTGTCGGTGTTTCCAGACCGAACCTTGTCACAAAAGAGATGGTAGCCACCATGAACAACGGTATTGTATTTGCCATGGCAAATCCGGTTCCGGAGATCATGCCGGATGAGGCAAAGGCCGGTGGCGCAGCGGTAGTCGGCACCGGACGTTCCGATTATCCGAACCAGATCAACAACGTGCTGGTATTCCCGGGACTCTTCAAGGGTGTTTTGGCTGTGCGGGCAAAGGATATCACGGAGCATATGAAGATCGCGGCAGCTCATGCCATTGCAGCCGTGATCCCGGAGGAAGAACTGACAAAGGAATATGTTATCCCGTCCTCCTTCGATAAGCGTGTTGCTCTTGCAGTAGCGAATGCGGTGGCAAAGGCTGCTGTGGAGGAAGGCATCAACCGCATTCCGTATGAGGAGATCAAATAGGTGCTCTGAAACGCATATATAAGATAAGAAGAAACTTATTTTGTAAAAAAATCGTTAAAATCGTCACATTTTCCTGATGTGACGATTTTTTTGTTACAAATGTGTATAAAACTGGCAGGAGTGATAAAGTTTATCAGTTGTTTTTGTGAAAAAGTTCGATAAAAAAATGACATAAATATTTGCAATGTGCAAATTTGACCATTTTTTGACGAAACATCTATTCATAATGGACAATATTGAAAAATTTGGTTATAATAACAATTACATGCAAAAATACAGACGGAGGTGGGCGCAGTGCATTATAAAAGAAGCGTATTTCGCAGTCTTGCCATGGTGACGCAGCTTGGTTTTTCTGTGCTGACACCGATCTTCCTCTGTATTTATACAGGTTATCTGGTGGATTCCCATTTTGGGACGAAGCTTATGGTGCCGATGCTGATTTTGGGCGTACTTGCAGGCGGACGCTGCGGCTTTATCCTGGCGAAGAATACTCTTTTGCAGGAGCAAAAAGAGGACGAACGCTTACGACAGAAGCAGTGTGCCGGACAGGCGCGAAGCGGGATCAGCAAACCGAAACAGCCAAGCCGCATTTTTCACGAGACTGCTGAGTCCGGATCGAACCTTCTTAAAGATCCGGCCGGTGATCGTGAAAAAAACAGCAGACAGTAAAGGAGGCAGATCACGATGGAATGGCTTAGCAAGTCAACAAAGAGACTGCTTGCGGAGATATCGGCCGGGGTTATTTTTTACAATCTGATCCTGGTGGTTCTTGCATTTGTCCTGCTTCCGAAGCTTTCCTATCCGGTTATTCCGGTGGTTCTGGGACTGATCGTCGGAGCTGCGGGGGCAATCTGTATGCTGATCCACATTGCGGTTATGACCGAGAGGGTGTTAGAAAGCGGAAGCGAGAATTATGCCAACAAATTTACCGTGGCGCAGAGTATCCTGCGTAAGCTGACCTTTGTTGCGGTTCTCTTGATCTGCTGGAAGCTCCTTAAGATTAATCTTTTGGCAGCGGTGATCGGAGCCATGGGCATGAAGGCAGGTGCCTACCTGCAGCCACTGGTCCACAGAATTTCCGGTGGAAAGGAACCGGGGGCGGCTGGGCAGACAGAAGCCTCCGAAGATGATTCAATATCATAAGAGAAAGGAGGAACTGTGAATGGGAATGCTGATTTCCAATGAGCCTGACTTTATGATACACGGAGTTGTCAAGTATCAGCTCTTCGGACAGGACTTCTGGATCACAACCACGACCATAGGCATGTGGATCATCACGGTATTGATCCTGATCCTGGCAGTGCTGGCAAACCGGACACTCAAAAAGGCAACGGATCAGCCCGGAAGCTTTCAGAATGTGCTGGAAATGGCTTACGAGGCACTGCAGAGCATGACGGCAGGCATTCTGGGAGGCAATGGAAGACGTTTCATCAACTACATTGGAACGATCTTCGTATTTATTCTCTTTTGTAACCTAAGCGGTCTGCTGGGACTTCGTGCTCCGACTGCGGACTATGGCGTTACATTTCTGCTGGGTATGTTTACCTTCTTTATCGTAAACTACCAGGGCATCAAGAACAGGGGCGTAAGACATTTTACCAGTCTGTTAGAACCAACCCCGATCTTATTCCCGATCAACCTGATCGGCGAGATCGCCAACCCGATTTCCATTTCCCTGCGTCTGTTCGCAAACCTGCTGTCAGGCGTTATTATTATGGGATTATGGTACGGCATGATGCCGATCTTTGTAAACATCGGTATTCCGGCAGCGCTTCATGTTTATTGTGATGTATTCTCCGGCGCGATCCAGACATACGTATTCTGTATGCTGACCATGGTGTACATTAACGACAAAATGGAATAAGCCAAGCTATGCTACGATGAATGGATTTGAGCAGGCGTAGAATGCTTGCATTCCAAAGCCGGAGCAGGGACGTTCAGAGGAATAGGGCGCAGCCCGCCACCGAGATGGAGCGAAGCAGAATCGAGGTGCGCATGGCTAACAACACACAGGATTCACTTAATTATTATTTCTAGGAGGACTTAACTATGAATGGTATCTCAGGACAGGACTTTATCTTTGGTTGTTCCGCAATCGGCGCAGGTCTGGCAATGATCGCCGGTATCGGACCTGGTGTAGGACAGGGTATTGCAGCCGGTCACGGTGCAGCAGCAGTAGGACGTAACCCGGGCGCAAAATCCGATATCACATCCACCATGCTTCTTGGTCAGGCAGTAGCAGAGACCACCGGTCTTTACGGCCTGGTTGTAGCTATCATCCTGATGTTCGTTAAGCCGTTCGGCGCATAAAAGGAACGGAACGTTGCAGGAAAAAGCGGCGGCCGGGACACCGGTTTGCTGCAAAATCCGGTAGCGATTATGAACGAAAGGAGGCGTAAGACTTGGACAGACTGATCGGATTTGATCCGCAGCTTCTGCATGATGCAGTGCTGACCGGCATCAACATCTTCATTTTATTCTTTGCATTGTCTTATCTGCTTTTCAATCCGGTGCGCGATGTGCTGGAAAAGAGAAAAAAGAAGATTGCCGATGAGCTGGCATCTGCTGCGGACGACAAATCTTCGGCCGAAGCGATGAAGGCTGAGTACGAGGCAAAATTAAAAGACGTGAACAAAGAAGCTGAGAGCATTCTGGAGACCGCACGGCGAAAAGCGAAAGCCCGTGAGGAAGAAATGCTCAATGAAGCCAAGGCCGAAGCAGCCAGGATCATCGACCGTGCCGACCGTGAGGTTGAGCTGGAGAAGAAAAAAGCCCTCGATGACATGAAGCAGGAGATCGTAGACATCGCCGCATTCATGGCAGAGAAGGTGGTTGGAAACTCCATCGATGTAAAGATCCAGGATGCTTTGATTGATGAGACTTTGAAGGAAATGGGTGAACATACATGGCAAAGCTAGTTTCAAAGGTGTACGGTGATGCATTGTTTGAGACAGCCATGGAAAAGGAGCTTGTGGATACCCTCTACAAGGAAACCTGCGCACTGCTCCCCATTTTACAGGACAATCCGGAACTCTTTTCTCTTCTCGGAAATCCGCAGATCGTAAAAGAAGAAAAGGTTGCCTTATTACATCAGGTCTTTTCCGGAAAGATTGCGGAGGAGCTGATGGGCTTCTTGAGCATCATTGTTGAGAAAGACAGACAAAACGAGATGATCTCGATCCTTCACTATTTCATCCAGAGGGTGAAGGAATTCAAAAAGATCGGAGCTGCTTATGTGACCAGCGCAGTGAAGCTGGATGATAAGCAGAAGACCGCTTTGGAAGAAAGACTGCTTCAGACAACCGGCTATGTGCAGTTTGAAATGCACTATGATGTGGACGCATCCCTTCTCGGGGGCATGGTGATCCGCATCGGTGACCGTGTGGTGGACAGCAGCATTAAGACAAGGCTTTACAACCTGAAGAAGGAGTTATCCGCACTTCAGCTTGCATAATAAGCCGGAAAGGAACAGACAATGAATTTGAGACCAGAAGAAATCAGTTCGGTGATCAAAGAACAGATTGCAAAGTACTCTACCAAACTGGAAGTCTCTGATGTCGGCACCGTGATCACGGTTGCGGACGGTATCGCTCGAGTTCATGGACTGGAGAATGCCATGCAGGGTGAGCTTCTGGAATTCCCGGGAGAGGTATACGGCATGGTCCAGAACCTGGAGGAGGACAACGTAGGTGTCGTTCTCTTAGGTGACACCAGGAACATCAGTGAGGGAGATATCGTAAAGACAACCGGCCGCGTGGTTGAGGTTCCGGTAGGCGATGCCATGACCGGACGAGTTGTCAATGCGTTAGGTATGCCGATCGATGGCAAAGGCCCGATCGAGACAGACAAATACCGCCGTGTTGAGCGTGTCGCTCACGGCGTAATCGAAAGAAAATCAGTAGACACCCCATTACAGACCGGCATCAAGGCGATCGATGCCATGATCCCGATCGGCCGCGGACAGCGAGAGCTGATCATCGGTGACCGTCAGACCGGTAAGACCGCCATCGCGATCGATACCATCATCAACCAGAAGGGTCAGGGCGTTCACTGTATCTATGTTGCGATCGGTCAGAAAGCATCTACCGTTGCAAACATTGTAAGAACCTTAGAGGAGTTCGGAGCCATGGACTACACCACCATCGTAGTTTCCACAGCATCCGACTTAGCTCCGTTACAGTACATCGCACCGTATTCCGGATGTGCGATCGGTGAGGAGTGGATGGAAAACGGAGAGGACGTACTGGTAGTCTATGATGACTTAACCAAGCACGCAGCCGCTTACCGTACCCTGTCCCTTCTTCTGAAGAGACCGCCGGGACGTGAGGCATATCCGGGCGACGTATTCTATCTGCATTCCAGACTGTTAGAGCGCGCATCCCGTCTGTCCGATGGCTTAGGCGGCGGTTCCTTAACCGCACTGCCGATCATCGAGACTCAGGCAGGCGATGTATCCGCATACATTCCGACCAACGTTATTTCCATTACCGATGGTCAGATCTATCTTGAGACCGAGATGTTCAACTCCGGCTTCCGTCCGGCAATCAACGCAGGTCTGTCCGTATCCCGAGTAGGCGGCGCGGCACAGATCAAGGCAATCAAAAAGATTGCAGCACCGATCCGTGTGGAGTTAGCGCAGTATCGTGAGCTGGCAAGCTTCGCTCAGTTTGGCTCCGAGCTGGATGCCGCAACCACTGAGCAGCTGGCCCAGGGCGAGCGCATCCGCGAAGTATTAAAGCAGCCGCAGTATCAGCCGATGCCGGTCGAGTATCAGGTAATCATCATTTACGCAGCAACCAGAAAGCATCTTCTGGATATTCCGGTTGCAGACGTATTGGCATTTGAGAAGGATTTATTCAAATATATTGACAGCAAGTACCCGGAGATCCCAGCAGCGATCCGTGACACCAAGGTTCTGTCTGAGGAGACCGAGGCTCTGCTTGTAAAAGCGATCAAAGAGTGCAAAGAGCAGCGCTAGATAAGGCAGGTGAACGATCATGGCATCGATGAGAGATATTAAACGCAGAAAAGCAAGTATCCAGAGCACCGGCCAGATTACCAAAGCCATGAAGTTGGTTTCTACAGTCAAGCTGCAGAAATCCAGACAGAAAGCAGAAAGCTCCAAGCCTTATTTCGACCTGATGTATGAGACGATCTCCACCGTGTTAAAAAAGTCAGGTACTATCGACCACAAATACCTGCGGGCAGGTGCCGCGGATGGGAAGGCGGTCATTGCGATCACCTCCAACCGCGGTCTTGCCGGCGGCTACAACAACAACATTGTCAAGCTCATCGCAGGAAATGAGGCGCTGACTCCGGAGAAGACCCGGGTCTACGCCATTGGCCGAAAGGGCCGTGACGGACTGGCAAAGAAGGGCTATTCGATTGTCGAGGATTATTCCGAAGTCATCGACGAGCCGACCTACCAGGACGCAGCAGATCTCACAAAAGAGCTGTTAGCTGCGTTTGGCCGTGGGGAGATCGGCGAGATCTATCTTGCCTATACTTCTTTTAAAAATACCGTAGTTCACATTCCGAAGCTCATCAAGCTTCTTCCGTTTACCATGGAGGAAAGCGGCGAGAACGAGGCGGCAAAAGCCGAAGCTCTTATGAACTACGAGCCAAGCGAAGAAAAGGTGCTGGATATGATCATCCCGAAATATATGAGCAGTCTGATCTTTGGTGCGCTGCAGGAAGCAGTTGCCAGTGAAAATGGTGCGCGTATGACCGCCATGGATTCGGCAACCAACAATGCAGAAGAGATGCTGGGCAAGTTAGAGCTGCAGTACAACCGTGCGCGTCAGGGTTCCATTACCCAGGAGCTTACGGAGATCATTGCAGGCGCAAATGCGATCAATTAATTAAGAAAAAACGAGGAAAAGCAAGATGGCAGAACAAAATACTGGTAAGATCACACAGATCATCGGTGCGGTCATGGATATCAAGTTCTCCCAGGGCAAGATTCCGGAAATCAACGAGGCGATCCGGGTTCCGCTTGAAGACGGCGGCAGCCTGACCGTTGAGGTTGCACAGGATCTTGGTGATGATACGGTCAGATGTATCGCAATGGGAACCACCGACGGTTTAAGACGTGGTATGGACGCCATTGCAACCGGTGCACCGATTTCGGTACCGGTTGGCGAGAATACGCTGGGACGTATCTTCAATGTACTGGGCGAGCCGATTGACAATAAAGAAAAGCCACAGGTGGACGAGTATCTTCCGATCCACAGAAAAGCTCCAACCTTCGAGGAACAGTCCACCCAGACTGAGATCCTTGAGACCGGTATCAAAGTCGTAGACCTGCTCTGCCCTTATCAGAAGGGTGGTAAGATCGGTCTGTTCGGCGGTGCCGGTGTAGGAAAAACCGTCCTGATCCAGGAACTGATCCGTAACATTGCTACCGAGCACGGCGGATATTCCGTATTCACCGGTGTAGGTGAGCGTACCCGAGAGGGAAATGACCTTTACTATGAGATGACCGAGTCCGGTGTTATCAATAAGACCACCATGGTATTCGGTCAGATGAACGAGCCGCCGGGGGCACGTATGAGAGTCGGCCTGACAGGACTTACCATGGCCGAGTATTTCCGAGATAAAGGCGGAAAAGATGTCCTTTTATTCATCGACAACATCTTCCGTTTCACCCAGGCAGGTTCCGAGGTATCCGCTCTGCTTGGACGTATGCCGTCCGCAGTAGGTTACCAGCCGACACTGCAGACGGAGATGGGTGCTCTTCAGGAGCGCATCACCTCCACCAAGAATGGTTCCATCACCTCCGTACAGGCAGTTTACGTGCCGGCCGATGACTTAACCGATCCGGCTCCGGCAAACACCTTCGCACATTTGGATGCAACCACGGTATTAAGCCGTGCCATCGTAGAGCAGGGTATTTATCCGGCAGTAGATCCGCTGGAGTCCACCTCCCGTATCCTTGATCCGCGTGTCGTAGGTGAGGAGCACTATAAGGTAGCCCGCGGCGTGCAGGAGGTTCTGCAGAAGTACAAAGAGCTGCAGGATATCATCGCCATGTTAGGTATGGACGAGCTTTCCGAGGAGGATAAGCTGACCGTATCCCGCGCACGTAAGATCCAGAGATTCTTATCTCAGCCGTTCTTCGTGGCAGGACAGTTTACCGGTCTGGAAGGCCGCTATGTACCGCTCAGTGAGACCATTCAGGGCTTCAAGGAGATCCTGGAAGGCAAGCATGATGACATTCCGGAGCAGTATTTCCTGAATGCAGGTAATATCGACGACGTTCTTGCCCGCGTGAAATAGGGGGTACGTCTATGGCTGATGGAATGAAATTAAGGGTCGTTACCCCAATCGGCGATTTCTACGACGGAGCGGTTTCCATGGTAGAGCTGACAACGACGGAGGGCGAGATCGGTATTTATCCAAATCATATTCCGCTGACCGCTGTGGTAGCACCGGGCATCCTCAAGATCCATGAGGACGGAGGCGAAAAGCAGGCAGCACTGATGTCCGGATTTATCACCATCTTACCTGAACAGGTCACAATCATGGCTGAGGTCGTTGAGTGGCCGGATGAAATTGACTTTGAACGTGCAGAAGCAGCCCGCGTTCGTGCTGAACGCAACCTTGCTTCCGGTGACAAGAGCCTCGATGTGGCTCGTGCGGAAGCAGCACTCAAGCGTGCAATGGTGCGGCTGAATTTGAAGCACTAAAGAAATACGAAAGATAAAAGTCCCACAGAGAACAGTATGTTTGTGCTGTTCGGTGGGACTTTTTGTTCATGATTTTTCGGTATCGCTCCTCTTTACAGTCGAAACTTTATAAAAGAATTGACAATGGTTATCTGTGGTTATAAACTAATTGTAAAATTATAGGATACATTTACCCAGGGAGTCGAAGGGGCGATTATGTCAGCCGCCGGACGTTATGCGGAAGGAGGCCGGTGCCAATGGTTACATATTCTGATTTATTCCAGTTTGTAATTATGCTTTGTGCTGTAATCACGCTCGTTGCTTATTTTACACACAAAAAATAGCGCCCTCGTCCCGGTAAGATGAAGCGCTATTTCTTGAATGCTTATTGCCGGCGGCTAGGTGTACTCTAGCTTTCGACTCTCTCGTTAAGTGTATTATAGGCTATTCTGCATGAGTTGTCAAATAGATTGTAGATATGATTTGGATGAGGAGACTTTGGTGAAAGAACAGCAGCCTTTGGCCGCATGCAAATAGAGTGATGGGAAGAGATATGGTTTTTGAACAGCTGAGAGAGATGAAGGGATTTACCAATCAGGAGCAGGCAGTGAGCCGATACATCCTGGAGCATACAGAAGAAATTTTGCCAATGTCCGCTGAAGAGCTGGCAAAGGCAGCCTATACCAGCAAAGCAACGGTAATCCGGTTAAGTAAGAAGCTTGGACTGGCCGGATATCAGGAGTTGAAATTTCAGATCGTTTCAGAGAGTGTTCAGAATATCCGGATCAATCAGCTGCTTCAGAACGAACCGATCAACGAAAAAAGCACATATCAGGATGTTCTGAATGTGATCCCGGCCCTGTATGAAAAGGCAATCAGTGATACGCGAATGTGTATGGATAAAAATGTGATGAAGCGGATCTTTAACAAGATGCTGTGGGCAGATCAGGTCGCTTTTTTCGGAAACGGAATCTCATATACCTTGGCGCAGGCAGCAGCATTCAAATTTTCTACGCTTGGTATGGACTGCTGTGCCAGAGAGAGCATAAATGCTCATTATCTGACGGAACGACAGGATCAGAAGCGGGTAGCTTTTGTCATGAGCTTTACCGGAGCAAACCGTTCTATGATCGATATTGCCCGGTATCTGAAAAAAACAACGAAAACATATGTGATCGGAATTGTGGGGCGGCATAATGCGGACATTCGGGAATATTGTGATGAAATCGTAGAAATTCCGTCGAGGGACTCCCTTTTGAGTCTGAAAGTCATGACTTCATATACAGCGATCACCTATGTGCTTGATGTACTGTTTGGCATGTGTCTTTCCAAGAATTACGGAGATCATGTTGAAGCAGCTTTGAAGATGGTGAATCAGGAATCGCTTCGGACTACGGTGGACTATTGGAATCTGATTTACAATAAAGAGAAAATACCTGCAAACACAAAAAATGAACAGGAATAACAAAACGACTGCAGAATTGGACCATTGGTTCAAAATTATGACCGGAAGGATCGGCAATTTTGAACCAATGGTCCTTTTGCGTGTTCAGCTGCTGACTTTTTGGAAAATCAATGATAAAGTTGCAGGCAGAGTGAATAAAAAAAGGGGAGGTTACACATGGATTACAAAAAGCTTGCAGAACAGATCTTAGAGCTTGTGGGCGGAAAAGAAAATGTTGTCGGTCTTGTACATTGCGCGACCAGGCTTCGTTTCAATCTGAAGGATGAAAACAAGGCTCAGACCGATGCTCTGAAAAAGACAAAGGGCGTAGTCGGAGTGGCAAGAAGCGGCGGCCAGTATCAGGTTATCATCGGAAGTGATGTGGCAAATGTATTTGCACCGTTAATCGACTTGTGCGATTTGCAGGAAGGTCGTGAGAAGGGGGAGCAAAAAGAGAAAAAAACAAAGGTTTCAGCGGCAATCGATACGCTGTCCGGAATTTTCACACCGATTTTGCCGGCATTGACAGCAGCCGGCATGCTGAAGGCTGTATTGTCTCTTCTGGTGGCATTTAAGCTGGTTGCTTCCAGTGATCAGAGTTATCAGATTCTGAATTTTATGGGAGATGCAACCTTCTATTTCCTTCCTATTCTTCTGGCAAACTCGGCAGCAAAGAAATTTAAGTGCAATCCGTACCTTGCCATGATGCTGGGCGGCATTTTGCTGCATCCGAATTTTGTCAGCATGGTAGCAGCCTCGAAGGAATCGGGAGAGGCAATCCGCCTGTTTATGATCCCGATCTACAATGCCAGCTATTCTTCGTCGGTAATTCCGATCATTCTGGCAGTGTGGTTTATGTCGCTGGTAGAACCGATTGCAGATCGGATCTCTCCGAAGGCGATCAAATTTTTCTCTAAGCCGTTGATCACGATTCTGGTGAGCGGTATTGTAACGCTTTCTGTGCTGGGACCGATCGGTTACATTATCAGTAACTACCTTGCAGCCTTCCTGCGGGCAATGGAGAACTATGGATGGCTGGTTTCCATGATTCTGGGAGCAGTGTTCCCGCTCCTTGTTATGACCGGAACCCATTATGCAATCGTTCCGGTAGGTATCAACAACCGCATGACCATGGGCTACGACAGTATGGTATATCCGAACAATCTGGCATCCAACGTAGCTCAGGGCGGCGCAACTCTTGCAGTAGCATTCAAATCGAAAGTATCTGAAACAAAGCAGCTTGCTATGTCAGCCGGTATCACAGCAGTCTGCGGAATTACAGAGCCGGCTCTGTATGGTATTAACGTACCCCACCGGACACCACTTTACTCTGCAATGGCAGGCGGTGCTGTGGGCGGTCTGTTTGTAGGATTGATGCACGTAAAAAACTACTCCGGCGGATCACCGGGACTTCTGACTCTGCCGAGTTATATTGGCGGAGATAGCTTGAGAGACCTGTTGTTTGCCAGCATTGGTGCAGCAATTGCCTTTGTGATTGCTTTTGTAACTTGTTTTATCCTTTATAAGGATCCGAAGGAAGCTGATGAAAAAGAAGCTGATTCAAAGAAGGCTGATCCGACGGAAGTTCAGAAAGAGGATGGAAACGAAAAGACCGTTGAGGCTGCAGAAACCCAGATCTGTGCTCCGGTTGCCGGTAACGTAATTCCGCTGACTGAGGTGAAGGATGATGTCTTCTCTCAGGGAATCCTTGGAAGCGGCGTTGCCGTGATCCCGGAGGAAAACGTGATCGTATCTCCGGTGAACGGAACGATTGTATCCATTTTTGAGACGCTTCATGCAATCGGTCTTCTGGCAGATACCGGAGAGGAAGTATTGATCCATATCGGTCTGGATACGGTGAAACTGAATGGGCAGTATTTTAAGGCTCTGGCAAAGAACGGAGATCATGTATCCGTTGGCACTCCGCTGATCCAGGTGGATTTTGACAAGGTAAAAGAAGCCGGATATGATATTGTGACTCCGGTGATCGTAAGCAATACTCCGGTTTATCGCAGCGTAACAGGAACAACAGGAAAACACGTAAAAGCAGGAGAGGCGGTAATTCAGATCCAGAGATAAGGTGATCTGACTGCCGCACAGAGATAGGAGAGAAAGCAATGCATGGATTACCAAAAGATTTTTTGTGGGGCGGTGCTACCGCAGCAAATCAGTGTGAGGGCGGTTACCTGGAAGGTGGAAAGGGCTTAGGAACGGTAGATGTGATTCCCTGGGGAGAACACAGACGGGCCGTGATGGAAGGCATCATGGATTATCATACTCTGCCGGAGAATTCCTTTTATCCCTCCCACGGAGCTACGGATATGTACCATCACTGGAAAGAGGATATTCAGTATATGGCAGAGATGGGCTTTAAGTGTTATCGCTTTTCCATTGCCTGGTCCCGTATTTTCCCGACAGGAGAAGAAAAAGAGCCGAATCAGGAGGGCTTGAAGTTTTACGATGACCTGATCAACGAATTGTTGGCAAATCATATTGAGCCGGTTATTACGATCTGCCATTTTGATGTGCCGCTGCATCTGGAGGAAGCCTATGGATCCTGGAGAAGCAGAAAGCTGATCGATGCCTATGTGAAGTACAGCAGAGTCCTGTTTGAACATTTTAAGGGGAGAGTTCATTACTGGATGACCTTTAACGAGATCAATATGCTGATGCACCTTCCGTTTATGGGAGCCGGAATTCGTTTCCGTGAGGGCGAAGACCAGAATCAGGTGAAGTATCAGGCAGCGCATCACGAGCTGGTGGCCTCTGCAATGGCAACGAAGCTGGCTCATGAGATTGATCCGGAAAATAAGGTTGGATGCATGCTGGCAGCAGGAAGCTTTTATCCGAATACCTGTCATCCGGCAGATGTCTGGGAAGCGAAGAAACGCGATCGCGGAAATTACTTCTTTGTGGATGTGCAGGCACGCGGAGAATATCCGGCTTATGTAAAGAAACAGTTTGAGCAGGAAAATATTCACATTGCAATGGAATCGGAGGATGAGAAAATCCTTCGGGAGAATATGGTGGATTACATCGCATTCAGTTATTATACCTCCCGTCTTACCAGTGCGGATCCTAAGGTCATTGCCGCAAATTCTATTTCCGGTAATGTCATGAAATCCCTGCGAAATCCACATCTTCAGGTGAGCGAGTGGGGATGGCAGATCGACCCGTTAGGACTGCGCATCACAATGAATGATCTTTATGACCGCTACCAGAAACCGTTGTTTATTGTGGAAAACGGTCTTGGAGCTGTGGACCGGATTGAAGAAGATGGAAGTATTCAGGATGATTACCGCATTGCTTATCTGGAGGCTCATTTAAAGGAAATGATGAAGGCCGTGGAAGAGGACGGTGTGGATCTGATCGGCTATTGTGTCTGGGGCTGTATTGATCTGGTGAGTGCCTCCACCGGAGAGATGAAAAAACGCTATGGCATGGTCTATGTGGATCGGGACAACGCCGGAAACGGAACCTTAAAGAGGATTCCGAAGAAGTCCTTTGCGTGGTATCGTCATGTGATCGAAACAAATGGGGAGTGTTTGAAATAAACAAATAAATATAGGTCCGAAGCCGGTCGGGGCAGGAAACTGCCCCGACCGGCTTCTACGTTGTTGGCTTTATTAGGGACAATGGTTCGGGTGTTTTGACACTGTAACCAAATTGCGAATCTGGCAAAGATGTGATAAGATAGAACCAATTTTATGACATTGATGAAAGGACAGAGGATTGTTATGAAATACGATTTTACTTCTATTCTTGATCGTACGGGAAAGGATGCCATCGCGGTGGAAAAGATTCCGATTCCGGGGGCGCAGGTAAAGGCGGGTTTTGATCGGATTCCGATGTGGGTGGCAGACATGAATTTTCCGACGGTGCCGACGGTGATTGAGGCCATGATGGAGCGTGTGAAGCATCCGGCTTACGGATATTTTGATCTGTCGGAGGAATACTATCGGTCGATCATCCAATGGCAGGAAACACGCAATGGAGTAAAAGGACTGAAACCGGAACATATCGGTTACGAAAACGGTGTGCTGGGCGGTGTGATCAGCGCACTGAATGTGATGTGTTCGAAGGGAGACAGCGTGCTGCTTCATTCTCCGACTTACATCGGATTCACCAACTGCATGAAAAATAATGGATACAACATTGTACATTCGCCGCTTGTGAAGGATGAAAATGGTATCTGGCGGATGGATTTTGCAGATATGGAGAAGAAGATCGTGGAAAATCATATCCATGCTGCTGTTTTCTGTTCCCCGCACAATCCGTGCGGCCGCGTATGGGAGCGCTGGGAGATCGAGAAGGTCATGGAACTTTATAAGAAGCATGACGTATTCGTAGTTTCCGACGAAATCTGGTCGGATCTGATCCTGGAAGGCCATAAACATATCCCGACCCAGTCCATAAGCGAGGATGCAAAAAATCGTACCGTGGCTATGTATGCCCCGTCCAAAACCTTTAATTTGGCGGGACTGGTGGGAAGCTATCATATCATTTACAACAGCTGGCTGCGAGAGCGCGTTATGAAGGAATCCTCATTATCTCATTATAATGAAGCAAATGTAATGTCCATGCATGCCCTGATCGGAGCATACAAGCCGGAGGGCTACGAATGGGTGGACGAGCTGCGACAGGTGCTGACCGGAAACGTAGAGTTTGCGTGCGAGTATATCAAAGAGCATTTTGAAGGCATTGAGGTATCAAAGCCGGAAGGAACCTATATGCTGTTTTTAGACTGCACGAAATGGTGCGAGGATCATGGAAAGAGCATTGATGAACTGCTTCGTGCCGGTGTGGAGGTCGGAGTCATCTGGCAGGACGGCAGACCCTTCCACGGCCCGTGCCATATCCGTATGAATTTGGCACTGCCGTTTAGTCGCGTGAAAGAGGCATTTGAGAGGCTGGAGCGGTACGTGTTCCATATAGCTGAATAGCGTAGGTCCGAAGCAGAAGGTCCGAAGCCGGATGGGGAAGTTTCCTGCTAGGCAAAATATAAGTGTTGTGTTCGGACGGTGTAACTGACAGATGTTTGCGGATAGTCGGACAGAATTGTCCGCCTTCCACAAACATCAGTCGTGACACAGCCGGACACAGTACACTTATATTTATGCTACGCAGAAAACTTCTCCACCCGGCTTCTACTTTACTGGCTGCGCTGGAAAAAGAAATGCTTTGCAATTTAGTGAAAATATGCTATGCTAAGAACTGTCAAGGCGAGTGCTCAAATATGAACAAATTATGAACTTGCCAGAAATGACCTTCAAAAACACTGTTTTCAGAATATTCTGAAAAACTTCCGCAAAACCGTGTCCACAAAGCCTTTATTTATGCGGCTTCCCAGAGCCGAGGGTAGAAATGAAGGTCGCCCCTTTCAGGGCATTGACACACTTTAGGTTTACCCATTTTTAGCCCTCCTTATCGCTGAGTAGAAATGAAGGTCGCCCCTTTCAGGGCATTATCATTAGGAATCAGAATCGAAAAAGAGAGACAATGAGTCTCTCTTTTTTGTGGTATTGGTCGAAAAGATACTGGGCAAATAAAAATTTATACGCAACATCAACGTTATCGATAAAGATCCGAAAGCGCCCGCCCCACCACACATAAACGCATTCACGGCAATTTTCTGTCCGTTTTGCTCCGTCGCC
>CAVALB010000063.1:0-16484 GCA_963589345.1 uncultured Selenomonadales bacterium | reverse complement strand
CAGGTCGGGAGCTTGTCTGAGCGAACGTAGTGAGCGAGTTTGCGGTAGACCTGTCTAATAGGCGACGGAGCAAAACGGACAGAAAATTGCCGTGAATGCGTTTATGTGTGCTGGGGCGGGCGCTTTCGAACCCCTTTTCGAACCCTTTTCGAACCCTTTTCGAACCCCTTTTCGAACCCTTTTCGGACCCTTTCGGCTCCTATTAACATTTATTTTTCATCCACCACCTGGAAGATGATAAACTTCAGGTAATAGGATGCCTGCTCCCCTCCGGTCCAAAGAATCGGGTGATCGGCTGCCTGGGTGCGGTATTCTACCTGGCGGAGGCGTTTGTGCACGCCTGCTGCAGCTTCCCGGATGGTCTTGGTAAACAGCTCCGGATCCATGAAGTGAGAACAGGAGCAGGTAGCAAGATACCCACCATCCTTTACTAACTTCATGCCGCGCAGGTTGATCTCACGGTAACCCTTGACGGCGTTTTTGATGGAATTTCTGGACTTGGTGAAGGCCGGAGGATCCAGGATCACCACATCAAATTTCTCACCCTTTGCTTCCAATTCCGGCAAAAGATCAAACACATCAGCGCACTGAAAGGTAACACGATCAGAAAGGCCGTTTAACTCTGCATTTTCCCGTGCCTGAGCCACACCAAGTTCGGAGGCATCCACACCGAGCACGGACGAAGCACCTGCAATTCCGGCATTTAATGCAAAGGAACCGGTATGAGTGAAGCAGTCGAGAACCTTCTTGCCCTTACAAAGTCTCTGGATGGCAAGGCGGTTGTATTTTTGATCCAGGAAGAAGCCGGTTTTCTGTCCGTCCTGGACATCAACCATATAGCGAACCCCGTTTTCTACGATCTCAACCTTGGTGTCAAAAGGTTCCCCAATGAAGCCCTTCACACGTTCCATGCCCTCCTGGAGGCGAACCTTGGCATCACTGCGCTCGTAAATTCCGCGGATCCGGATTCCGTCTTCTTCCAGAACCTTTTTGAGCTTGTCCAGGATGACGGGCTTGAGACGGTCGATTCCAAGTGCAAGGGATTCGACAACCAAAACATCGGAAAACTTGTCGATAACGATCCCAGGCAGGAAATCCGCCTCTCCGAAGATCAGGCGGCAGCTCGAGGTATCCACTGTGGTTTTGCGGTACTCCCAGGCATTGCGGACGCGCATCTCAATAAAATCGTCGTCGACTACGGTATCTTTTTTTCGGGTCATCATACGGACTGTGATCTTGGAACGGGTGTTGATGAAACCCTGTCCCATCGGATATCCGTCAAAGTCGGAAACGAAGACGAGATCGCCGTTTTCAAACTCCCCCTCAATTTTGTCGATCTCATTATCGTAGATCCAGGCCCCGCCGGCTTTTAAGGTGCGCCCTTCCCCTTTTTTTAAAATTACAATTGCAGACATCAGTATACTCCTTAAACTATTATTAAAATGGAATACTTATCATTATATAACGTTTTTGAAAGAGATGCAAACAAAGACAAAAAAAGAAGGCCGGCAAAATGCCGACCCTCATGAAAATCCAAATTAGTTAGCAGCTGTGGTTTCCTCAGCCTCTTCCTCAGCGGACTCAGCCTCTTCCTCGGAAGCCTCTTCTTCTTCAGCAGACTCCTCTTCCTCAGATGCCTTCTCTTCCTCAACGGACTCTTCCTTAGCTTCCTCAGAAGTCTCCTCAGCCTCGGTGGTTTCCTCAGCAGTAGTTTCCTCTACTGTGGTCTCCTCTACAGTAGTCTCAGCAGCGGTGGTCTCTTCTTTGGTGCCGCCGCAAGCGGTGATGCCCATAGCTACCATAGCAGCAGCTGCAACAGCGATCATGGATTTGTTAAATACTTTCTTCATCATAATTTTGTCCTCCTCTGTTCGAAAGCTCCTTCCGAACAAGCACATACTATAACCGGAGAATGTGATTAAAATGTGTTCAAAAAATAAAAAATAATAAAAAATCTTATCAATTTATTAAGAAAAACGGAAAATGTATTGAATTTGAGAACAATTTCACGACATTGTAACGCTATAAGATAATGTGAACGTACGTTCTTTGCCCCCTATACTTTTTTTCATGCCTGTGTTATAAATATGGTATGCGAACCTTCAGGGGCTTTTTTCTGGGGTCAGTCAGAGCAATGCGAGATTTTTTGGGAGGGATCACTTATGGATCATTTTGAATTACATTCCGAATATGCCCCTACCGGTGACCAGCCGCAGGCAATCGATCAGCTGGTAAAAGGATTTAAGGAGGGCAACCAGTTTGAAACACTATTGGGGGTGACAGGATCCGGCAAGACCTTTACCATGGCCAACGTGATTAGAGAGCTGAATAAGCCGACCCTGATCATTGCGCATAATAAGACACTGGCTGCACAGCTTTACGGAGAAATGAAGGAGTTCTTTCCGGAAAATGCAGTCGAATATTTTGTTTCCTATTATGATTACTATCAGCCGGAGGCCTATGTTCCTTCCACTGATACCTATATCGAAAAGGATTCTGCCATCAACGATGAGATCGATAAGCTGCGTCATTCCGCTACGGCTGCTCTTTCTGAGCGGAAGGATGTGATCATTGTGGCTTCCGTTTCCTGTATTTACGGCCTGGGTTCTCCGATCGATTATCAGGAGATGGTGGTCTCTTTAAGACCCGGGATGGAAAAGGATAGGGATGAGGTCATTCACAAGCTCATCGATATCCAGTATACGCGCAATGATATGGATTTTCATCGCGGCACCTTCCGGGTGAGGGGAGATGTCCTGGAAATCTTTCCTGCATATTCCGACAGTGCAGCATATCGGGTGGAATTTTTCGGAGATGAGATCGATCGGATCGTAGAGATCGATACACTGACCGGCGAGGCAAAGCTGCAGCTGAACCATGTGGCCATCTTTCCGGCTTCACACTATGTGGTGCCCAAGGAGAAAATGCAGCTTGCTACCGAAAATATCCTGGAGGAATTAAAAGAAAGAGTTTCCTTCTTTAAGAGCGAGGATAAGCTGTTAGAGGCACAACGCATATCGGAGCGCACGAACTTCGACGTGGAGATGATGCGGGAAACAGGATTTTGTTCCGGTATCGAAAATTATTCCAGACATTTGAATTTTGGAAAACCCGGAGAGCCGCCCTGGACCTTGATGGATTATTTCCCGGATGAATTTCTGATCATTGTAGATGAATCTCATATCACGCTGCCTCAGGTGCGCGGAATGTATGCCGGTGACCGCTCCCGCAAGATGACGCTGGTGGACTATGGCTTCCGCCTTCCGTCGGCTCTCGATAACCGTCCGCTGAATTTTTCTGAGTTTGAGAGCAAGATCGATCAGATGATGTTTGTGTCGGCAACACCGGGACCTTATGAGGCCGACCATGAGCTCATGCGGGCGGAACAGATCATTCGTCCGACAGGACTTTTGGATCCGGAAATCTTTGTCCGTCCGGTGGAGGGACAGATCGATGATCTGGTGAGCGAGGTCAATAAGGAGGTGGCGGCACACCACAAGGTTCTGATCACAACGCTTACCAAGCGAATGGCCGAGGATCTGACAGACTATATGAAAGAGCTCGGTATCCGGGTCAAATACCTGCATTCTGATATTGATACCCTGGAGCGTGCAGAGATCATCCGGGATATGCGTCTGGATGTGTTTGACGTGCTGGTGGGCATCAACCTTTTAAGAGAGGGACTGGATATCCCAGAGATCACCCTGGTAGCCATTCTGGATGCGGATAAGGAAGGCTTCCTGCGTTCTGAGACCTCTCTGATCCAGACCGTCGGCCGCGCTGCACGAAATTCAGAGGGACATGTGATCATGTATGCGGATACGATCACGGATTCCATGCGGGTGGCGATCGATGAAACCAATCGCCGCCGTAAAATCCAGCAGGCCTACAATGAGGAACATGGCATCACACCGACAACCATCAAAAAGGCGGTGAGGGATCTGATTGCCATCTCCAAGGCTGCAGAACAATCCCCTCATGCAGACGAAAAAGAGCTGGAATCCATGAGTGCGAAGGAGTTAAACAAGCTGGTAAAGGAAATCCAGAAAAAGATGCATCAGGCAGCGGCGGAGTTAAACTTCGAAGAGGCAGCCGTGCTGCGTGACCGGATGCTTGAAGTAAAAAAGGCACTTCTTGACCTGGAGGAGAATTGACCGGGGCAGACTTCACGACAGGCAGGCGGTGCCAACCAGCTCCGGCGCATGGGATACGACCTTCAGACAGTTTTCTTTCCGGGAATAAAGATAGACCTGGTTGGAAAGCTGTTCCTCCGGTGATACCTCCTGCCGGTTGATGGAGGTAACCATGGCAGAAAGCTCTTCATAGGAGCTTTCCGGAAGCTTCGGGGTCAGAAGGACTTCGTGGATGCTGGAGGGCAGCAGGATCAGGTCAGACTGGATATGGTCTGCAAAATCCTTCAGCACATTCTGGTAGAGCATGCAGCCGGATCCGTACAGGCCGCTCTGATTGGTCAGGATATATAACTGATCGGTATCCTCAGAGACTGCCAGTTCATCGAGCACCTCAGAGTGATACAGAGCACAAAAATCTTTGAGTACGACCGTCTGTAAAAGCTCAGACATACTGATGATCTGGGCAGGATATTCCCGGGGCATATTGCGGCTTGCTGCCTGCCACAGATCCTGGACAGTGACTTGCCAGCGCCTGATATGTTGATTATGGATCAGGGCACTCATCTGACCGGCATTGCTGCGTTCCAGGGAAACAAAGAATACGATGGAAAGATCTAAATAGGAAAGATGAGGAAGATCCTTTAAGAGGACCTGATTGGAAGCCGTGTGGATCAGGCGAAACATGATGCTTGAGCGGAGCTTGGAAAAATCATCGAGCACATCGGGACGAAGACAGGATGGAGAGGGAGTTGTACGGTATAGTTTCAGAATCTCCTTGACAATGTCCTGGATCTTTGCTCCGTGCTGGAACTTTTCGTAGTAGGGATTCAGATAGATCGTAGGAGCGATGCGGCAGTCAGGACCTTGAATGGTCAGGCCGTCCAGGGTGACTCCGTTATTTTTGGGAAGCGGCCGAAGCGTAAACTGATAGGCTTCGCCCAGAGCCTCCTGCAGCTTGTTTGTGACAGTTTCAAGAAAAGTTTCATATTGCATAGGATACCTCCGTGAATTAGACCGGCAGATTTTGCCAATTGTAGATAAAACAGATCGAAAAGAATGTTTGAAAATCAGATTTGTAATAACATTGGAAATGGTGCTTCCATTATACGGGATGGGAGCACGGTTGACAAGTCAAATTTAAGAAAACATTTCCTTGTAGGAAGAGGTAAAACAAGGTAAAATAATTCTGTAAGAAGCCAAACAGACATGCTTACGTGTTTGTTGTCATTTAAGAATTATTACTATTACTATTACAAGGAAAGAACACATGAATCGTATTATAAAACGGATTGGAATTTTGACCGGGGTATTTGCGGCGGCGCTCTGCGTCTTTTTTTTCGCAAATAACCGGTGGAGCAGCAGCCAGGAACAGGCTGTATACATGGACATGGAAGCGGCCTCGCTTCCGAGCATTACCGTACAGATGCTGGGGCGGGACATGAACCGCCTGTACGGTTACCGACAGGAGATGAACACAACTGCAGCCGGAGAAAAGCTGACGATCTTGCCGGAGGACCGGGCCTTGACCTTGAATATCGAAGGAGGAACGGTTACGGGGATCAGCTATGAGGTCCGGAGTATGGACCGGGAACGTCTGGTAGAACGGACGGAGGTTTCAGATTGGCAGCAGACAGAAGCCGGACTCACAGTTACCTTGCCGATCCAGAATCTTCTCACCAAGGAACGGGAGTATTTGCTTAAGGTTCAGCTGGATACGCAGGAAGCCGGAGCTGTCTATTATTATACCAGGATCCTGTGGACGGATTCCACGGAAAAAGTAAAGGCCATGGTAGATCTGGCAGCGGATTTTTCCACGAAAACCTTCGACTATGAGCAGGCAAAAAGTCTGACTACCTATCTGGAAACCAATAATACAGAGGACAATACTACCTTTGGACATACCTCGATCCATTCCAGCTTTTCTCAGCTGACCTGGGGGAAATTGGATATGCAGCAGTCCGGGAACGTGGAGATCAGTCTGCAGGAGTTAGACGGCGTGATGTGCGGTGTGCAGCTTTCCTATCAGGCAAAACGACAGGAAGAGGGCACAGAGGAAACCTATGAGGTAGAAGAAGACTTTACCATGAAATGGAACGAGCTGCGTATTTATATGATGCAGTACGACCGGACGGTGAATCAGATCTTTGCCGGAGATCGGAGTGAGTTTTCCGGAAAGCGGATCTTGCTTGGAATCACCGGGGATGACCGTGTGGAGCTTTTGAAGAGTGCGGGCGGAAAGGTCTGTGCATACCGGGTCAACCGGGATCTTTGGAGCTATGAACCGGGAGATCGGCGCGCTGTGAAGGTTTTTTCCTTCCGCGATGACGATGACGCGGACGTGCGAAGCAATTATGATCATCATGATGTGAAAATTCTTTCCGTTACGGATGACGGGGATGTGGATTTTCTGGTATATGGCTATATGAACCGCGGAAATCATGAGGGTGAGAACGGCATTGTCGGATACCATTATACTGCAGCAGAAAACGCATTGGAGGAGCGGTATTTTATCCCATATTCCGGATCCTTCGAGCAGCTTAAAGAAGATCTTGACCGCTTGGCCAGCCAGACCGAGGGTGGTATGCTGTATCTGTATGTGGATCATGCCATTTACGGCATCGATATGAACAGCCGGGAAAATATGGTGGTGGCAGATTCCCTGACCGATGGAACCTTTGTAGTAAGCGCGGACAAAAAGCGAATTGCATGGCAGGAGGGAACACGCTACGAATCATCGGTTCTGCATCTGATGGATCTGGAAACCGGAGAAAATCGGGAGATCCGCGCACAGGATGGGGAATATGTACGCACCCTGGGCTTTGTAGGGCGCGACCTGGTATACGGCACGGCAAGAGCGGGTGATGTCTGGCTGGTGAATGGCAGGGTTCGGGCGCTTCCTATGTACAATGTCCGCATCATCAATGATCAGATGCAAGAAGAGACCAGTTATGAGAAGACCGGTACCTATATTTCTGAGGTTGAGGTTGACGAAAGCCGGATCCATTTAAAACGCGTGGCGAAGACCGGATCAAACAGCTATAATGACAGTCCGGAAGATACCATTGTCTGCAATGTTGACCTGGGAGAAGGAAAGCTTGCAGGAATCGGTTGGTTTGCATCGCCGGAAAAGGAACGGGTTTACTTTGTGGAGCTGGAGGAGGAACTTAAAACAGGGCGCAGCATTCATATTCAGGCGCCGAAGCGTGTCAGCTATGATCAGTCGGATCGCCTGGAGTTAAAATCCAATTATCAGATCTCCGATATGGAATTCTATGCATACGGAAGCGGACATCTGTTAAAGGTAACAACGGATTTTTCGGAAGCACTGCAGCTGGCCTATGATAAGATGGGAATTGTCACAGATAAGGATCACAGGATCCTCTGGAACCGCGCAAAGCGCGGAAATATCCGGACGATCCGGGATCCGCAGTCGGCCTTTGCCTCCCTTGCCCGGTATCTGGATAGCTTTACCAAGAGTGAAATCTATGATGACGAAAATCTGGCGGTCCTGGATGCCAGGGGCTGCAGCCTGACGCAGATGTTGTATTTTATCGACCAGGGAATTCCTGTGGCTGCTTATACCGGAGAAGGACAGTATCTGATCCTTTACGGATTTGACCAGTACAATGTTTCCGTGCTTGATCCTCAGACCGGGGAAGTTTATAAAGCCGGACTGAACGACAGCACCGAATTTTTCCGTATCAGGGGAAATGACTTTATCTGCGCGGTCAGTGTGCAGTGATTACTGTCCATGCGTTGCATGTCCAGCAGTCGGATTTGCCGATGCTTCGCATTTTAAATCGGCAAATCCAGCGACCGAAACTGTATCATACGGCATTTTCAATTCAGAAAATGCCTACCCGTATACTGAACGTAGAATGACCTTGTTCTTTACAAAATGGGAATTTGTGGTATAATCATAAGGATTTAATAAAATTGTAAGTATTTTGCGTAACAGTGCAGTTACAGTTTATATAGAGGTGTGTAATGAATCAGTATATTATGAAAGGCGGAAATCCGCTGGTTGGAGATGTGGTGATCAGCGGAGCAAAGAATGCAGCACTTGGTATTCTTGCAGCATCCATTATGACAGATCAGGACGTGACCATTGAAAATCTTCCGGACGTGCGCGATATCAATGTCCTTTTGGAAGCAATTCAGGAGATCGGTGCGCAGGTGAACCGCATTGATCGCCATACCGTAAAAATCAATGGCTCCACGATCCGCGAGGTATCGGTCGATGATGAATACATTCGCCGCATCCGGGCTTCCTACTACTTTATCGGTGCCCTTCTCGGCAAATATAAGAGTGCACAGGTGCCGCTCCCGGGAGGCTGTGATATCGGAAGCCGTCCGATCGACCAGCACTTAAAGGGCTTTCGTGCTCTGGGAGCACGCATTGAAATCGAGCGGGGAGCCGTTCATGCCCATGCAATTGACCTGGTAGGAGCTCATATCTATCTGGATATGGTTTCGGTAGGTGCCACCATCAATATTATGATGGCAGCAGCAATGGCAGAGGGGCTGACCATTCTGGAAAATGCAGCAAAGGAGCCTCATGTTGTTGATGTGGCAAACTTCTTAAACAGCATGGGAGCCAATATCAAGGGCGCAGGAACGGATGTGATCCGCATCCGCGGTGTAAGATCCTTGCACGGAACCGAATATTCCATTATTCCGGATCAGATTGAGGCCGGAACCTTTATGTGTGCGGCAGCTGTGACCCGGGGTGACATTACGGTAAAGAACGTGATTCCGAAGCATCTGGAGGCAATCTCTGCAAAACTGATCGAGATTGGCTGTGAGGTGATCGAGGGAGATGACGAGGTCCGTGTGGTAGGAAAACCGAAGCAGTGCTCCACAAATATCAAGACGCTTCCTTATCCGGGATTCCCGACGGATATGCAGCCGCAGATGGCTGTCACCCTGGCACTCACAGAGGGAACCAGCATGATCACGGAGAGTATCTTCGAAAATCGTTTCCGCTATGTGGATGAGCTTGCCCGTATGGGAGGCAATATCAAGGTAGAGGGCAATGTGGCTGTGATCGACGGCGTCAAGGGCTTTACCGGAGCAAGAGTGGAGTCTCCGGATCTTCGTGCTGGAGCTGCCCTGGTGTTGGCAGGTCTTTCCGCAGACGGTTATACCGTGGTGGACGAGATCGGTTACATTCAGCGTGGATATGAAAAGTTTGAAGAAAAACTCCAGGGACTGGGGGCTTCTATTGAACAGATTGACTCTGAAAAAGAGGCACAGAAATTCCGCCTGAAAACAGGCTGATTCTGAGTGCATATGGGAAAACGTGGGGGTTATACGCGTTTGGTAAGAATTGTAAACAAATCGTTAAGTGTTGTAGGGAATTTGTTATATTCCGGACACAAACTGTACACGATTTAACGATATCCTATCAGTAGATTGAAATCAGAACCGCAAAAGCAAACAATAAAGCTAAGATTTGGCGAGATGGAAAAGGAGAGGATAAGTATGAAAGCATGGAAAAAAGGATTGGTCAGTCTCATCGGTGCAGCATTACTGACAGCGCTTGCAGCCGGAACAGCTCTGGCATCTGAAAGCAGGACGAAAATCACCAGTGTCAGCCTCACCATTGATTCTGACATAACCGTAGGAGACAGCGGCGGCAGCGTTAGTGCAACCGCAAACGGAAGCAACTACGATGTTACCGATTGTGAGATCGTAAATGATGACGGCGAGTGGGTCGACGGAGACGTCCCACGCGTTGAGATCACCCTGGAGGCAGACAGTGATTACTACTTTGCTTCCATGGCAAAATCGAAGGTTTCCTTAAAGGGTGACAAGGCAACCTATGTTTCCTCCAGAAGAGAGGATTCTAGTTCTACCCTGATCATTACCGTAAAGCTGGCTGATCTGGAAGGAACCATGGAGATCGAGGATGTAACCTGGGAAAATGATAATTCACCGGTTGCAACCTGGGAGACAACCTCAGGTGCAGTGAGCTATCAGGTACGTCTGTATCGCGGCAGTAGCTCAGTAGGCAGCGCAGTGACCACCAGTAATGAGTATTACAATTTCGCTTCCAGTATTACCAGAGAGGGCGAATATTATTTCAAGGTTCGTGCAGTCAACAGCAACAGCAAGAAGGGCGACTGGTATGAGTCCGATTATATTTATGTGGACGATGAGATGCTTGCAAACATTAAGGCAGGCAATTATAACACCAGCAATTCTTCTAACAGCTCCTCTTCCGGTACGATCACCAATACTCCGGGCAGCACCACTCAGCAGGCATCCTGGATCAAGGACAGCGTAGGCTGGTGGTATCGTTTTGCAGACGGAACCTATCCGACAAACGGCTGGCTTCAAATCGGCGGTAAGTGGTATTGCTTCGGCAGCACCGGTTACATGCTGACCGGATGGATCAAGGCAGGAGACGGAAACTATTACTACTGCGATACGACCAATGGTTATATGCTGACCGATACCTGGACTCCGGACAACTACTATGTAAACGCTTCCGGCGTATGGGTACAGGGCAAGACCAGATAGTAAAAAGTATCAAAAACAAGGAAATCTCTTGACAGTATATAGGGAATCTGTTAAGATATGACACGCAGCTGTGATATGCAGCTGCGTGTTTCTGTTAATTGAAAAGTGCGTAATCCCTTATTCAGAGTGATGGAGATACAAAGGATCTGTGAAGTCACGGCAACCCCTCACGAAATGCCGAAGGCAGGAGCGTGCGGAAGGTGCCAACCTGAGCGAGAAATCGAGCAATAAGAGGAGTTGATCGAATTTTAAATCAAGTCCGCGGCGTTGCTACGGACTTTTCTTTTTGCGTGATTGTTCAGAGTCAGGCATCGTTTGGCTTGCTTTGAGTGGTTACCCTTTTATCTAATATCAAGGAGGATTTTCATGGAGAAATTACTGTTTACATCCGAGTCCGTTACCGAGGGACATCCGGATAAGATGTGCGATGCCATTTCCGATGCGATTCTGGATGCATTGATGGAAAAAGACCCGATGAGCCGCGTAGCCTGCGAGACCTGCACAACAACCGGTTTGGTACTGGTCATGGGTGAGATCACCACCAATGCTTATGTGGATATCCAGAAGATCGTGCGCGAAACGGTGCGTGAGATCGGTTATGATCGTGCGAAATATGGCTTTGACTGTGATACCTGCGGTGTGATCGTGGCACTGGATGAGCAGTCTCAGGATATCGCTCTTGGTGTGGATACCGCACTGGAGAAAAAAGAGAATACCATGGATGATGATGCACTGGATGCCATCGGAGCAGGAGACCAGGGTATGATGTTCGGCTTTGCAACAAATGAGACCGAAGAGTATATGCCGTATCCGATCGCTCTGGCTCACAAGCTGTCCCGTCAGCTGACGAAAGTCCGCAAGGACGGCACCCTTCGTTACCTGCGTCCGGACGGAAAGACCCAGGTTACGGTAGAATATGATGAAAACGGAAAGCCGAAGCGTTTGGATGCAGTGGTTCTTTCTACTCAGCATGATGAGGAGGTAACCCAGGAGCAGATCCATACCGACATTAAAAAGTATGTATTTGATGAGATCCTTCCGGCAGAGATGGTCGATGCAGAAACGAAGTTCTTTATCAACCCGACCGGACGTTTTGTCATCGGCGGACCGCATGGTGACAGCGGACTGACCGGACGCAAGATCATCGTAGACACTTACGGCGGATATGCCCGTCACGGCGGCGGTGCATTCTCCGGTAAGGACTGCACCAAAGTAGACCGTTCCGCAGCTTATGCAGCGCGCTATGTTGCAAAGAACATCGTGGCAGCAGGACTTGCTGACAAGTGCGAGATCCAGCTTTCCTATGCAATCGGTGTGGCACATCCGACCTCCATTATGGTGGATACCTTCGGAACCGGCAAGCTTTCCAATGAAAAGCTGGTAGAAATCGTTCGCGAAAACTTCGATCTCAGACCGGCCGGCATCATCAAAATGCTAGATCTGCGCCGTCCAATCTACAAGCAGACCGCAGCCTACGGCCATTTTGGACGCACCGATCTTGATCTGCCGTGGGAGAAACTGGATAAGGTGGATGTGCTGAAAGCATATCTGTAAGGCTTAGCCTCAAAAAAAACCGTAACTGCCTCAAGGTTACGGTTCTTTTTATATGGAAGAATAAGTGACGGGGTCATTTTTAGAATGCCCGAAACAAAGGAGACGTCAATTGAAGAACGAGGAAAAACGTATGAAAACCCGCGCACAGAAGGTTGCAGGCTACGGCCTTTTGATCGCGCTGGCCTTTATATTCAGCTATATCGAAGCGCTCATTCCGCTTCCGATCCCGATCCCCGGCATTAAACTGGGACTTGCAAACCTGGTGAATGTGGTGGGGCTTTATACCGTGGGGATCTCAGGCACTCTGGTGATCGGTTTACTGCGCATCGTTATGGTGGGCTTTACCTTCAGCAATCCGGGAAGTATGCTCTATGCCCTTGCCGGAGGTATTTTAAGTCTCAGCGTTATGGGACTTGCAAAAAAAACAGGTTTGCTTGAAAAAACAGGAGTCAGCGTCCTGGGAGGAGTGTTTCACAATATCGGACAGCTTTCCATGGCGGCCTGGATCACAAAAACAGCGGGAGTGTTCACATATTTACCGATTCTCATGGTAGCCGGTATCATCACGGGCTGTGTGATCGGAATCTTAGGCGGAATCGTAACCGAGCGGATCGCATCGGCTGTCGGACGGAGTTAACCACCAAAAAAATTCATAAACAGGAACAAGATTATTCTATGGAATTCCGATCTTTAGGCGATTATACTAAGAAAGAAGAAAATGTGTTTTTAATTGTTCTGGAGAAGGGGAGAAGGATATGGTTTACGAAGCAATCAGAAAACTGGTGCAGTATGGTCTGGAAAGTGGATTGATCACGGAGACAGACCGCATTTACGCAACGAATCAGCTATTGGAAGCATTGAAGCTTTCAGAATATGAGGAGTCGGATGAAGCGGTGGAGACCGGAAATCTGGAGGAAATCTTAAAAGAACTTCTAGATTATGCCTGCGAGCAAGGAATCATTGAGAACAGCATTACGTACCGTGATCTGTTTGATGCGAAACTGATGAACTGCCTCATGCCGCGCCCGTCGGAGGTGGAGCGGATTTTCTGGAACCGGTATCAGGAGGGCGGCCCGGAGGCTGCAACCGATTATTTCTATAAGCTGAGCCAGGATTCTGATTATATCCGCAGATACCGGGTATGCAAGGATCAAAAATGGGTTACCGAAACGCAGTATGGTGACCTGGATATCACGATCAACCTGTCAAAGCCGGAGAAGGATCCGAAGGCGATCGCGGCTGCAAAGCTTGCTAAGCAGAGCGGTTATCCAAAATGCCTGCTTTGCATGGAAAATGAGGGATATGCGGGCCGCTTAAACCATCCGGCAAGAAATAATCACCGGATCATTCGAATTACGGTGAATGAGAGTAAGTGGGGATTTCAGTATTCCCCCTATGTCTATTACAATGAGCACTGCATCGTATTCAACGGACAGCATACCCCGATGAAGATCGATCGTTCTGCCTTTGTAAAGCTCTTTGATTTTGTAAAACAGTTTCCGCATTATTTTCTTGGTTCCAATGCGGATCTGCCGATCGTGGGCGGTTCTATTTTAAGCCACGACCATTTTCAGGGCGGTCATTACACCTTTGCCATGGCAAAAGCAGAGATGGAGCAGAAATATTCGATGCCGGGCTTTGAAGATGTGGAGGCCGGGATCGTCCATTGGCCGATGTCTGTTTTGCGTCTGCGCGGAGAAAATTCCGACCGCCTGATCGACCTGGGAGAAAAGGTGTTAAATGCATGGCGCGGATATACGGATGAAGCTGCCTTTATCTATGCAGAAACCGATGGAGAACCGCATAATACCATCACGCCGATCGCCCGGAAAAACGGAGAGCATTACGAACTGGATCTGGTGCTGCGCAACAATATTACGACAGAGGAATTCCCGCTGGGCGTTTATCATCCGCACCAGGAACTGCATCACATCAAAAAGGAAAATATCGGCCTGATCGAGGTGATGGGGCTTGCCGTGCTCCCGTCGCGCCTGCAGGGAGAATTGGCAAAGCTTGCCGAGGCAATCACGGAGGGACGAGACATCCGTGCCGATGAGACCTTAGCCAAGCATGCCGACTGGGTGGATGCATTCAAACCTCGCTATGCTTCCATCACAAAGGAAAATGTCGATGCGATTTTAAAAGAAGAGGTGGGTCGGGTATTTGAACGTGTACTGGAGGATGCCGGTGTATACAAATGTACACCGGAAGGCCGCAAAGCCTTTGAACGCTTCCTGACATCGGTTGGTTTTGCAAAAGCATAAAAGTATCAAACACCATGACTTTATAAGTGACGGTTTTATTTCCTGATCATGACGGAAAACGAAGCCGTCACTTTATTTTGTTATGAAAAAACGAAAATAAAGAAAGTTTTTTTGCTGATACAACAAAAAGGCTGTGAAAAAATCAATAAAAATGGTGATTGCAATTGTGACACGACAGGACTATAGTACAGAACAGAAAATATAGTGTTACAGGAGGAGCTACAATGGAACAGCAAAAGGAAGAAAAACGTCAGAGAAATGCGGCAGACTTATTGGTAGAGGGTCTGCTGGAAGAGGGCGTAGAATATATTTTCGGAATTCCGGGTGAGGAGAATCTGGCAGTGATGAATGCCATTGATCAGTCCCCGATCAAATTTATTACCACACGTCATGAACAGGGCGCTGCTTTTATGGCAGATGTATATGGAAGACTGACCGGAAAGGCCGGTGTCTGCCTGGCAACTCTGGGACCGGGTGCAACCAACCTGGTGACCGGTGTGGCCGATGCGGACAGTGACGGTGCACCGCTGGTTGCTATTACCGGACAGGTAGGAACGGAACGTATGCATATCACCGGACATCAGTTCCTGGATCTGACAAAAATGTTTGAACCGATCACCAAACGTACCAAGATGGTGGTTCGCCCGGATACGGTAGGTGAGATCGTGCGCCTGGCCTTTAAATATGCAGAGAACGAAAAACCGGGTGCAACCCATATCGATCTGCCGGTCAATATCGCAAAGATGCCGGTTTCTGACAATGAAAAGCCGCTGCGTAAGAAGATCGCACCGAAGGAGTATGCAGAGCTGGATACGGTACAGGATGCAGCAGGAATGATCTTCCAGGCAAAGAATCCGGTGATCCTGGCAGGAAGCGGCGTTGTTCGCGCACGTGCCGCAAAAGAACTGACCGATTTTGCAACGAAACTGAAAATCCCGGTGATCAACACGATGATGGCAAAGGGCGTTATCCCGTTTGATAATCCATATTCCATGTGGACGATCGGAATCCCGCAGAAGGATTACCAGAACAAGATCTTAGAAGAGGCGGATCTGGTGATCGCTGTGGGATACGATATCGTGGAATATGCACCGTCGAAGTGGAATGCGGACGGAAAGATCAATATTGTCCATGTTGATATGCGTCCGGCTCACATTAATAAGCTTTACCAGCCGTCTGTGGAGGTGGTAGGAGATATTGCCGATGCCCTGGTGCAGATCGGAAGAAGAACCACCAGAAACAGCGAGCCGGAGCGTGCCCTGGAAATCAAGAAGATGATGGTTGCCGAGCATGAGTCCTATGCTTTAGATGATGCCTTCCCGATGAAGCCGCAGCGTATCTTAAATGATGTGCGCAAGGTTATGGGGCGGGAGGATATCGTCATTTCGGATGTGGGCGCTCATAAGATGTGGATTGCCCGTCATTACAACTGCTACGAGCCGAATACCTGCATCATTTCCAACGGATTTGCGACCATGGGAATCTCGGTTCCGGGTTCCATCGGTGCGAAGCTGGTATACCCGGAAAAGAAGATACTGGCTGTATGCGGAGACGGCGGCTTCATGATGAACTGCCAGGAATTTGAGACAGCACTCCGGGCCAAAACACCGTTTGTAACCTTGATCTTTAACGATTCCAGTTACGGACTGATCAAATGGAAACAGATGGATCAGTACGGAAAGAGCTGCTGTGTAGACTTTACCAACCCGGATTTCGTAAAGTTTGCAGAAAGCATGGGTGCCATCGGCTACCGCATCGAAAAGGCAGAGGATCTGGTGCCGACTCTTGAAAAGGCATTTGAACAGGAGGTTCCGGTCATCATTGACTGTCCGGTTGATTATGCGGAGAATACAAAGCTCACTGCGCATCTGAAGGAACTGATGGAGAAGCTGTAACTGTTCAGAGCCAAGCAAAATTTCATAAATTAGACGTGAAATGCTTGCATTTCTAAGGCTGATTTTGGAATTTTATTTACGCGAGTAATGAGCCAAAGTTCGAGCTTGCTCGA
>CAVALB010000062.1:0-16557 GCA_963589345.1 uncultured Selenomonadales bacterium | reverse complement strand
CTCTCCACAGCTTTTCAAGCTCTTCCCGAAACTGTTCCGGGCTTCGGTTTTCTTCCGGAAACATAGTCACTTCCGGGATTTCTTTCCCGGCTTCATCTTTATTCAGCTGAAACTCCCAGTAGATCTGATACAGAGTGCTGTAGGCATCCTCAGGCGAATCGTTATATTTTTCACCTCCGTCTGCATAATCTGCCACAAAGCCTAATGCTTTCTGGATCCGAACCACCTCCCGGTCACTGGCTGAAAGCACCATGTTTTTCTGTTCCTGCTCTAATAGGATCTTATCATTCGGTATCTTATATGTCATAAATCTACCTCCTTATGCAACATTGCCTGTTTCTCATCTGGATTCATTATACCATGCCATGTTGGACAAATGTAGGACAAAAAACTCCCTTCCGAACAGATAAGGATCAAGATAAATCCTATTTGTCCGAAAGGGAGTAACTCCGATGCAAGCTTGGATCATCCCCCGCACATGCGGGGAACAGGTTTTCCTTGAACTTGTCTGTCATCTTGGTATAGGATCACCCCCGCACATGCGGGGAACAGTTATTAACGGAAATATGTTTTCCGTTTAACTGGGGATCACCCCCGCACATGCGGGGAACAGAAAACTAATACCGTACTGGAAGCCCTTATGAAGGGATCACCCCCGCACATGCGGGGAACAGGCGGTCTGCTTCTTTCCTTTATTCCTTGGGCGGGGATCACCCCCGCACATGCGGGGAACAGTAGACGGAATCATGATGTTCCAATCCGATCCAGGGATCACCCCCGCACATGCGGGGAACAGTCATAAAATGCCCTCCATTCAACTGCGATTGACGGATCACCCCCGCACATGCGGGGAACAGCAAGCCGTCCATGGTTCAATCATCCGCTTTACAGGATCACCCCCGCACATGCGGGGAACAGTATAAAACTTTGAAAAAAGTTGTTGACATATAGGGATCACCCCCGCACATGCGGGGAACAGCTGGTGTCCTCTTTTTTTTATTCACGGTTACGGGGATCACCCCCGCACATGCGGGGAACAGTTGGTGTAACCTATGATGAAGATATTGAAAGAAGGATCACCCCCGCACATGCGGGGAACAGACTAAAAAGATCCCATATTTCCGTGCCCTCAGGTCTCATTCTATATCATTTTCATTTAGTTTGCAATAGACCTGATAGATGCTTTCACAGTCAGCCAAAGCTCTGTGCGCAACTTTATCCGAAATTCCAAAATGCTGCAGCATGGTCAATAATTTATAATTTTCCATTCTTCGCAGTTTTTTTCTGGCCAACTTTGACAGGTCGAGGCATTTGTTGGTCAGGAACGGCTTCTCCCATTTTTCGCAAGACTTTCTCAGGAAGTCCATATCAAAGGAAATATATTGTCCCAATAAAACATCCTTTCCGATAAAATCTAAAAACGCTTGGAAAGCCTGCTGTGGTTCCATGCCGGCAACCAGATCTGCAGTTTTGATTCCTGTTAGTTCTGAAATATTTTCCGGAACCGTTTCACTGATATGTACCAACGTGCTAAAGCTTTCTGTCAATATTCCATCTCGCACACGCAGTGCTCCATACTCAATAATCTCATCGGATTCTGTCTTTAAGCCTGTGGTTTCCAGATCAATTACGGTATAATTCTTTTCCGTACTGTTTTTCACTTTCGTCTTGTTTGCATCTTGGGCATACTGCCGTTTTGCCGCCTTGCTGAAGCCCGGCTTTAATAAAATATCCCCTGTTTCTTTTTCCGGAAGTGGCCTCCGCATCAGCTTGATTCCGTCAAAATCCACTGCCTCCCAGGCCGTATTATGTGTACGAAAATCCATCTTTTGTTCTCCGGCAGCATTGAACACCATGGTTGCCTGTCCATTCTTTAGGTTTTGGCAGACACGATTCCATAAGGCATCTCGAACCCTTCCGCTTACATTTCCAACGTATACTCCTGTATTAATTTCACACAGCCATTTTGACAGATCTCCTCGCAGCCGCGGCGGACAATTTGTCATCGTGATTACAACGATAAAAATCACTCCTCATCATCGTTAGAATAATTCGTTCCATTGGCCACGGTACCTTCCCGGTTGTCCCACAGATATACAGTATCCTCTACCTCATTCAACTCCTCCTGATCCAATAAAAGATAACGAATATCGTGAACCATACGCTCCAGGATGTGATGTTCAACCATGGCATCTCGCACTCTTCTCCGGACCACAGCAGGAAGATCCTCCGGATCCTCTGCGGCCACCTGAAAGGCTATCGGTATGGACACCTCTGCTTTGTACAGATCTGCAATGTCATATACAAAGGAGCATTCATGTCCCACGTGCACGAATCCCAAACCTGCTGCACATCCTAAGGCCACGATCACAGCATGAGCCAGGCCATACAGACAGGCATGACCGGCCGAAAGTGCCTGATTCACGGCATCTCCGGCGCTAAAATCTTCCGGGCGGTACAAACGCCCATTCCACGGCACCCCGGTGTCCCGAGATGCCTTGCGATAAATTTGACGCACGCGACTTCCTTCTCTTCCCCTCAGCTGCTGCATCGTCAATTTCGAGACATCTTCATCCGGAAAACGCAACTGATACATTTTTCTCACAACTCCCAGATGTTTTCGTGTGTTGCTGACCAATTCTGCCTGTCGCAGCAGCATGCGGGAATGTGTTGTCAACGGGCGGCCATGTGCATAATAGCGAACGCCATGTTCTCCTACCCACACAGCACCAACCCCTGTATCGCCCATTAACTCCATGGCTCGGTGAGTTACTCTTGTTCCCGGTCCCAGAAGCAACACAGAAATCCCGGCAGCCGGGATCTGCACAACTCCCTTCTCATCGGTCACCGTAATTGCCCCATCCTGGCGACCGATTGTACAATGCTCTACATATAAAAAAGTCATCCTGTCCTTTATCTGCGGCAGTGACTGCAGATCAGGACGCACCATTCCCGGAATATCCGACATTTTTCATCCCCCCTGAACAACTGTCATCATTCCCAATCCATAGGCCTTTCCTTTTCCGATACCTTGACAGAGCATCTGTTGAAATGAACTCGGATCAATCACATTTAAAGTTCCCTCATATGTAACTGCCAGCAATGTCACGGTATTTTTCTCTCGCTTTTTAAAACGTAGCCATCGTGTTTCTGTCACTGTAAAGTCACCCTCAAAAAGACTGAATCCATGCTTTTTTGCCCTGTCCATGAGCCATTTTTTTTGAAATTGTACCGAACAATGTGCATCAACCGTTCCTCTTTCACCTGGGTGTTTCGGATCCGGGCGCGAATGTACCGGATTTGCTGTCACCCGAAAATGCCATTGATCTCCCGCTTTTATTCGCTCCAGCAGACCATCATAGCTTTTTGTTTCTGCCTCTCTGCCCGTACCAAACTGAGAAACGATATGTTCAAGATCTGTTGGCTTATCTTCGCTTACAATCAATATGTATAATTTCCCACCCAGACGATCTAACCTCCAGAGTCTGCGCTTACGTTCTCCGGCAAATGCACATTCCACAGCACCATGCAGTTTTTGCGGCGAAATCAGAGCCGCCATGGTGCTTCTGCGATTTGCATCCAATTCAACTCTTGATAAATACATATGTTCTCCTTTTAAAATTCTGAAAATGGATCATGCTCTGTTTGCTTTGGTACAGTCGCCTCACTCTTTACATATACTTCCTTTGCAGAGCGATATCCATACTGACGATGCCGCTGATCAAAGGATAGCGGCACATCTTTCTGCACTGCCGAGCCATATTCTCCCGGCTCGGCATCCATCACAATCCGCAGTGACTTTTCTTTACTTCTCTGACAAAGCACCGGTTCTTCCTGAAGAACTTCCAAAAGTTTTCCCTGTCTGATGCCAAGCGTCAGCGGCAGTGTGGGCGGACAGGATCGCCTGCCAAGGCACAAAGGAAAGAAAGGATGTTTCAAAGCATCATTTAAATCTTCCAGCATCTTCGCATCTTCACTTTCAATTCCCACAAGAAATACAGCATCCTGCAGATAATGGCGATATGTGAGATAATTCGCCGTTCTCTTGTCCGGGTTGTTAGCCATATTAAAATCCACCAGAAGTTTTCCTTCCTTATCTATACGAACACCAAAATGCAGCCTGTTTAATGCTTCCAGCTCCTTTGTTTGATCTCGCCTCAAGCCGACTGCTGCTGCCAACAATCCGATCACACCGCTTTTTGTGGGTTCCCGATTGGTTCTTCTGGTTTCAAATTTTGAATCTGCACCCCAGGATTGCAGGGGCGCAGCAAGACGAAGCAGCAAAACAGCCATTATTCTACCTCATTTTTCTCAAGAATTTCCGTTACCGATTTTTTCAATTCTGAAAGTAATGTTTTAAGTTTTACAGATTCACCCAGGTCAGACATACCGGTTCCCACTGCAAAGCTTTTGGCCGGAGCATCTGCAAAGGTCTCATATACCTGCCCCGCATAATTGATCAAGGCCTTTTTTGATGCTTCCGCATATCCTTCTGCGCTCTTTAAAACCGCCTTTTCAAAGGCACCACAGAGATTGATCGGCTGGTCTTTACGGATCGTTACATAAACTGCATCCGGCAATGTCCGATTGGCAAAGGAATTCTGTTTTCCGGTTGGCATGGAACAGATAAATGCATCTGCAAAACCCTTAACCGTTTCAGCCGCTTTCTCTCTTCCGAGCTGTTTTTCCAATTCCATAACATTGACTGTTGCATAACGGTATAAAGTCGAAGAATTATACTCCACCGTTCCCAGATGACCGGCTCCGGCATTGTCCTCATCTGCGAGATCATCCACCGCCGTAAAATAATCATATTCATTCTGCACAGCATGCGTGGAAATGCTATGAGCAACCTGGGATGCGGCGTCATAATTTAATGTTGCATCGTCTGCCACCATCCTGCCAAACAATGCCATATCAACGGAGGGTTCAGCGGCCAGCGCGGCCTTATATTCCTTCTTATCACTGCATCCGCCCACAATCAGCTTGGCAAGAGCCTTCGCCTGCGCATAACTCATAAAAAACAAAGCTTTTGCACCTTTATCGTCACTTTTGATCCCAATATACTCCACTGCCTTCTTTGCAAGCTTTTCAGCATCTTTTTCCGGATCAAGCATTTGAATCTCTTCAGCTATCATATCCTGGATTTTTTTTGTGCGCTGTCCGATGTCCGTTTTATCAAACAGCTCATTTTCCAGAAACGCTTTTCTCATGGCATGCTTCCAGGCCTGAGAAGATACCCTGGCACGGGTTACGCCCCCATATACTGCTGTCTTCGGGCTTCCTGTGTCATCCCGATTTACACAGCTTGGCGGTACAGTCTGCAATACATGAACATCAACATACAAACGCTTTTTCATAATTATTTTTCCTCCATTTCAGATACATCATTATTTTTGTTTCTGTATAAATCCTGTCCCCATCGAAGCTTTATATCGGCGGAGATATATTCAAGCCCTGGCACGTCACACTGAAGCCCATACAGTTCTGCAGCTAAAAGCGGATAATCCAGTGGTACTCCTCCACCCTTTGCGGACCGCAAAAGCTGGATCAAACCTCTTAGATGATGACTGATCTCATGAATATCTTTAGCAGTTGCAAGGGCATTGAAGCGACGGAGCACGCCACTCTCCTCCCAATCCTGAGCACCGGTGTTTTTTTCTGCCAGTTCTCGGACAGCCCGTCCCAGTCCGCAGCCGTCACGGTTCATGCTCGCATCATTTCCCTGCTGATGCAGAGCATAGTATGTCAGTGCCAGGTAAATAGCCCATTCCTCATGGGACGCAGTTTTTTTGCCCTGAAACTCATCCGGCATTTCTGTCAAAAAACTCCCCCATAACTCAGGGATTTCACCCGGTGCATAACCAATGCCACGGCGAAGCTGCGCCAATTCCGCACGACGCTGATTGTCCGGCAATGCCTGCAGGCGTTTGAGTTTTCCGGATACAAATTTTTTAATTTCCTTCTGTGTTCCCATCTTTTTCATCTTCCCCTTCTTTATTTCGCGGATACAGATTCCATATTTTATACTGAAATTTGTTGTACACCTTTGCTGAAGTCCAAAGTTCAACCCTGCCTTTGATGATCTCTGCCCTATGACCAATCAAGGCTGTACTTCCGCTTTCACGTACTAACTTCCTGCCCATGGTCATAGCCAGATCCCGGCATCCTTTTTGCCATTCTTCCATCTTATCATCCAGATCATCTTCTATATCGATGCTGCGAAGCCACTGCCGGAAAGGTTCATCAATGGCAAAATAGAAATCACCTCTTACGGCTTCTGCCTGTTTGTCCAAAACACTTTTTGTTTTATCGTTGTAAGAAAATCCTCCTGCCACAGCAAGATCTCGATATAATTCACCTATGTGTTTTGCAGCTGTCTCGCATTTCTTTATTTCGTTTGCAATACGAGCTCTCCATACCCTTCCAAGCTCATCCAACAGACTTATTTGGAAAGAGAGTCTATCGCTAAAGCAATCATTTGCAAAAAAATCCTTATCACCGTACAACACTCCGACCGCTTTAAAATAAATCAGTTGCTTTTGGTCTATAATGCGAAGCCTGCGATTTTGAAGCAATTCAACCCACTGCACAATACCAGGTTTCCGCGAGTCCTCTCCCTCACAAAATACCGACGGGAATTCTCTCCAAAAGCGCACTGATGCATCATGCCTTTGTGGCACATAGCTGATCGGCTCATTTTTCTTTGCCTTCATGCTGCGCCAGATCGTCATTTGTTCTGTAAAAGCATTCTCTTTCTGAAAAAAATCACCACCGAGAAGTGAAAGACCAATCACTTTATTCTTCTCACGTCGTAAAAGAAGCCTGCGAGATTGCAACGAAAGTAATTGTGCAAAATTATCAGGCACCGCAATCTCTATTCTTTCTCCATTTCTTGGCAAATTTAATTCCCAGCATGGTGTATTTTCTTTCCACAATGTCTGCCCATCTTTCAGCATTGTCATGTTAAACAGCAATGTTTCAAATAGATTCTTTCCCATTGCCTGAATAAATCCGATTTTTCCAATCCATCCAGCGCCCACCGAAGGAAGATTCTTTCCCTTCGGCTTTGCAGAAGTATCATCAAACGCATTCACATACAAAAGCCATCTGGCTGCCTGTGCATAGGTCAGCGCATTCTTCTTTTCCCCTGAATATAAAGGGAACAACCTGGCCTTATTATCACTTTCGGATATTTCTCCATTCAACTTAGAAGCCTTATACTCTGTCCCTACCGCTGCCTCCGGCACCTGCCAAAACGGCCGCTCCGGATGAAACAGCCAGAATCTATCGTGCAATGCTTCCAGATACTCCAGCACTGGTTTTTGAGGGAAATATCCTTGTTTCCACAAACTTTGCCATCGAAGAAGCGCCTCATCACCGGTCGTAAGAGGTGCTGCCTTTCCTTCGACATCCACCCGATAAAAAATCGTGAGAGGAATCGAAAGAATCAGCCGCAAGACTGCTGCATCCTGGGTTGGCGTTTCTCCGGCCAGATCCACATACTCATGGGCATGAATCAATGCGTCTGTCAGAGACACCTCTCGAACTGTATTATCCGAGAGCCGCACTCGAATCCATGCCTCATCCAACAGGTTGAACTCCATTTCCGTCATTCTCATCTTCCTTCCTGTAACTTAACCCTGTTTCTTTATCATACTGAATCAACATTCCTCCAAAATGAGCAGACAGATCCTCATCCAGAAGCAAAACCAGTTCTCCCCTTAACATGGGAGAAAGCTGCCACATAGACAAATGCGTCCTGTTCATCTCTTCCAGATCACGAATTACATGATCTGCATTCCAGACCTTACTGAAAATTGGGGGAAGCCGTAACTTCTGTCTGGCAATTTTAAGCGCTGTTTCCGGCTCCGGCGGTGCATCCTTTGCGACCTGTTCTCCATTTTCCTGCCATGGAAGAAAACAGATTCTGCCATCCTTCTGCTGTACCATAACCAGCACCTCAATCGACATATCTCCGTCTCGCACAGCAGCTCGGGATGCTGTATCGCTTCGTGCCGGATCATCCTGCATCCAATCGTCCAATGTGTTTCGCTCCGGAAACTTTTCATAAATTTCCGGTTGCGGCACAATATAGGCCATAGCTTTCTGCTTTTGTTTTTCTCTTTTATTTTCATAATCAGAATGCATTACGATTTCTTTTTCATCTGCATGATCCTCTTTCCACTCATAAGCCCTCTGTACCAATCGGGAAATATCCTGAGGCAGCATGATTTTTTCCGGCAGCAGCTTTCTGGTCTGATATAAAAGCCACTTACCGTAAACGAACGCACTTCCCCGATCCAAATCTTCCTCTCCTGTATCGATCACGTAACAGGCTGCCTGTTCCATGGGGACCGGTCTCTGCCGTTTATGCCTGTGCAATCGCCCCATACGCTGCAGCAACAGATCCATAGGACACAATTCTGTCAACATAAGATCAAAATCAATATCGAGTGACTGCTCTATGACCTGAGTACCGACCACAATCAGATTATTTCGTGATGCCGTTGTTGAATGCTTTCCGATACGCTCCATTAATTTTCGCTCTATTTCTGCACGATCCGGCATCAGAAACTGAGAATGAAAGAGAATCACCTCTTTATCTGGCGTGTCGGTCTTCAGTCTTTCTGCAATCGCCTGAGCTTTTTGAACCGTATTGACAATAATACCGACACTTCCACCGCTTGACATCTTTTTTCTGAGGATATCCGTAACTTCCAATTCTGTAATTTTGTAGATTGTGACACTGTGCTCTGTCATATTGATTTTCGGAACATTCTGCTGCACCTTTTTTGTATCCGTCCACGTAAGCAATGGATAACCCGTATTTGCAATCCAATCGCCGGTTTCTGCCACCGGCTGATATGCCTTGATCAGCTCCATGCGCCGCTTTACCGGGAGTGTCGCTGACAACAGGATCACCGGAACCCCATACCATCCAAGCCATGTCAATGCGCGATCCAAGTATTGATTCATATATGCATCATACGCATGTACCTCATCGATGATCACCACTTTTCCGACAAGTCCCAGATGCCGCAGCATCACATGCTTCTGCTTCAGTGCTGACATCAAAAGCTGATCTACGGTTCCGATCACAAAATCCGCCAGAAGTGCTTTTTTATTGCCGCAGAACCACTGATGAACCTCTACCCTTTCACAGTCTTTGTCAGCATCTTCTTCCACCTCCGGAAGCTGATTCTGAAGCTTAAGATATTCCTCATTCAATTCTGCCATCCCATGTGCAAGACGTATTGCATGGCAAATGCCATCCGACTGATTTTCAGCCCAGGCAAGAATTCTTGGAAAAATACCGTTTGCTGTTGCCTGCGTAGGAAGACCAAAGAAAATGCCGCCTTCCCCAAACCGTGCAGCACAGGCTTCCGAAAATGCAAGTCCTGCCTCAGTCTTTCCGATCCCCATGGGAGCTTCCAGGATCATGATGCCAGGTTGTGACATGGTATTGACTGCATCCAACACTGCCTTCTGAATCAAATTTGGTGCAAATCCAAAGCGCTGTTTGAATCCGCTCTCTTCGAGTACATCAGGCTGTCCCTCCCATGGCAGTGTCAGTTGAATCTTATCCCATGCCTGATTGGCTCTTTCCGGATACCATGCAGGATCACCATATTCCTCAACCGGAATAAGAGAAAAATATTTTGTATTGCTGGCTATCCAGTCTGCCATGATCAAAAGCCCTGTCAGAATGATTTCCACCGGCTGAATCAAATTCGGAAGCTCATCCATATCTGCATAACCGCTATCTTTCAGCGCATCATCCAATATGTCATTCCAACATCTTGTCCAGAAAGACTTTTCGCCTTTTGGAAAATAATTGCTGCGATAGGTTTCCATGTTTTCATCCACGTCAGAAGACTGCGGTTTTCCGTGATGAGCTCCCACTATGGAGGCAATACCGGCAGGACCGCCATACTCCAACAGGATGGCTTCGCTTGCCCTTGCGTGAGGCGAATGCTTCCGGTTTGCTTCCCGATAAGTAAGATGTGTATATCGCTCAAGTCTCTTGCGTGCTTCCGGCAATGATGTCATAATATTCGTCTGGAACAGTACTGTAGCCTTTCCAATATCGTGGGTGTAACCAAGAAATCGTCCAAGCGCAATGAGTTCTTCCTCCGACACTCCCAAAAACTTTTTGGTGCTGTCTGGCAGCCATTCTCGGATCAGAAGTTCCATCATTGCGGCTGTATCTTTCAGATGCATCCAGAGGGGAAGCCAACGGGATGAATCATCCGAGACTGTTTTTCCCGCTAAACTTTCATACATGAAACCATTTCCTTTCTGATTTTATTCTTTGCAGAGACGCTGCAATCTGAGAATGGATTGCCGATTGTCATTACCATTGACAATTTTTCTGATCCTTTCCATTCAACAAAAAATCTGTGAAATCGCAATAAATTTTATTATTCCATTATACAATTCTTTTAATTAACGTGCAATGAATAAAAAAACCACCGGATGACATTCCCCCTTTTGCGGGTGCCATTCGGTGGCTGTTTTCTTAAATGATTTCCTTCAGTGCCTTCTCGACCCGATCAAAGGCTTCCTCAAGGGAGGCTCTCGGGCAGGCAAAATTTACACGGACAAAACCGGGAGCAGAGAAGGAATCACCAGCATTAAACTTCACACCGGCTTCCTTCATGAAGAAGGCTGCCGGATCCTGAATACCTGTTTCTCTGGCATCGATCCAGCCCAAATAGGTTCCCTCACTGTGACAAATCGACAGTCCCGGAATCCGGCTGATCCGTTCATCCAGCCACTTCTTGTTCTCCCTTAAGTATTGAAGCAATTCCTGTCTCCATTCTTCTCCCTCGGTAAAGGCCGTTTTCAGAGCAATAAAGGAAAGTGTATCAAACGGAGCATGCATGGATGCCGCCACTTCTTCATATTTGTGTCTCAGCTCTGCATTTGGGATAATGGCAAAGGCAAGAGGAAGACCCGGGATATTATAGGTCTTGCTTGCGGAATGATGAAGGATTACTCTCTGTCTGGCCTCTTCCCCTACTGTGATTGCCGGAATATGTTCTCCTTTAAGAATCAAATCGCTGTGGATCTCATCTGCAACCACGACAATATCATGACGGGAAGCAAAATCAAACAAATCTTCCAATTCTTTTCTTGTAAACACGCGTCCCACCGGATTATGGGGATTGCACAGCACAAAGGTGGTCACGTCTTTTGTAACGGCAGCTTCCATTGCCTCAAAATCGAAGGTATATGAGCCGTTTTCCTGTTTTAAGGGTACACGGATCACCGGCTTTCCCGATTCCATCGGCAATTTCTGGTTAATATGGGGATACATGGGCGTTGCAACCATGATCGTGCCGCCTAAGGCTCTGGCTGCAATATTATTGCCGGTATTGACTCCGTGGTTAAAAATGATCCATTCTTTTTTCACATCAAAATCGTACCGGTTTTTATAATAGGAAATAACAGCCTGATACACACTTTCACCCGGAAATGTATATCCGAAAAACGGATGCTCCAGACGTTTTTTCAAGGCTTCCAGGATTGGTTCTGCCACCGGAAAATCCATGTCGGCAATCCACAGCGGAATATAATCTCCTCCCTGGTTGTCCCATTTGGAGCTGTCGGTGTGTTTTCTGTCAATCTGTTGATCAAAATTAAATTTCATGGAATGCTCCTTTCACAAGGCACTAGATGATACTAGATGGAATACGACCACTTTGGCAGTACGCGCTCTAAAAATTGCTTTGTTCTCTCTTCTTTCGGATGGAAAAAAATCTCGTCCGGCTTTCCTTCTTCCACCACAACACCGCCGGCCATAAAAATTACCCGATTGGCTGCGTCGGAGGCAAAGCTCATTTCATGGGTCACTATGATCATGGTGATCCCTTCTTTTGCAATATCCTTGATGACTTTTAACACCTCTCCCACCAGCTCCGGATCCAGGGCTGATGTCGGTTCATCAAAAAGGATCACATCCGGATTTAATACAACCGCTCTGGCAATGCCGACTCTCTGCTGCTGCCCGCCGGAAAGCTGGGATGGATAATGATCTGCCTTGTCCTTCAGTCCTACTTTTTCCAGAGCATCCAGGGCAATCTTTTTTGCTTCCTCCTTTGATACTCCTCTTGCCTGTGTCAGTCCTTCCATCACATTTCCCAGAGCCGTTTTATTCGCAAAGAGGTTATAATTCTGGAAAACCATTGCCGTGCGCAGACGGATTTCATGGATTTCCTTCTTCTTTGCTTTTGCTGCATCGACGGTGATGTCTCCTACCGTGATCGTTCCTGCATCTGCTTTTTCCAGAAAATTGATGCACCGCAGCATGGTCGTCTTGCCGGAACCGCTTGGGCCGATCACGACCACAACGTCTCCTTTATTCACCGTGATATCCACACCCTTTAAAACCTGATTCTGGCCGAATGCTTTATGTAATCCTTTAATCTCAATCATGTCGTACCTCCTGCTGCATATTGACAGCGTTTTTCCATTATACGAAACAGCCTTTCCACGCAAATGCACAGGATCCAGTATACAATCGCCACCGCAACATAAGCTTCCAGATAACGGAAATTCACAGCCGCCGAGTTGATTGCAGCCCCCAGGATATCATTTACGGAAATCAGATATACGATCGAGGTGGATTTCAAAAGGCCGATCACATTGTTGCACAAGACCGGAAGTGCTGCTGGTACTGCCTGTGGAAAGACCACCCGAAATAATGCCTGGGTTCTGGTAAGCCCTATCGAATAAGCGGCCTCATACTGTCCTTTTCCCACGGATAACAAGGCACCCAATACCGTTTCTGTGATCTGCACCACTGCATAAATACTTAAGGCTGCAATGCCAATGTATATTTTGTTCATGGTCTGCAGTGGTTTTGCCCATTCATAAGTGAGAGCCAGATAGTCGATTGGCTTTAAGATCAGGTAATTCATCATAAGGACCAAAAGGACCGCAGGGATTCCTTTTAAAATGTTGGACGCATGCTTTAAAAATGCGGCTGCAAAGGGCACATGAAAGCGGCGGATTACAGCAAAGGGAACGCCAAAAAGAAAACCTATCAAAAGGGGCACAAGGGTTAATATCAGAGTAACCGGCATAGCTCCCCAAATTTTTCCGATTACTGTAAAAATATATGAAAACTCAAAGGGAGATGCCATGTTCCTTCCTCCTTGTCTGACCGTCCAGCCGATGCTCCATCCAAGTAAATAAATGCTCCAGCAAATAAGAAACTACAATAAAGATGATCGCTGCATCCACATATCCTTCCAGGACACGGTTCGTACGGGTTCCGATGGCCTTCACCTGGCCCATCATATCAATGATTCCTAAAGTAAATGCCATGGCAGTTGCCTGGAAGGAGCCGATCACACGGGTGCCAAAGGCAGGTGCTGCTGTTTTAAACGCCTGTGGGATGATGATCCGCTTATAGGTTTGAAATGTGGTAAGCCCGATTGAAGCTGCAGCCTCCAGCTGACCCTTTGGCACACTTTCAATCGAGGAACGGACGATCTCCGACATGAAGGCTCCGTCGTTCAATAAATATGTGACCAGTACAAAAAATAATTTGCTCCAATGGTTGATATCCACGCCAAGCGGAGCTACCAGAAGCGGCAGTCCGTAATAAACCACAAACAGCTGTACCAAAACCGGAGTCCCTCTTACAAAAGAGATATAAAGAGCTGCCAGTTCTTTTAACACCGGTATTTTAAAGATACGCGCTGCTGCCAGAATAAATCCCAGAACCAGTCCCCCTGCAACACTCACCACAACAATGAGAAGCGTTACAGGGAAACGGGATAAGATCTTTGGGAAATATTCCACCATATCGCTGAAACGGAAAATGCTGGAAAGATCCATATGTATTGCTCCTATTCCTCTGAGTCGTAATCACTTCCTGTATATTCAATCGAAAGTTTTGTAAGGGTTCCGTCTTCCTTCATTGCTTTTAAAGCAGTATCCATATCGTCCCGAAGCTGCTCCTCTCCCTGAGCCAGCATGAAATATGCCTGGGACTCACTAAAATAGCTGTCTTCATTGATATCGTAGCCGCCGCCGAAGGCTTCATTGTATTTCTTAAAGGTCTTCTTTGTTGCAACAATGGCATCCAGTCTTCCATTCATGACATCATCATAAATGCTTTCATTGGTTGCACCATTGGAATATACGATATCGATTTTGTTGTCATGCTCTGCATTGTAGGTTTCCAGAATTGCTGCTGTATTGCTTCCCTGACCTGCGCTTACTTTCTTTCCGGCCAGATCATCGATGGAATGGATATCGTCTCTTCCCTTTTTGTAAACCAGGCGCTTGTTATAGGTAGCAAAGCCTTCATTGGTAAACAGATATTTCTTCTCTCGCTCCGGATTCTTCTCAAACTGCTGAGAGCCGATCGAAACCTTCTTGGCATCCAGTGCAACAGAAATATTGGCCAGCTCCATATTTTCAATCTCGAATTCGTACTGAGGGAGCCGCTTGTCGATTTCCTGTAAAACTGCTACATCATAGCCTGCTGGCTGGTTGTTTTCATCGATATAGGTATATGGCTCAAAGGTAGCGCCTACTGCCACATATACTTTTCTTACATCCTGGTTGTCTGCATTTTCCTGAGTTCCATTATCCTGGGCTGTATTCTGCGTATCATTTTGTGCAGCTTTGTTGTCTGTTCCTTTGCTTCCGCAGCCGGATAAAATTGCAGCTGTCAGTGCTGCTCCTGCAAGGATCCGAATCCCTGAATTCCATTTTCTTCTCATACTTTTCACTTCCTATTATTTTTCTTCTTTTTTGTCGTCCTCATCGTTCCATAATGGCTGCTGTAAAAGCCGTTTATAATAAGCTCTGCTCTGATACAGCGCTCCCACCGGATTATGAGCCAGGACACGATCCTTTGTGACCAGGGTGGTTGCTAACGCTTTGGAATACTTATAGAACAAACTGTCATGGCCTACACAAAGCCCCACCACAACATTTAACTGAGTACCTGCTTTATTTAACAGCTTTGCCTGCAAAATAGGATTGCACATCACCGGTCCGGTCTTACAGGTGTACTTAGGATCCAGACCAATATCCGTTTTGTCTACCGATCCTACCTTACATGCCACTCCATATACATCAAAACCATTTAATTTCAGGATCCGTGCAAAAATACGACTCTCTTCAATCAGGCCTACACAGGTTGCAATACCGATCTTTTTTGCACCGATCCGTTTCGCCACTTCCATGATTTCTTCTACACGGGTATATTTTCCGTAAAAGGCGCCTTCCACTTCCGCAGAAGCAAGGGCTATCTTGTGATTTTCTTCATTTTCTGTATAAAGCTTTACGACCTTTTCTAATTCTTTTTCCGTCAGCTTTTCTGTAAGACAAAATTCCGGATAAGAAGCGTTCCTCTTGGAACAGTTCAGCACACCACAGTCCGTACAGCTGTGGGGAAATGGCGTTTGCTCTGTGCTTACCGGCATTTCCTGAGTTTTTTTCTCGTTTTTCTTGGTTTTACTGTCTTTTACCTTCTTGTCCTTGGTTTTCTTGTCACTCATCTGCTCTCTCCTTATTCGTATTTACATATCTACTTGGTATGTTAATGGGTATTATATAGATAGTGATGTTTTTTGTCAATAGAAATCTTTAAAATAATAAAGCAACGCAAAACAGCCACCAGATGTCCCCCGTTCGGGTGCCATCTGATGGCTGTTTGACGTTCATCCTATTTAAATGCCTTTACCTGTGCAATGAGCTCCTCACAGATCTCATAGGCAGTTTTTCCATCGGTCGAGATCACAAGATCGGCTGCTGAGGTATAAGCCGGGCGGCGTTTCTCCATGAGCTCTGCGATATATTCCACTGTCTTGTTGTTTTCAAGGAGCGGGCGATCATGGTTTTCCTTGACACGATCTAAGATGGTCTCCGGCTCTGCAGTCAGAAGTACGATCTTGCCGCTCTTTTTCATCTCCTGTACGTTGACCTCGCGCATGGCTACGCCGCCGCCGCAGGATACGATCTTATTTTTCTGTTCTCCTACTTCCCGTAAAAGATTTGTCTCCTCATTGCGGAAGTATTCCTCCCCATGCAGCTCGAAGATTTCAGAAATGCTCATGCCGTTTTTGTTGGCGATCATCTCGTCCATCTCTAACACGTCCATGGCAAAGGAGTGCTGCAGGGCGCTTGAAACGGTGCTCTTGCCCACACCCATGAAGCCGATCAGGAAAATATTGAAGCCAAACAGCTCGTGGGACTGGATTCGCTTGCTCCGGTACAGGATGCTGTCGTAAACAGCCATGATTGATTTTTTGTACTCGTAATCGTCAAGCTTTGCCAGCATGCGGCTCTTTTTACGCTCTTCTTCCTCCGGCTGGTAAATTTGCAGACCGTTTTTCTGTTTATAATTTGTGATCTCCTGAATGATCTGGCAGCGCATCCGCAGCGCATCGATCAGAATCTCGTCGCACATATCCAGGTCATTTCGCAATTTCTTTAATTCGTCCATTTGTCTTCCCCATTCATTAAAGATTAAAGTAACTGTTCAGAACCAACCTCCAAAATGCTTCGCATTTCGTCGGTGTGGCGTAT
>CAVALB010000061.1:0-16577 GCA_963589345.1 uncultured Selenomonadales bacterium | reverse complement strand
GGGGGGGGGGGGGGGGGGGGGGGGGGGGGGGGGGGGGGGGGGGGGGGGGGGGGGGTAAATAAGCCGGCCGCATGTAAGGTTCCTCCCGCTCGATATTAAAATAGGGTGTAAGGGCAATGATCGGTTTCTTTTCTGTCATCACGATTTTCCTTTCCTGTAAAATAAAAAAGAATGTGCCTTGGCGCATCCCGCGGAGCGTTTTTGATTCATAGGACGCAATTTCCTATGAATCAAAAAATGCCTCCTCTGTACCGCAAATACAGAGGAGGCATTCACTCAATTGTGTTTTAATTAACCCTCGTTGATAGCGCCGGTCGGGCAAACACCTGCACAGGTACCGCAGGAGATGCAAGCGTCAGCGTCGATTACGTACTGGCTGTCTCCCTGGGAAATAGCACTTACCGGGCACTCGCTCTCGCAGGTACCGCAACTAACACAAGAATCAGAAATTACATATGCCATGATAATATCCTCCTTAAATATTCTATAATCATTTCGATAGCATCATTGTATACTATATTTTAAAAATATTCAAGAGGAAAATATTGCACTTTTGAATAAAATAAGGTACAATATCCGGTTAGCTTTAGGTAACTATTCAAAAATAATTCCTAGAAAAAAGCTATGAATTGGATATATTATACAATTTTTCTCATTTGTGTTTGTATACTTTCCATAATCTTCGTCCTTTGCAATCACTGTTCAAAAGCTCCCTTTAAAACATGCCTCGTTTCACGAATATTGCTTGCTTATTTCAGCAAAAAGTATTATATTGTAGGATAGTATATCCAAAAGGAGGAAGTCAACATGCAGATCAGTAAAGATATGTTAATTGGCGAGCTGCTTCAGAAAAGTGATCTGATCGCTCCGATTTTAATGCGTGCAGGTATGCATTGCCTGGGCTGCCCGTCTTCCCAGGGCGAGTCTCTGGAAGAGGCATGCATGGTTCATGGTATTGATTGTGATGCGCTGGTAAGCGGCATCAACGAGATCCTGGCTGATAAATAATCGCATATATCGCAACACAAAAAGAGTGCGAAAACGAGGATATCGTTTTCGCACTCTTTTTGCATTCATAGAAAATTTCACCCTACTTGGCCAGGTTTACGAACTTGGTAAATTCCGGCTGCCATAACAGGTTAACCGTTCCAATCGGGCCGTTACGCTGTTTGGCTATGATTACTTCCGCTATATTCGGAGTGTCGGTATCTTTATTGTAATAATCATCACGGTAAAGGAACATTACCACGTCGGCATCCTGCTCGATCGCACCGGATTCACGCAGATCCGAAAGCATCGGCCTATGGTCAGTTCTGGTCTCACAGGCACGGCTTAACTGAGACAGGGCAATAACCGGTGCATTAATCTCACGCGCCAATGCCTTCAGCGAACGGGAAATTTCAGAAATTTCCTGCTGGCGGCTTTCGTTGCTCTTGCCGCCGCTGCCTGTCATTAACTGCAGATAGTCAATGATAACCATGCTGAGTCCATATTCCAGCTTCATCTTCCGGCACTTGGAGCGCAGCTCTGTGATTGAAATTCCCGGCGTATCGTCAATGATCAGCTTGGAATTACCGATCACGCCGATTCCTTCCACCACTGCATCCCAGTCCGAATCGGTCAGATTACCGTTGCGCAGCTTCTGGGCATCTACATTGGATTCCATAGCGAGCATACGATTTACCAGCTGTTCCTTGGACATCTCCAGACTGAATACCATGCAGGGAAGTCCCTTTCGGACAGCCACGTGATCGACCAAATTTAAAACGAAGGCCGTCTTACCCATGGACGGACGTGCCGCGATCAGCACCAGATCCGACGGCTGCATACCGGAAGTTTTGTAATCCAGATCGATAAAGCCTGTCGGAATACCGGTCACGGTTCCCTGGCTCCTGGAGGCCGTCTCGATCTTTTCAAGAACATTTAATGCCACCTGACGGATCGGCACAAAGTCTCCGGAATTTCGGTTCTGGAGCAGATCAAAAATACTCTTCTCTGTACCGGCAAGGATCTGCTCGAGCGGTTCTTTCCCCGCATAACAGGTGTTGGCAATCTCCTCATTGATCTTGATCAGCTTTCGTAAAACCGACTTCTCATATACGATATTTGCATACGAGCGGACATTGGCTGAGGTCGGAACTGTGGTGATGATATCGCGCACAAACTCCAGGCTGCTGACCTCCGGCGGAACGTCCTTCTCCTTCAGTCGGTTCTGCAGTGTGATCAGGTCGACCGGTGCACCCTCATTGAACAATTCCACCATGCATTCAAACATGATCCCGTACTGCTGCTGGTAAAAGTCTGACGCTGTGATAATTTCCGATGCGGCAATGATGGCATCCTTGTCCATCAACATAGAGCCGATTACCGACTGCTCTGCTTCCACACTGTGAGGAAGCACACGCTTCATCAATGCCTCATCCATAAAATTTTACGCCTCCGTTACTTTCACTGTCAGCTTTGCAGTTACATCCTTGTGAAGTTTTACCGGCACCTCGTGATTTCCGAAGGTTTTGATCGGCTCCGGAAGAACCAGCTTCTTTTTATCGATATCGAGCTTTAACTGCTCTGCAGCCGCTGCTGCGATCTCCTTGCTGGATACGGAACCAAAGGCTTTGCCGCCCTCTCCGGCTTTCATCTTCAGGGTTACGGAAACCTTCTCGATCTGCTCTGCCAGCTCTTTTGCCGCTGCTAACTGCTCTGCTGCTACCTTTGCCGCATTCGCCTTCTGAAGCTTTAAGTCGTTTAAGTTCTTGGAGGTTGCCTCCACGCCCAGCTTTTTCGGCAGTATAAAGTTTCTTGCATATCCGTCATTCACTTTTACGATCTGGCCCTTCTTTCCCAGTGCCTTTACATCCTCTAATAATACGATTTCCATTATGATATATCTCCCTTCTGTAACATCTCATCAATCACCGTCTTTACACGGCTCTTGGCCTCTTCCATACTGACGCCGGAAAGCTGAGCTCCAGCAATGGTACGATGTCCGCCTCCGCCCAGTTTTTCCATCATGACCTGTACATTGACCTCGTCGATGGAGCGGGCGCTTAAATAAATCAGACCGTGGTACTCTGTCATGACCACAGATGCTTTGATTCCCCTGATCTCAAGCAGTTCGTTGGCTGCCTGTGCACAGACAATGGTCGGGCTTGCAAGCCCCTCAGACGGACATACACCGATGGAAAATGCTTCCCGGTAAATCTCTGCGGAGGAGATTGCCGCCGCCCTTGCCTTATAATCCTGCATATCATCCCGAAACAGCTTGCGGACACGGGTCACATCTGCACCGCTGCGGCGCAGAAATGCGGCCGCTTCAAAGGTTCGCACTCCTGTCTGATTCGTAAAGTTGTTTGTATCGATCACAATGCCCGCATACATGGCATCGGCCTCAACAGCCTTGATCTTGATCCCCTCAGCAATATACTGCAGCACCTCGGCAACCATCTCACAGGCCGAAGATGCATACGGCTCTACATAGGAAAGTACGGCATTGCTGATGATCTCACTGCTCTGGCGGTGATGATCCATCACGACAATGGTTTTTACCAGTTTTAATAACTCCGGTGCATCGGTAATGCTGGGGCGGTTTACATCAACCACTACCAGCATGGTTGTGGCATCCACCAGTTCCGCTGCCTGGGTTCCTGTCAAAAACAAATCCTCCGGATAATCCGGATTATCAAGGAATCGCGCCATCATCGGCTGAACCGACGTCGTAACCTCATTGATCACCACATGGGCCTTCTTGTTTAAGGCCGTTGCGATCCGGTAGATACCGATGGCAGAGCCAAAGGCATCGCTGTCGCTAAGCTTGTGTCCCATGATCAGGATGCGATCTTTTGTCTCCATCAGCTCGCGCATAGCATGAGCCTTAACACGGGCTTTGACTCGGGTCGATTTTTCCTGCTGCTGGGACTTTCCGCCATAATACTGGATCCGGCTTCCGTCCTTCACAACTGCCTGATCCCCGCCTCGGCCAAGCGCCATGTCGATCGCAACACGCGCAGACTCATAGTTCTGCGCATAGGTGTCTCCGTTCATGCCGATACCGATACTTAAGGTAACCGCCATCTCGTTGCCGATATTGACTGTCTTGACATCCTCCAGGATCGAAAACCTCTCCTCCTGCATCTGCTCAATATATTTCTGCTTGATCGCAAAAAAATACTTATCCTTCTCGATGCTCTTTAAAATGCCATCTACTGCTCCGATATACTTATTAATCTTACGGTCAATCAAGGCAGTAAGCAAAGAGCGGCGCACTTCCTCAACACTTTCCAGGGCTTCATCATAGTTGTCCAGATAGATCAGGCCGGCCACCATCTTTTCATCGGTAATCTGCTGACGGTAACGCAGGATTTCCGTTTCATCGAACAGATAGACCGCCAAAAGCTTCTGTCTGCTGATGATTGCCTGGATATCCTCCTCTTCCGAGCTGCTTACATAGATGGGGCGAAGCTCCATACGGAACCGGCGTTCTCCAAATGTGGTATGCACCCGAACCGGCTCCTCATCGGTAGCGAGGTCGTCCTTTGTGACTTCCGGAAACATGGTCCGCAGGTTTTTCCTGTTTTCTTTTTCCCCGGCAGTGACCGTCTCAAATTCATCATTAAACCAAACGATCCGGCCGTCTTCATCTGCCAGTGCATAAGGCAGAGCCAGACCGGTAAGCAGCTGCTTCTGAACCCATGCATATTCCGCTGAAAAATCCACAAGTCCGCCCAGGATTCGCTTTTTGCTGTAAAAGAAGATCCAGAGTGCCACTCCAAGATAGCCGATCGTAAACGGAAGCATGACCAGTCCTCCGATACAGCTCACACACCCGGCAGCAATATTGGCGCAGATCATAAACACGGAAAGAAGCAGGGGCCAGCTCAAATAGCCCTTCAGCTGCCCATGAACCTTTATGTTCTCCTTCATATGTTTTCTCCTTATCAGATCCCCTTGGATCTGCCGCTTATCCTCCGATTATACCATAGGCTCCTTGATTCGTCTACTATCGGCAAATTTCACGGTTCCATTCTTCTTTATGCAAGGCTCTATTTGTGATACAATAGATTTTATTCGGATTTACCATGTATACAAAGGAGAAACACTTTATGACAAAAAAAGAGATCACCGAGATCAAACGCCAGTTCACCCCCGCCAACTGCTCTATTTCCCGCATTTGCGGCTGTTATGTGGACGGTGAAAAGAATAAAAAAGCAGAGTTTAAGGAGGCATTTTTGTCCCTTCCTGAAGAAGATATGTTCAAATACTTTGAACTGCTCCGCAAAAACTTATCCGGCACACTGGGAAAAAATCTCATTAACCTGGAGTTTCCTTTGGCCTCTGAAGCAGAGGGCGGCCCGCACGATTTTCTGCTCAAGCTGCGAAACAGCCGTCTTAAGGACGATACCCTTCTGGACGCGTTCTATGACCGAGTCATCGAAAACTATGATTATGTCGGCAACTATCTCATCCTGCTGATCCATGATGCCTACGACATTCCCGGAAAAACCTCAGACGGACTCGAGATGGAGGATGCCTCCGATGAAGTTTACAGCTACATTCTCTGCTCCATCTGCCCGGTAGACCTGTCAAAGCCCGGACTCAGCTACAACGAGCTGGAGGGAAGCTTCCAGAACCGCATCCGCGACTGGGTCGTACAGATGCCGCAGCTTGGTTTCCTTTTTCCGGCATTCAACGACCGCTCCACCGACCTGCACAGCACTCTGTACTATTCTAAGGACAGTGATGATCTTCACGACTCCTTTATTGAACAGCTGCTGGGTTGTCCGCTTCCGCTTCCAGCCGGCTTCCAGAAGGAATCCTTTCAGACCATCATTGAGGAAACCCTGGGAGAGGCCTGCGACTATGAGACCGTAAAAACCATCCACGAAAACTTAAGCGAACTGATCGAGGAACACAAGGATGAACCCGAGCCCCTTGTCCTTGACAAATATCAGGTTCGTAATCTTCTCGAGCACAGCGGCATTGAGGAGGAGCAGCTTGCTTCCTTTGATCAGAATTTTGATGAGACCGCCGGTGAAAAAGCTTCCATCTATGCAAGCAACATTGCCAACACACGGGCTTTTGAGGTAAAAACCCCGGACGTGATCATCAAAGTCAACCCGGATCGCACGGATCTGATCGAAACCCGCGAGATTGACGGACGCCAATGCCTGGTCATTGCCATTGACGGAGGCGTAGAAGTGAACGGCATCGCCGTGACGCCCGGCATAGCTTCCAAAGAAAGTGAAGCGTAAATGCAGGATCAAAAAAGAGGCTTTATGCAGATAATTGCATAAAGCCTCTTTTAAAGTCCTTATTTTCCGTATCCCGGATTACTCCATGGTGTACGGCATCAGAGCGATGTGACGTGCTCTCTTGATTGCAACAGTCAGAGCTCTCTGGTGCTTTGCACAGTTACCGGTAATTCTTCTCGGAAGAATTTTACCTCTCTCAGATACGTATCTTTTCAGCTTGTTGGTATCCTTGTAATCGATTACACCGTTCTTATCGCCGCAGAATACACAAACTTTTTTTCTTCTACGCATGCCGCCTCTTCTTACCTTAGCGCCATCTGCTTTATCAGTCTTATTGAATGCCATTGGTACTGCCTCCTTCTTCAAATGATTCGTGCCGTCTCAGCCAAACCTGACTTAGTTAAACGGCAGTCCTTCGTCTTCCACACCATCCGGGATGTTCATGAAGCCATCGCCGATTGCGCTGGTCGGAGCCGGTCTGGATGTCTGCTGATAGCCATAACCACCATTGTCACCATTTCCGCCTGCAGAATTTTTGCTGTCTGCAAACTCCTGATCATCTACGATGATGTCTGTGGTATAAACACGCTGACCTTCTTTGTTGGTGTAACTGCCAGTCTGGATACGTCCGGATACCAGTACGCGCATCCCCTGACGAAAATACTTTTCTGCAAACTCACCTGCTCTGTCAAATGCCACGATGTTAATGAAATCGGCAGTCTGCTCGTTTCCGTCCTGGTTACGGCGTCCTCTGCGGTCCACTGCAAGGGTATATCTTGCAACAGCCATGGAACGCTCTCCCTGAGTGTAACGAACTTCCGGGTCTCTGGTCAATCTTCCCATAAGGATTACTCTATTCATACCATCACTCTTCCTTTTTTAAGCTGGTCGTTATCTATTACTTACTGCTCGTCCTGCTTTACGCAAAGATATCTGACAACCGGCTCCATGATGCGGACATGTGCTTCCACTTCGTTAGAGCAGTCAGAATTCTCAGACTCGAACTTGATGAAGTAGTAGAAAGCCTCTTTTGCTTTCTGAATCTCGTAAGCAAGTCTCTTCTTGCCCCAATCATCAACGCCTGTTACAGTGCCACCGAAGCGGGTGATATAACCCTGTACCTTCTCCAGTGCTGCAGCTCTCTCTTCGTCTTCGAGTTTTGCGCTCAGAACAACTGCTAATTCGTATTTGTTCATTGCTTTACCTCCTTGTGGTCTCTGGCCCTTGACTTCAGTTTCAAGAGCAAGGATTTTAATGTGTCACGAAGAATCATTTTATCAGGTTTTTCGCATAAAATCAAGCACTTTCTCTACGTTTTTAAAAAAAATTGTCTGTTATTTTTCCTGATCCTCAGCCGGCTTTGTGAGCCCTCTGGCATTTTTTTCCACCATCTTCCGCTCTGTCATGACCTGATGGCCGCAGCCCATGCATTTCAGACGAAAATCTGCTCCCACACGAAGGATTTCCCATTCATGGCTTCCGCACGGATGCGGCTTTTTCAGTTTTACTACATCGCCCACTTCAAAATTCCACTTTTTTTCCATATATCGCTACATCGCTCCCTTTTATTTGCCTAAAAACACGTTCCGGCTATTTCAAAAGCCCCGCAAAGGTTTCTCCGATCGGTGCATTGATCACCAGATCTGCCTGACTGTCCATCGGTGTGACGGTTTTATTGATGAGGACCAGCTTCTTTCCGCGGTAATAATTGATCAGTCCTGCTGCCGGATATACCGTCAGGGATGTACCTCCTATGATCAGCAGCTCTGCATTCTGGATGTAATGTATGGCCTTTTGCAGAGTTGTCTGATCCAGACTCTCCTCATAAAGCACGACATCCGGCTTGATGATGCCGCCGCACTCACAGTATGGAACCCCCTTCATCCCCAAAATTGCTGCCAGATCAAAGGCTTTTCCACATCGCGTACAGTAATTTCGGTGGACAGAGCCATGAAGCTCCAGCACTTCCCGGCTTCCGGCCGTCTGGTGCAGGCCATCAATATTCTGGGTAATGACCGCGTGCACCTTTCCCTGCTCTTCCAGCTTTGCTAACGCCAGGTGAGCTGCATTGGGCTTTGCCTCCGGAAACAGCATTTTATTTTTATAAAACCGATAAAACTCTTCCGGATTCCTGCGGTAAAAGCTATGGCTGATGATGGTCTCCGGCGGATAATCATATTGCTGATTATAAAGTCCGTCAACACTGCGAAAATCCGGGATACCACTTTCTGTGGAAACTCCCGCTCCGCCAAAAAACACAATATTATTGCTTTCCTGAATCCATGAATATAACTGTTCTATGCGCTCCTCCATGATCTGATCCATACTACCGCTCCTTTCTGTCCTTTTGCGCAGCGACTATGACTGTAGTCTGCGTTTTCCTTCTTCCCCAAAAACCTTATACAACCTCATCCAGAAAGATCCGATTCGGCATGTCGATCAGCTCTGCTTTAGCATACTGCTTTGCCGCCGTCGGCACCCCATAACCGAACAGCCACTGCGTCAGTTCATCGATCCGCAGATGCAGCACTTTCTCCGACTTTCTTCCTGCCTTTGGCGCATCCGCCTCTGCATACTCGCTCGCAGGATTTTTTTTCTCAAGCCTGGATCCCGCATGATCCAAGGTCCAGATGAATCTTCCGTTATTCTGTAAAATCCAGGGATCCTCAAGCTCCAGGCAGATTTCCATCGTTTCCGTTTGCGCCTCCGGCTTCAGACGAACCACCGAAACAAAGGTTTCCGGGGTGATGATCCTAGCCATAATGGCCGGTTTTTTCTCTACCGGCTCCGCATAACCATCCTCTGTATACAAAAGACGCTGTTCTTTTTTCTCGCTTCCCCAGATTCCCTGGATTCCAACGATCCTATCGCCGTCATAAAGCAGTTCCAGACTTCCGTCCTCGCTTTTCACCTCACGGATCAGATTATCCACATAAGCTTCATCTCGCCTTGCAAATATCTCATAATGCTGATTCATCCAGTTTTGCATCCATTCAGCTGCCAATTTGATCTGCTCTTTTCCTTCTATAGATATATGTTTAAGCGGCATATCTTTTTTTAACTGCCAAATCGGCTGATCATAAATAAAGGTAAACTGAAACGGCGTATAGATTGCCTCCGCCGCCGGCATAAGAAAACAAAAGGGCTGCCCCGCTCTTTTCATATCCTCCATTGCCTTGGTCAGCAGACTGCGCATATAACCTCGGTGACGCATATCTGCTCTTGTCGCCACAGCAACAATATAGTTTACGTCCCAGCACTGCTTTCGAACCTGTATATGATAGGGATTTAAGTGGAGCATGGATTGTATACACCCTTGTTCCATCCTCACAAGCACCCGGTTCTCCTTCATTTTGATTTGATCATAATAGTCCAGAAACGTTTCTGAATCCTCCGGAAATGCTTCTCTCCACAGATCCTTAGTCTCTTTCTTTTCCTGGTTTTCCAGATATCTTATCATCTTCTCGCTTCCATTAATTAATCACTTCATTTTCTGCTGTACCAGATACTTTCTCGCAAAACCGCAAGGGTTGTAAGACATTTTAGCGTGACGCAGTCCCTCCTGCCCCAGATCATCCTCACGGTTTATCAGCACTGCATCCGGAAATTCCTGTACGAGGAACTGCTGATTGATGAACTGATACAAACCGCGAATCTCTGCATTTGCCTTTTCAATATGGATCACAGCCATCTTTTCCATCTGATTATAGCTTCCGATGGTAAAGGCCTCCAATTGGCCGTCAATATATACACCGGACATCCGGATATCCAGATTCAGGCATTCTCTGAGAATTTCATGGATTCCTTCCACCTCATAATCCAGATGCTCCTCTACCTCGTCCCCTTTTCGTTCTCTCCACCGATCCAGGAAACGCCAGATGTCATCCCGGTCTGCGCAGCAAAGGCGGCGAAATTCATAGCGTCCCTCGTATTCCTTTAAAAATGCATTCAGATGATTCTTCTTTTTGTGCAGTTTTTTCCCGGAAAGCTTGCGCATGGCCTCACCGTCATACAGATAATCCTTTAAATCCTCCTGTTCGGTCACAATAAACTCGTCGGATTCCTTCAGATGCAGATATTCTACGGCCTCCTCATCCGCCAGATAGATCCTGAACGGAATATGGAGTACCTCATTAAAATATTGCACGCCCATATCAAAATATTTTTTCAAGTCCTCCTCTTTGCAAAGAGGCATCGCGCTGTGCATCACGCCGCCATCCTGCATCAGCCACAAAAGCGCTTTGTTTTCGTGGATGGCATACTGTACGTGATAGTATTTTCGCCAAATGAAGCTGTCAAGCGGTACGCTGTCGCAGGTTTTGTTTGGACGCAATCCAAAATAAGGTGCCACCAGCTTCATGTCTTCTGCTTCAATCGGTTTAAATCTTAATTCTGTCATTCTAACTTCCTTCCATATAAGACAGGTTTTCTCGCCCTGTCCCATTTCAGTTTCTGTTCATACGTTCGATAAACAGTCGCCCACACTATTATAACGTGAACCGCCCTCAGAATCAAGAATCGCAAAAAGGCTGCCGCAACCGGATCCCTATACTTTGGGATCTGTTTGCGGCAGCCTCTGTTACGGGTTGCAGATCTTACACGGCTCGTAGCCTTCCTTGATCAGCGCATCTCTGCTTTCGGAAGAGGATTTTTTGTTGCTCTCCTTCATCTTTTTGACGGATGAGCACGCGGGACGATGAAATTTCTTTGAATTTGTGTTCAGAATATAGGTTTCCGTACTGGACTGTGCCCCAGACTGCACGGAAGATGCCTGAGTCTGGACAGCCTGCGCGGTTTCTGCCTGTGTTTCCTGAGAGGCCGTGCTGTCTCCGGTTGCATAATCAATGCTGATTCCCGGCTGCACATTATACACATAAACACAGTACAGAATGCCTGCACCCTGGTCTTCTACCGATTCCGCTTCCATCAAAACACCCGATGCCAGCAAGTTATTGCCTTCAAATACCGGAGTAACCCGGTAAAGCACATGGTTTCCGGTTTCCTTTACATAATCGGCCACCATATTTTCAAACGGAAGCATCCCTGTGACATTCAGATATCTCGTTCCGGTGATCAGATTCTTTTCATTGGCATTTTCTGCCGTCAACTGATATCCGATCAGATGACAGCGATTATATAAATATTTGCCGTCCACATTATCATATTTGATCGTATGCCAGCCCGTCGGCTTTACCTGACCGATATTGCCCCGTTCCTCCGTCGGCATCAGATCCTGCCCCACCGATGCGTAGGCTGTCCCGCATCTTCCGAGCGAATCCAAATTGCTGTAGGTTTCAAAGGAATCCGCAGTCAGATCGGACGAATTAAAATACGGTTGATTATCATTTACTGCGATATAAGGCTGACCGGAGTAAGCCGGAACAGACGACAAATCAAAGGAAGCATTTCCAACAGTGACCGTAGCCGCCACATGCTGCTCAGTCGATACAACAGCGGCACTTTCCTGTCCGGCAGACTGCCCACAAGCACTCACGCATAAAGATACTGCCGAAAAAACGCCAAACAGCCAGATTTTCAATCTTCTCATAACAGAACCTCTCCAAATACTTTTTTCTTTTATTGCCATTATACTACATTTTTCGACAAAAAACGCATGTGAAAAGCAAAAAAAAGAACCATCTTTCGATGATTCCTTAGAGGCGACAACCAGATTTGAACTGGTGATCAGGGTGTTGCAGACCCACGCCTTACCACTTGGCTATGTCGCCATATAAATTGTTTATCAGATTTATTCTGATAAATGACCCCAACGAGATTCGAACTCGTGTTACCGCCGTGAAAGGGCGATGTCTTAACCGCTTGACCATGGGGCCTCTAGACTTTATGCTGCAGACGCCTTCTGGCCGCTATGCGAAACTCCCCGAGTAGGACTCGAACCTACGACAGCGCGGTTAACAGCCGCGTGCTCTACCGACTGAGCTATCGAGGAATATTTCGCTCGTTGACAGGCAACGAGGATATTATATGACAGAGGGCCTTTTTTGTCAAGCAATATTTCAAAAAAATTTTCGTTTTTTTAAGGCTCAAATTCCTTGCCATGTATATGTATGGCAGGAACCTGAGCCTTATGAGCATATCCGATAGAAAAAGGAAACTATTTTTCCAGACTCTTCCAGCGGAAGTTCGGCACTACATCGCTCCACTTACTGATCCCAATCAATGCCTTGTACTTTTCCGTCGTTGCCAGGGTAGAAGCTTTGTTGTCGATATTTTTGTATACAAGCCAGGACGGCTTCTGCATGGTCGCTACGATGTCGTTCGGCTTATTGCTGTCACAATGCCACAGGCCAAAGGATTCTGATGCTGCCACCTCCGACGGTGCATCCACCTGGCGGCTCATGATAAAGGCATCAATATACGGATTACTGTCTGCAATATAATATGCATAGGCAATCGCTGCTGCCTGCAGATCCTCCGTAGCGCCGCGACTTGCACTGGTGGAGGTAAAGCCCTGCTCGGAAAGGATCACGTGTCGTACCTCGCCGGAACGAGTGCGGAACTGCGCCTGCTGCAGATAATCGGTCAGGACATTTAAATTCAGCATGTTGACTACCGGAGAAGATGCGTCGTCCTTGATCAGGCCGGTCTCTCTGTCATTCCAGAATTCCGGCTCCGTTAACGGAATGGAATACGGATGATATGCCAGACCCCAGTCCATGGAGCCGCCCGGGATCATCTGATTATTGAATTCATCCAGCAAATCCTTTGCGTTGTACTTTAACTTTCCATCAGCCTCATTAATCCAGTTGTAGTCTGTCGAGAAGAATACACGGCTGCTCTGGCTGGTGCTGCGGATCGCCGTATAGAATACCCGGAATGCACGCTGGTACTCATTGATGTACTTATCCAGGCTCATCGGTCCCATATAGTTCCACAGCTGATTATTGATTTCATTGCCGATGACCCAGTTAGAAACTCTGCCATAAGGAGAGGACTTGCTGCCGTAACGGTCTGCCAGAAATGCCGCGATCGCACGAAGGGATTCATAGCCCTCTTCTGTTGCAACATGGAATCCATAATAGTTTGCCACCGATGCAGGCTGCTTTGTTACGCCCGGATAGTAAAGCTGCGGGGTACTGTCATTCCAACCGTTTAAAATGACCGCTGTCACTGTCATGTCCTTTTCCGACATGCGCTTGATGGTATCGTCATATACCGCCAGGACTTCTTTGCTGAAATGATAGGTTTTTCCATCATATTCATAATCGATTCCGCTTCCCAGGATGTGATTGAACGGAATATTCACAATCACGTGGTTCACACCGAGAGAAAAGGCATCGGACAGCATTGCCGGTGTTGTCTGAATCAGAAGACCCTTCTTTGTCTGGGCAGTTTTGTAAGCATCCGTATATTTTGCAACGCTCTCCGGATTTGTCACATAAACCTCGTTGCTGACAACGGTATATTCGCTTCCATTGTATACAGCCACAACAAAGCTGGAGTACAGCCTGTCCTCCTGGGTTCCGTGATTGAGCGGAAGCTGAAATGATAATTCCTCTCCCTTTGTAATCTTGGCTACGTAATCCGTTCGTCCCTTGAGATCACGCTGATAGGGTTTCATCTCAAATAAATACAGATAATTATCATATTGTGCCGGATCTGAGAAGCTTCCCTCCATCTGGCCCTTGATGCTGACCTGATTTTCTCCTGTCACTTCACAGCTTGTGATGTGGGCAAATTCCGTAGGTGTTGTCTGCCCTGCCGCACTCCCTTCCGCCGTCACCGCCGCCATGGATGTCACACTGCCTGCTCCGGCAAATACAGCCGCCATGCAGCATAAAGAAATACAGTATTTCCATATTTTTTTCACTCTTCCTGCCTCCAATCTATGTCTGTAACATTACCGTTCACATGTTTCTCAAACAGTAATCCCGATCCGTACTGCATGAATAATGCCCGTACGCACTCTCTTATCATAGCACGGAATTATTTTGACGCAAGTAGGTTTTCCCTTACATTGATTTAAGATTTTCTTGCAGAATCATTTGCTTTACATTTATGCCACAGGGCAACAGATAACACAACCGCAATGTAATCCGTTAATGACTGTCCGCATATCACACCATTCAGGCCAAATACTGCTTTCAAAATAAACAGCAGCGGAATCAGGAGGAGTCCCTGCCGCAGAATGGATAAAAGTGTTGCCCAGAACGCCTTGCCCACAGACTGCATGCAGTTCATATTCATGAAAAGGATTCCGATCACCGGTCCTGACAGCATATATGCGATCAGCATCCTGACACCATAGTCGATGACTTCCTCATCCTGGATAAACAGTCCTATGATCTGCCTGCGAAGTACAAAGAACAGCAGAGTCGCCAGGATTCCGATAACGACACAGCATTTTTTCGTATAAGCTTCGATTCCCATAAAGCGTTCCCGGTTTCCTGAACCGAAATTGTAACCCAGAAGGGGCTGTACGCCATTGGCAAGTCCCATCTGCAAAAAGGTAATAAACATATTTGCCTTAAATACAATCCCGATTGCTGCAACCGGCGCATTTCCGTATACTACCAAAAGCTGATTGAGCACAATGGTGGAAACACTCATCAAGGTTGAAAAAATTGCCGTTGGCAGACCACAGGAACAAATTCCGCTGAAGATTCCGTTTTTGCATGTAAAGTAACCTGGATGGATCGAGAAATTGCTGCTCTTCTTTATAAAATACCAGAGATAATATAAGCTTGCCAAAATGTTGCCCAGCGTTGTTGCGATAGCCGCACCGGCTGCTCCCATGTTGCATCCGCTGATCAGGATCGGATCGAGAACGATATTGGCAATGGTTCCAATCATGCTTCCGATCATGGCTTCCTTGCTTGCACCTTCTGCCCGAACTACAAAGCTTGCAGCCGCCGACCAGATGATAAACGGCGCACCATATGAAATATGGAACACATATCCCCGGGCCAGGGAGTAGGTTTCCTCATTCGCACCAAAAATTCCCAGGATCGGCTGCATAAAGCAAAGCAGGATCGCTGCAAATACGATACCTACAATTACAGATGCATAGGTAATAAAGGCAGAAACCTGCCGCATCCGTTTCCGGTCTTGTTCACCAAGGGCAATGGACGCAATGGCGCTTCCGCCCATGCCAAACATATTTGCAAATGCCATAAATAAAATAAAAATCGGGTTTGTCAGGCTGACCGCAGCCACCTGCAAAGAATCTCCCGTCTGGCCCACAAAAAAGGTGTCCGCCATATTATAGACAACAGTAACCAGACTGCTGATGACACTAGGGATCGCCATCGTCGCCACAGCCTTTGAAATTTTCATACGAGCCATCAACTCATGATCCTTGTCGTTCATTTTCTACTTCATCCTCTCTTTCCTGACGGAATCCGGCTTCGGCTCCTGGTCCAGATTCTCCAACATTTTCCGCGCAATCCGCATAAATTCTCGTTCTTCCTCCGGACTGATCCCCTGAAGCAGGAGACTTTCCGTTTCCTCCACCTCCTGTCGGATCAGGTCTTTCATCACCAGGGCCTTTTCTGTGAAAACAATTTTCTTATATCTTCCATCCTGCTCATCCGCAATCCTTGATATCAGTTCTTTTCTTTCCAGTGCATTCAGCATTTCCGTGATCGTGGATGCTCTCAGGCCGAATTCATTCTCCAGATCTTTTTGATATACCGGATGATGTACGGATTCCACAAGCACATAATTCAGAAGTTTTCCCTGGGCACTGCCAATCCCAAGTTGTGTATGGACGACTTGGGATCGGCTTCGTAAGCGGTTTGAAATCTGATTTATGATCTTTCCTGTTTCCATGTTTATTGTGTATCACTTCCTCTTTCTTATATACTTCGGTTCCTAAGTATATTAATGGAGCAAAAGTGAAATGTCAATGATACTTCAAATATTGAATGGTTTTGAGGATTGTGGGAGTGCGCAGCACGTAACAATCCGGTAACATTGTATAACAAAAAGAGACCGGAATCTCTTCCGGTCTCCCATCTATGTACCCTCAAAACCACATATTGAATTTCATCCGTTTTACAATCGCGGTTATCAACCGCTCCCTAAACCATATTGGATAAGCCCTCGACCTATTAGTGACAGTCAGCTGCACATGTTACCATGCTTCCACCTCTGCCCTATCTACCTCGTCGTCTTCAAGGGGTCTTACTACTTGCGTATGGGATATCTCATCTTGAGGGGGGCTTCACGCTTAGATGCCTTCAGCGTTTATCCCGTCCCGACTTGGCTACTCGGCCATGAGCCTGGCGGCTCAACCGATACACCAGAGGTCAGTCCATCCCGGTCCTCTCGTACTAAGGACAGCTCCTCTCAAATATCCTACGCCCA
>CAVALB010000060.1:0-17276 GCA_963589345.1 uncultured Selenomonadales bacterium | reverse complement strand
GGAGACAATAGGCGGCGCAAGCGCACGAGGAAAAAATTCCACAGGGTCTGCGTTTCTGTATGCCAGTCCCGGAACTTCGGACTCTTCGCGATACAGTTCCCTAAATTTTTATTGTTCAAAGGTGATGATCTTTCCGGGGTTGAGAATCAGTTTTTCATCGAATGCCAGCTTGATGGACTGGTACAGCTTGTACATCCGGTCGCCTACGAACGGTTTTAAGTATTCGAGACGTCCGTTTCCGATACCGTGCTCGCCGGATAACTGACCTCCAAAGCGCTTGGATACGCCGTAGAGTTCGGTGAGGCAGGCTCTGGTTCCTTTGATCCAGTCTTCGTCGCTCATGGAAGCGTCTCGCAGCATCTCGGTGTGGATATTTCCGTCGCCGGCATGGCCGCAGGGTTCCACACGAATGCCGTATTTGGCACCGATTCCCTTTGCAAGACGCACATATTCCGCGATTTTTGCCCGCGGTACCACCACATCACACTCCTCCTGCGCTACGCTCTCGGCCTTCATGCCTTCCAGGATCGCACCGCGCACAGACCATACAGATGCAATACGTTCCGGGGTATCCGCAATGTAAACATCAATGGCTCCGGCTTCCAACGCTGCATCGGAGGCTTCGGTGCAGGCAGATACAAGCTCCTGCTCGCTTCCTGCATCGTACATGACGATCAAAACAGCATCGCCCTCCTTGACAGGAAGCAGCTTATGAAGGTTGCGCTCTACGATGTCGATCAGCTCCCGCTCCAGAAATTCAATGGCAGTCGGTACGGCAGACATCTGCAAAAGTCGCGGCACCATGTCAATGCAGGTTTCCAGATTTTTAAACGGCATCACCAGAGTACGGGTAAACTTCGGTGCCGGAAGCAGCTTCAAGGTCACCTCTGTGAGGATACAGAGAGTTCCCTCAGAGCCGATGACCAGATCCTTAACATCATATCCCGTGGTATTTTTTACCACATTGGAGGAAAATTGCACGATCTCACCGTCCGGCAGGACTGCCTCGATGCAGCGGACAAAGTCGCGGGTTAGTCCATAACGGACCGCACGCATGCCGCCTGCATTAGTGATGACATTTCCGCCGATGGATGCGGTCTTTTCACCGGGATCCGGCGGATAAAACAAGCCTTCTGCTGCTGCAGCTGCCGCCACCTCGGTCAGGAGCATGCCGGGCTGCACTGTGATGGTCATATTGGCCTTGTCTAAGCAGATCATCTTATTCATTTTCATAACAGACAGTAGGATGCCGCCGTATTTACAGTTTGCACCACCTGCAAGGCCGGTTCCGGCTCCGCGCACAACCACCGGGATATTCTGCTCCCAGGCATATTTCATAATCTTGCTGACTTCCTGTTTATCCAGCACTTCCACATAAAGCTCCGGAGGAAAAACTCCGTACTCCGGCATCTCATCGTGATAATATTCTCTCGCGATCTCATCGCCGACCCAGACACGCTCCGGCGCGGTCACACTGCGGAGGTAAGCGAAATCCTCTTCTGTCATTTTTTTGTATGGAAACGGCATATCACTCACCATCCTTTCTGTTTTTCACATCACTCAAAAGCTGTGGAAGTACCGCATACAAGTCATCCTTGATGGCAATATCCGCGATGGCAAAGATCGGTGCCTCCGGGTCATTGTTGATCGCAACAATGCACTCGGCACTGTTCATGCAGGCAGTAAACTGGATGGCGCCGGATACGCCAAAGGTCAGGATCAGTTTCGGCTTTACGGTACGTCCGGACAGGCCGATCTGATGGGCAGTGTCTCCGTATCCGTCCTCGATCATCGGACGGGTGAAGCACAACTGGCCGCCTAAAAGCTCTGCCAGCTCTTTCAGCTGATCCACAGCCTTGTCGGCACCGCGGCCCGCAACCACCAGCACATCCTCCTCCTCGATAGAGCGCACATGCTCGAGAACCTTCTCCGAAAGAACCTCAATGCGTGAGCGGACCATATCCTCAGAGACCGGACAGATCGTAACCTTTCCGGACGGATTCTCCACCTTTTCTGCTCGATCCATCACTTTATAGCGAACCGTTGCAAACTGCGGACGGGCATCACTGATGACGATCTGTGCCATGATATTTCCGCCGAACGCCGGACGGATCTGCACCAGATCCGTGTTGGACTTCATGTCCAGCTTTGTGCAGTCTGCAGTCAGTCCGGTATGGAACCGGGTAGAAAGACGTGGTGCCAGGGAACGTCCGAGGGAGGTTCCTCCCACAAGCACAACAGACGGGCGCAGCTTGGAGATGCAGTCTGCCACGGCATCTGCATAGCAATCAGCCTTAAATCCCACAAAGCCCTCATGCTCATAGACAAACACCTCATCCACACCATATGCCAGCAGCTCCTTTGCGTTCTCTGCGCTTTTCGCTGCTCCTACCATGACTGCATAGACCTTGTAGCCCACTTTCTTTGCCAACTTTCTGGCTTCACCGATCAGCTCAAAGACGACCGGATGCACCTTGCCGCGTTCCTGCTCTGCGTAAACCAGAATGCCGTTCCAGCTACTCTTGTCCTCACCACCGGCCTTCTGCTCAAAATAGAGTGCCTTGCTCTGGCACTGTCTCACACAGACACCGCACATGCGGCAGTTCTCATTTAAAGTGATTCCCGTTTTTTCCATGGTGATGGCACCAAAGGGACATTTATCGATACAGGCTCCGCAAAGAGTGCAGAGCTTCGGATCAAATCGTAATAATTTCATAGGTATATGCCTCCGATCAGATGTATTTTCGCTCTGCAAGAAGCTTTGTGAGCTTCTCTGCCTTCTCTGCCGCGGTTCCAACAAGCTCCACGCTTGGTGCCCCTGCCTCCGGCGCGAAGATGCGCTCTACTCTGGTGGGGGAACCTACTGCGCCAAAGCGGGTCAGATCCGGTCTGGGAAGGTCATCGAAGGTTACTACGCGCACCGGACGATCCTGGGTTTCCTTTGTCAGGCGCCAGGATGGAAGCCTCGGAACACAAATATCCTTGTCCACAGTAACCAGGCAGGGATACTGCATTCTGGAAATCTGCGTCACGCTTCCGAAATCCTGTTTTAAGGTGATCTGCTGTTCATCTGCCTCCTCAATGGCAGATACCCATGCGCAATGCGGAATGTGTAAATGCTCAGCGATGGCCGGTCCGATCTGGGCGGTATCGCCGTCTGTCGTCTGCCGTCCGCAGAGGATCAGATCTGCACCGCCAAGCAGTTCAATTCCCTGGGATAAGGTATACGAGGTTGCCAGTACATCGGAACCGGCAAACTTGCGGTCACTTAAAATAACGCCCTCATCGGCTCCCATGCTGTAGGCGTCACGGATCATACTCTCTGCCTGAGCCGGTCCCATCGTCAGCACCGTAACACTGCCGCCGGTTTTTTCGCGAATCTGCAGCGCACACTCCAGTGCATAGAGATCATACGGATTCGTACGCTGCCCTGCACTCCCCCTCTTAAGGTTGCCGGTCTCCGGGTCAATGTCGACCTTGGAGCTTGCCGGAACCTGTTTCATACATACAATAATCTTCATACTACACAGCCTCTCCTGTTTTAACTGTTTTAACTGTTTTTGCAGCAGTTGACAAATGTTTTCATCAACCGAACTGCGTATCAGTATAACACATCAACGCGTTAAAGTCGAGATATTTGCAAAAAGGTTTGGCTGCTATCATTTTTTCTTTCACTTGGCTTTCATTTCAGGAACAGATTTTTCTGAGACGATAGGTTTCACTGACTGTGACTTTTTCTTATTTGCCGCCTTCTCTTTCTCAGAAGTTTGCTTTTCCTCCGAAATTTGTTTTTTCTCCGATTCCGCAGAGTTATTGAGTTCCTGAAAGCCATTTTCAAGGCGCTGTCTGGTGCTTACTGATTTCTGCTGCGCATCTCCGCTTCTTTCAAGGTTCTCGCGCTTCTTTTTTCCGTCTCTTAGCTCTGTAAGCTCATCGATCTCCGTTTCAATTTTGCCGATTTCTTCTTTCAGTGCATCTTTTTTCTCCAGGCGCATAAGAAGCACGTCCTTCAGACGATTGAGATCGAGCTGCTCAGCAGCCTCGTGATAGGTTTCCAATAAATCCCTGACGGCCTTGGCCTGTTTATAACGAGTACCGCCCTGGCCGAGATGACGGCTGAAAAAGCTGTCTTTTTCTCTTTTCATGATATAGTCGTTGGTATATTCGTACACTTTCGCAATGGTGTCGACCAGAGTGAGATGACGGCTTTTCGTATCTTCTCCGAGATTCTTCAACGTATCTTTTTGATTCCTTAGCATTGTCAGGCTTTCTATCATTTTCCGGAATTCATCAGACGACTGTCCTTTGTCCGTGGCTTTTATGGCATCCACACACTGTACAAATTCATCGGTCGCAGCGTGAAAAATTTCATTCAGCTCAGCTTTTTCCTGCTTTTGCATATCGCTGATCTTTGAAGTTTTCATAAACACGCGGCTTCCGGGTTTCCTTTTGTTTGGAACGGTCAGAACAATGCCCTTTTTTTTGGCTTTTTGGTATTCTTCATTAAAGAGTTCGTTGGTTTTATTGATCTGCTTCGTCAGCTCTTTCTGTTTTGCCCTTCTTTCTGCAATTTCCTGATTGAGACGTCGTTTTTCCTTTTCTTCCGGAGGCATGGCGTTTTCGACGGCATCTTTTTTTTCATTTCGTTCTTTTTCCTTGATCTTCTCATCAAGAAACGTTTGATATGGCATCAGGGCCGGTGCTGCTAAAATATCTCTGTATTTTTCGAAATCTTGAAGCATGCCGGTACAGATCTGCGTCAGAGGTTTTTTTGCCTTGGTTTCTTCCTTTGCAAGAATTTCTTCTGCGATCTTCTTAGGGGATTTATTAAAGGATCCATCATCCTGCATCGCGTTTTTCCGTGCATGAGCCTCCATGATCTCAAAAGATGCAGTAATATCATTATACAGTTTTTGACAATCGGCTGCTGTCTGAAGATGTTCACTCTCAAGGTTTCCATCCGTTTTGAGAAGCTCATTCATGAGCTTGAACTGCAAAAGCTTATGAATGCCGGTCTCATTGACCTCAGATTGCAGCCGTTTTTTCAGATCATTAAAAACTTCCTCTTCTTCCTCTTCCAGTAATCCGGCGTCTTCTTCTTTCTGGAATGCGAGAAGCTTGTTCACGTAGTCATCAAGTTCCGACGGTTGTTTCAGATCCTTCTCATCGATACCGTCCAGGCGGCAGTCATAATAATCCGAAAAATCGATGACGCCAAGCCTGCTGATTTCATTGTAGTTGTCCAACATTTCTTGAAGAGTAGCTTCCTTTTCGGTTCTGATTTTATTTGGCATAAGATTCCCTCCTGACGGTTAAATAGATCTTTTATCTAAAATCGCAACTATTTTGTTAACTGTCTGTATCATAACATATGATACAGGACAAGTGTGGGACAAAACAGGACTGTTTCCAGGTATTTTCCTGTAAATTTAAAAAAAATGTGCCTTGGCACATTCTCGCGCCGAGGCGCGGTTGCTTCAGCAACCACATACCCCTGCGCCGAGTGCGCATCCCGCGGAGCGTTTTTGATTCATAGGACGCAATTTCCTATGAATCAAGAAAAAGGCATAGCCGTTTATAACGACTATGCCGAATTTTTCAGAAATTAAACCTTTTTATTCCATTTCACTTCTTCTCAAAATATCGTACGGGCTGACTTCACTTCCGAGATTTACCCATAAGACCTGCTTCGGATGCGGTGCACTCTCCATCGTGTTGCCGTCCGCATCTGTGATGCCTTTTACGGTAACAAGAAGATTTCGGCCGTCCGGCTTCATGATCTCGATCTGTTCGCCTACCGTGAACTTGTTTTTCTGCTCGATACGGCAGCAGCCGTCTTTTCGAACCTCTTCGACGGTTCCGAGATAGGTGTAATTTTTGACATAGGTATTGCTGTCGTAGATCTGGCTGTCGGTGGTCGGCTTACCAAAGTAAAAACCGGTGGTAAATTCGCGGTAGGTGCATTTTCCGATCTCCGCCTTGTACCATTCCATGTTTGCCTGATACAGAGCTGGATCCTTTTTGTAATCGTCGATGGCCTTACGATAGGTGCGGGCTACGGTAGCTACATAGAGCGCCGTTTTCATGCGGCCCTCGATCTTAAAGCTGTCGATACCGGCATCGATCAGTTCCGGGATATGCTCGATCATGCACAGATCCTTGGAGTTGAAGATGTAGGTGCCGCGTTCATTTTCATATACCGGCATATACTCGCCCGGTCTGGTTTCCTCCACAACGGAGTATTTCCAGCGGCACGGATGGGTACAGGCACCCTGATTGGCATCTCTTCCCACCAGAAAGTTGCTCAGCAGACAGCGGCCGGAATAAGAAATACACATAGCTCCGTGGATGAAGCTCTCGATCTGCATTTCTTCCGGAATGTGGGCACGGATCTCCTTGATTTCCTTTAAGGAAAGCTCACGGGCAGATACCACACGCTTTGCGCCAAGCTGATGCCAGAACAGGTAGGTTCCGTAGTTGGTGTTGTTGGCCTGGGTGCTGACATGAAGCTCCATGTCCGGCAGCACACGCCTTGCAATGGCAAATACACCCGGATCCGAAATGATGAGAGCGTCCGGACGGATATCCTTTAACTCCTCAAAATACTGCTCCACACCTGCTAAGTCATCGTTATGTGCCAGAATATTGGCAGTGATGTAAACCTTTACGCCGCGCTCATGGGCAAAGGCAATGCCTTCCTTGATCTCTTCGTTGGTAAAATTTTTCGCTTTGGCTCTGAGACCGAAGGCCTCACCGCCCAGATATACGGCATCGGCACCGTAGATGACTGCTGTTTTCAGCACATCCAGACTGCCAGCCGGGATTAATAATTCTGTGTCTCTCATAATCTTTTTCCTATTTCAGTTTTTACCGCTTCACGCTCAGCGCCACGCCATCGCCGATGGGCACCACGCTGGTCTGAAGCTCCGGCATATGAGTCAGCGTATACAAATATTCCCGCATTCGCGCATGGATCGTGCGATTGCGGCGTTCTACCGCAAAACGAGACTCGATGATGTCTCCGTCCTGCAGCACATTGTCCGAAAACAACACGCCTCCCGCCGGAAGGAGCCGCAGGATATCCGACAGCCAGTGAATATACTGGCCCTTCGCCGCGTCCATAAAAATGAAATCAAAAGGTCCTTCCAGCTCCTTTAAAATTTCCCCTGCATCGCCTTCCCGCAAGGTGATCCTGTCCGAAAGATCGGCCTCTTTAAAATGACGGCGTGCCACCGGAATACGCGGTTCATATTTTTCAATGGTGATGATATCTGTTTTCTCCGGCATGACCTGCGCCATCAAAAGGGCCGAGTACCCCACAGCGGTTCCGACCTCCAAAATGTGCTTCGGCTGCTTTGCCGCCACCATGGCCTGCAAAAAATTGGCAGTTTCCTTCCGGATGATCGGCACACGTTCGGCCCGTGCTTTTTTTGCGATCTGATCACAGAAGGCACCGTGCCCCTGATCCAGAGAATGAATATACTGAGTGATCCGATCTTGATCCATCATGACGCAGTTTCCTCCTCTTTTTCTGTCTTCTCGTTCAGAATCTGAAGCATCTGCTTGGATGACATAGAAGTATTCAATGTATAGGTTCCCGGATGGATCTCATAATCATAAAACTTCATCTGGATCCGCATGGCAAGCTCATTGTCAATGAGGCCATCCTTTTTCAATTCATGTATGGTATCGGATGCCTTCTGATTCTCCGGCACCGTGACAACCATGTCACGCCCCGGTGCCTCCTCCACGGAACTTTCATAAAACAGGGAATGACCGAAGGCATATCCTCTGGTGATCCCTTCTGCAAGCAAAAGAATCACCAGTGCATACAAAATCAGCTTCCCGGAAATTCCGATGACCGCTCCGGTCACCCTGTTGATATCTCTGGTGATATGGCTCATGTTTGGCCTACTCAACCTCCATAATGATCGGCAGAATCATCGGATTCCGCTTCATACGTTTCCACATAAAGTCACTTAAGCTGTCACGGATCATGTTCTTTAACTTGCCCCAATCCGTCACATGGCGGCCAAGGCAGTCTGCAACCGCATCATCTACCACGCGCTTTGCCTCGTCCATAAGATCCTCAGACTCTCTCACGTAAACAAAACCACGGGATACGATATCCGGTCCGGCTAAGAGCTGGTTGCTGTAGCGCTCTAAGGTCAGGACTACAATGATGATACCGTTCTGAGCCAGATTCTGACGGTCACGCAGAACGATATTTCCGACATCGCCCACGCCAAGTCCGTCTACCAGGATGCCGCCGTGCTGTACATGATCCACTACCTGACAGGAATCCTCGCAGATCTCCACAACATCACCGGAGGACATGATCAGGACATTCTCCTTCGGCACGCCAATGGCAGTGGCGATGGAACGGTTTGCTACCAGATGACGATATTCACCATGTACCGGAAGTGCAAATTTCGGATGCAGCAGGGAATAGATCAGCTTGAGTTCCTCCTGGCAGGCATGACCGGATACATGAGTATCCTCCGTAATGACCTCGACACCGCGCATGGACAGCTCGTTGATGACCTTAGACACCTGCTTTTCATTGCCCGGGATCGGCGTGGAACTCATAATGACTACATCGTTTGGCTTGATCGAAACCTTGCGGTGCATACCGGATGCCATACGGGACAGAGCCGCCATAGACTCGCCCTGGCTTCCCGTGGTGATCAGGACTGTCTGCTCGTCCGGATAATTCTTCAGCTGATCGATCTCGATCAAAGTGCCGTCCGAAATATTGATATAGCCAAGCTCGTTGGCCGTACCAATGACATTGACCATGCTGCGGCCTTCGATCACAACCTTGCGCCCGTATTTTTCAGCGGTAAAGATGATCTGCTGTACGCGGTCTACATTTGAAGCGAAGGTTGCAACAATGATACGGTTGTTTTTATGCTCTGCGAAAATCGAATCAAAGGTCTTTCCTACGGTACGCTCCGATGCGGTAAAGCCCTTGCGGATCGCATTGGTACTGTCGCTTAAGAGTGCCAGGACGCCCTTTCTTCCCAGTTCTGCGAAACGTGCCAAGTCAAAGGCATCGCCAAATACCGGGGTGTAATCCACCTTAAAGTCTCCGGTATGCACGATGATGCCGGCCGGGGTAAACAGAGCCAGGGCAGCGGAATCAGCAATGCTGTGGTTGGTCTTGATGAACTCCACACGGAAACACCCCAGGTTCACGGACTGGCCGTGCTTTACCACCTTGCGCTTGGTGCTCTTCATCAGGTTATGTTCTTTTAACTTGTTCTCGATCAAGGCAATGGTCAGCTTGGTGCCGTATACCGGAACATTGATCTTCTGTAAAATATAGGGCAAGGAGCCAATGTGATCCTCATGTCCGTGGGTGATAACAAAGCCCTTGACCTTGTCAATATTGCGTTCTAAGTAGGTAACATCCGGAATGACCAGGTCAATGCCCAGCATGTCATCGGTCGGGAATGCAAGACCGCAGTCTACAACGACGATGGTATCTTCATACTCAAATGCGGTAATGTTCATACCGATCTGCTCCAGACCGCCAAGCGGGATGATTCGCACCTTCGGCTTTGCGTTCGTGTCAGCAGGTGCATTTTTCACTTTGGAAGGTTTTGCAGGCTTTTCGTTCCTTGCCGGACGTTCTGCTCTGGCCGGCTTCTCCGTCCGTGCGGATTTCCCGTTTTTTTCGGTTCTTTCTGCTTTTTCTGTTTGCTCTGTTTTTTCTGCTTTTGAATTGCCTCGCGCATTTCTCGCAGCTTTCGGTTTTCTTTCTTCCGGTTTTCCGTTTTCTTTTTCTGCCGTCTCAGCAGCGTCCACATGCTTTGCAGCTGTATTTCTTGGTTTTCTCGGGCCTCTGGAGCGGTTGTTCCTTGCCGGGCGCTCCCGTTTTTCTGTTTTCGCTTTTGCAGGATCAGCATTGCTTTCTTCTGTCTGTTTTTCCTGGCTTACGTTCTGGTTTGCATTTTTTGTTTCCACGGTTTCTGCACCCGTGGCAGACTCTTTCGTTCTGGAAACAAATTCAGCAAGCTCTGCCAGCACAGACTTTGCTTCCTGCTGCGGTGTCTGCACGTAGCTGTCAGCCGCTTTATCATTCTGATTGTTCTGATTCTCCATGCTTTTTTGTTTTTCCTCCGATTGTTATAGTAACTCTTATTTCTGAAGCTCTACTTCCATATCTTCCATCAGTTCCGTAAAAATTTTAAAGAGATAATCCATTTCATCATCGTTCTCTACAAATTCATATACGGCTTCGCTCTCCTCTGCTTTGGATACATCCTTCAGAATATAACACTCTCCGTCTTCCTCTTCTTCTGAATCCGTTACCAGCAGATAATTCATGCCATTGATCTTTGTTTCTTCCAGAACGTAAAAATCCACTTTTTCCCCGTTATCGGTCTCAAGGGTAATCTTTTCTTCCATCACGATCTCTCCTATCACGTTACTTGAGGGAGCCCAGATAAGACTGTAGGATGAGGGTGGCCGCAATTTTATCGATCACCTTTTTTCGGTCTTCTCTGCGGACTCCGCTTTCGATCAGAATCTCATTTGCCTCAATAGTTGTCAGACGCTCGTCCCACAAAACGACGGGAAGTCCGGTTCTGCGCACGAGCATATCGCGAAATTCTTCTGTTTTTCTTGCACGTTCCCCGATCGAATCATCCATATTCTTGGGATAACCGAGCACAATGGTTTCCACCTGATATTCTTCTGCAAGGCTCTCGATCCGGGCAAGGGTTTTTCGCAGTTTATTTTCTTCTTTTCGGGTAATGGTCTCTACTCCCTGAGCTGTCAGTCCCAGCGGATCGCAGACTGCTACCCCTACTGTTTTGGAACCATAGTCCAGTCCTAAAATTCTCATACATTATTCCTTTTAAACAACACAAAACGGCCAGCCTCTCCGGACGGATACGGCTGGCAATCATCTTTCGCTTTTTTGATGTGTTACTTTAATTTTGCGTCGATGTAAACAGACATCAGTTCTTCCAGAATCTCATCACGTTCAACCTTCATGATCAGGCTTCTGGCACCTTTATGGCTGGTGATATAGGTTGGATCTCCGGACATAATATAACCTACGATCTGATTTACCGGATTATAACCTTTTTCCGTCAGTGCCACATACACCTGTTCTAAAACCTGGCTGACATCCATTTTATTCTCCTGTACTGCCTTAAAAAACTGTGTGTTATGAATTTCGCCCATGTAGTTCACGTCCTTTAACTATTCTTTTCTATTCTATACTACTTTCCAGGATTCGTCAAGCAACAGTACTTCATCGTTGAGCATTTCCTTCAGGATGCCCTCGGCCATTTTGTTTTTCAGATTTTTCTCATACGGCACCACAGCCTTCACATATTCCATAGTATGTCCGATCATGTATTCCCGACCGCCTATCTCCGTTTTTTCCTCCAGAAGGACTTCCTTTTTCTTTCCAAGGAAGCTCTCACGGTAAGCCCTTGACATCTGTTTTTCCAGAGCAAGCAGCACCTCACTGCGGGCACTCTTTACCTGCTCCGGTACCTGATCCGGCATACGGTCCGCCCGGGTTCCGGCACGTCTCGAATACTTGAAGATGTGCATCTCATAGAATCCGATCTGCTCTAAAAATGCCTTTGTCTCAGAAAACTCCTCTTCTGTCTCTCCCGGAAATCCCACGATCACATCCGTTGTGATTGCCGGATGATCGAAGTATCTGCGCAGAATATCGCAGCCATTTTTATATTCCCCTGTTGTATAATGACGATTCATCCGCTTTAGGGTCTCGTCACAGCCGCTCTGTAAGGACAGATGAAAATGTGGGCAAAACTTTGGAAGACCGGACAGTGCCTTTGCAAAATCCTCTGTGATGATACGAGGCTCCAGGGAACCAAGGCGGATCCTGCAGATACCCTCCACCTCATGCACCTGACGAATCAGACTGAGCAGGTTTCCTTTTTCCTCCTCTTTAAAATCCACGCCGTAGGAGCTTAAATGAATGCCGGTTAAGACCACCTCCCGGTAGCCTGCTGCCGCAAGCTCCCTCACCTCAGCCACAACCTCCTCCGGTCTGCGGCTTCGAACGCGTCCTCTGGTATAGGGGATGATGCAATAACTGCAAAACTGATTGCAGCCATCCTGAACCTTCAAAAATGCCCGGGTATGATCCGCGATCTTATGGATGGTAAGGCGCTCATATTCGTGGGTTTCGTTGATCTCGATCACATGACTGCTGTCATTTTGATCCTTAAAATATTCCTCCAGAATCGGAATCAGATCCTGTTTTTTGTTATTGCCGATGATGACATCCACCGCCAGATCTGCCTTCAGTTCTTCAGCTGCCGCCTGAACATAACAGCCCGCGGCAACCACCACAGCCTCCGGATTCTGTTTTTTCGCCCGATGCAGCATCTGTCTGGACTTGCGATCCGCGATATTGGTTACGGAACAGGTATTGATAATATAAACATCGGCTTTTTCGTGGAAGGGCACGATCTCATATCCTGCCTCTTCCAAAAGCTGCTGCATAGCCTCCGTTTCATAAGAATTCACCTTGCAGCCCAGGTTGTGCAATGCTGCCGTTCTCATACCGTTCTCCTTCTTTTTCTAACGTATATTTAACCTGATTTCATGGAAACTACCTATTGACTTTCCCACAATATGTTTGTAAAATTTAACGTAAGGCGAAGGCAGGTTTCCTCCTTACGCCAATATTAAAAAGGTGACCATTTAAGGAGGTTTTTTTCACATGAAAACAGTTCGTATTTCTTTAAATTCTATTGATAAAGTAAAGTCTTTTGTAAATGACTTAACCAAGTTCGATGTTGATTTTGATCTCGTATCCGGCAGATATGTCATCGATGCAAAATCCATCATGGGTATCTTCAGCCTGGATCTTTCCAAGCCGATCGACTTAAATATCCATGCTGAGGCCGGCATTGATGAGATTCTGGAAATCCTTTCTCCATACATCATCAAATAATCAAATAAGATTTTTTTAAGGATACTCCTTAACGGAGTATCCTTTTTATTTTTCTTTCTTAATCGCACCAGATGACTTCCTCGGTCTCAAGGGCAGTCTGAACCATCTCGTCAATCTTCTCTTCCAGCTTGGTCTCCGATTTATGGATAATGTTTAAATTCGGCTTCGTTACCGGATGCTTTGCCACAAAGATGGTACAGCAGTCCTCAAACGGCTGAATGGAAGTTTCAAAGGTTCCGATCTTCTCGGAAATATCAATGATCTCCTGCTTATCAAAACCGATCAGCGGACGGAACACCGGCATTGTGCAGACCTCGTTGGTTGCAGCCAGAGACTGAACCGTCTGAGATGCCACCTGACCGATGCTCTCTCCGGTGATGAGTGCCAGGGAATCGCTTTTCTTTGCGATTTCTTCCGCAATTTTCATCATATAGCGGCGCATGATGATGGTCAGCTCCTCGTGCGGGCACTGCTCATAAATATAAAGCTGAATATCCGTAAAATTCACCACATGCAGCGGGATCGGACCGGAATAACGTGCCACAAGCTTTGCCAGATCTACAACCTTCTGCTTTGCGCGGTCACTGGTGTAAGGCGGTGCGTGGAAGTAAACCGCGTCGATCTTGACTCCGCGCTTTGCGATCATGTAACCTGCTACCGGGCTGTCGATACCACCGGATAAAAGCAGGGTTGCCTTTCCGTTGGTGCCCACCGGCATACCTCCCGGTCCCGGGATCATCAGGGAGTAAATATTGACCACTTTGCGGATCTCCACATGAAGAAGTACATCCGGATGATGCACGTCCACGGAGGTTTCCGGGAATGCATTCAGGATCACCTCGCCCAGATCGCAGTTCATCTGCTCGGAACGAACCGGATAATTTTTATCGGCACGACGCGAATCCACCTTAAAGGTGAATTTCTTATCCGGATAAACCTGGTCAATGTACTCGACAACAACCTTCTTTAAATTCTCATAATCCTTTTCCTCTATCTGAAGCATCGGGCAGATCCAGGCAATGCCGAATACCTTCTTTAAGGCATCGATCACTTCATCGTAATCATACTCGCTGAGAGCCTGGACATAGATCCGTCCAGACTCCTTGGAGGCGATGAAGGAGCCCTCCACCTTTTTGAGTGCGTTCTTAATCTGCTTGATCAGTGCATCCTCGAACAGATACCGGTTTTTTCCCTTGGTACCGATTTCTGCATACTTGATCAAAAATGACTGGTATACCATAGTTTTCCCTTTCTTATCCTCTCTGGTAACGGCGCAGGTCCGGAACCAGCTCTTTTAATACATCAATTGTATAATCGACTTCTTCCTTCGTATTGAATATGCCAAAGCTCATGCGGATGGTGGAATCCAGCAGCTTTTTTGCCACACCGATGCCCTTTAGGGTTCCGCTGATGCCCGGATGATTAGAGGAACATGCAGAGCCGGAGGAGACATACACGCCCTTATCCTCAAGCGCATGCAAAAGCACCTCGCTGCGCACACCCTCAAAGCTGACGCTGACGATCTGTGGTGCACTTTCCTCGCCTTTTTTGCTGTTGATTACAATTCCGTCGATCTCGGCCAGACGGTCGGTCATGTAATCCTTCAGTTCGATCAGCTTCTGTACCTTTTTCGCATGATCTGTATACATTTCTTTCGCCGCAGCGCCGAAGCCTGCCACCCCCGGAACATTTTCTGTGCCGGAACGCAGGCCTGCCTGCTGGCCGCCTCCGTAGATGAGCGGCTTGATCTTCACGCCGTTACGGATATATAAAAATCCCACGCCCTTCGGTCCGTGGATCTTGTGACTGCTGACAGAAAGCAGGTCAATGCCCTGCTTTTTCGGGCGAATGACATATTTGCCGTAAGCCTGGATCGCATCCACATGATACAAGATGGACGGATTTTTTTCCTTAATGATCCTTGCGATCTCCTCCACCGGCTCCACGGCTCCCACCTCATTGTTCACGTACATGGTGGAAACCAGGATGGTATCCGGTCGGATTGCTTCCTCCAGTTCCTTTAAGCTGATGTGGCCGTCATGATCCACCTGCAGAATGGTCACCTCAAAGCCCAGCTCCTCCAAAACACCCAGCGGATTGTATACCGACGGATGCTCGATGGAGGTGCTGATGATGTGCTTTCCGGCTCTCTGGTTTGCCAGAGCTGTGCCAATCAATGCCATGTTGTTGGATTCCGAACCGCCGGAGGTAAACAGGATTTCCTTTTCCTGTACCTTCATGGTATCTGCAATGATCTTTCTTGCCTCACGGATATGCTGCTCTGCCTCCATCCCCTTACGGTGTCTGGCAGCCGGATTGGCGTAATCCTCTGTCATTGTTTTTACCACAATATCCCGGACACTGTCCAGAACCTTTGTGGTGGCTGAATTATCAAAATATGCTTCCATATCAATTAACGTACCTCTTACACTTCTAACTGAAACATCAAAATCGAGAGCATGGTCATGCCCGCCGTTTCTGTCCGCAAAATACGCCGTCCAAGGGTAATGGGATGAAGACCTGCTTCCATGGCAGACTCCACTTCCTCTACATCAAAGCCACCCTCAGGACCGATAAAAATACCTACGCGCATCCCCGGCTTTACCTGGCCTACAATAGCTTTGGTCTCCTGCATCCCCTCTGCCAGCTCATAAGGGATCAGATTGATATCAAACCCCTTTGCATAGGCAAAGGCCTCCTTCATGGTCAGAACACCGTGAACCTGCGGGATCATCATACGGCCGGACTGCTTGGCTGCACTCTCAGCGATGGCATTCCAGCGCTTTAACTTGGCTTCCTCTTTTTTTCGATCCAGCTTCACCACAGCCCTGCGGGTTGCCACCGGAATGACCTCATGCACGCCAAGCTCCACCGCCTTCTGGATGATGAGTTCCATCTTATCACTCTTTGGCAGCCCCTGAAACAGATACAGCTCTGCCGGAAGCTCACTTAAGTTGGTATCCTCTGTCAGGATCCTTGCCCGAATCTCTTCTGCTTCAATGGTTTCCAGTTCACAGATATAACTGCGGGAGATCCCGTCACGGATGCCAACCTGCTCTCCGGCCTTCATCCGCAGCACATTGCGGATATGATTTACATCCTGACCGGTGATCACGGCATATCCATCCATGATCTGTGCCGGTGTTACAAAAAAATGATACACGCCGCTGCTCCTTATTTTCTGCGGGCGGTGATGGATACCCAGTCGCCCTGGTAGGTAGTTTCCACGATCTCAAGCTCCGGATTGGCATTCATGGCATCCTTTACATCCTGCTCCTTGGTATTGATGATGCCGGAGGTGATGAACATGCCGCCGTGCTTGATGTGCTTACAGATCTCACCCTGCAGCATGATGATGACCGGTGCCAGGATATTGGCTACTGCAATGTCATAGCACTCGTAACCGGCCTGATCCTGGATTGCCTGATCATCGATGATATTACCCTGAACCACATGGAAGCGGTCTGACGGAATATCGTTGGAGGCCAGATTTTCGCCCACTGCCACAATGGCATTCTCGTCTAGATCTGTACCGAACACACTCTTTGCACCCAGCTTTAACGCTGCGATCCCTAAAATGCCGCTTCCGGTTCCCACATCTATGATCTCGGAGTCTGCATTCACATACTTGCGCAGCTGGCGGATGCAAAGCTGAGTCGTCTCATGCATACCGGTGCCGAATGCCGTGCCCGGATCGATCTGAATGAGGAGCTTGTCCTTGTGCTCCTCCGGGATCGTCTCCCAGGTTGGCTTGATCAGGATATCATCTACGGTAAACGGCTTAAAGTACTGCTTCCAGTTATTGATCCAGTCCTTATCCTCAGTCTCGGAAACGCTTAATGTGCGCTCGCCCACGTTTACAAATTCTGCGATCTCATCGAGACCGGCATTGACCTGATGAATGATGTTCTCCAGATTGCTTAAATCCTCCACATAGAAGCTCACCTTTGCGGTGCCGTCATCCGGCGGAAGCTCCGGAAGAATGTCAATGAACATGCCCTTGGTATCTGCGTCAGACAACGGCACATTGTCCTCGATCTCAATGCCCTCGATCCCGATCTCATCGAGCATGCTGCTGATCAGGTCAACGGCCTCGGTCGTGGTCTTTAAGGTAAATTTCGTCCACTTCATGGGTATCTCCTCTTTCTTATATATAATGTTGCTTATCACATTCTCACAAACGGGCAAAATGCCATGAATACCAATATATCATAGAATCCGCGGCATTACAAGTTACCATTCTCCGGATTTCAACACGATCTCCTAAGTTTGGTTCGGGTGTCAAAACACCCGAACCTCCGGTTACACGGATTGTTTCGTGCTT
>CAVALB010000059.1:0-17667 GCA_963589345.1 uncultured Selenomonadales bacterium | reverse complement strand
GGATACGCCACACCGACGAAATGCGAAGCATTTTGGAGGTTGGTTCTGAACAGTTGCCATTATTTTTCTATATCTTTAGATAGAAGTGGGAAACATCAGGAGGAAATTTATGTTAGTATCCAACGATATCGGAATCGATTTAGGTACAGCGAGCATTCTGGTATATATCAAAGGAAAGGGCGTTGTGCTGAAAGAGCCTTCCGTAGTAGCGATTGACCGTGATTCCAACAAGATCATGGCGATTGGTGAGGAAGCACGTCTGATGATCGGAAGAACACCGAGCAATATCATTGCGGTAAGACCGCTGCGCCAGGGCGTGATTTCTGATTATACGGTCACGGAGAAGATGTTAAAGTATTTCATCAACAAGGCAGTCGGAAAGAGAACCCTGCGCAAACCCCGTGTCGCAGTCTGCATCCCAAGCGGTGCCACCGAAGTTGAAAAAAAGGCAGTCGAGGACGCTACATACCAGGCCGGTGCTCGTGAGGTTTCCATCATTGAGGAGCCGGTTGCAGCGGCGATCGGTGCCGGGATCGATATTTCCAAAGCATGCGGAAACATGATCGTAGATATCGGAGGCGGTACTGCTGATATCGCAGTCATCTCCCTTGGCGGAACGGTAGTAAGTACTTCTATCAAGGTTGCAGGTGATGATTTTGATGAGGCTCTGGTTCGCTATATGAGAAAGAAGCACAATCTGCTGATCGGTGAAAGAACTGCAGAGGAGATCAAGATCAACATCGGTACCGCATATCGCAGACCGGAAGCGCTGACCATGGAAGTGCGCGGCCGTAACCTGGTGACCGGACTCCCGAAGACCATTGTAGTTACTTCTGAGGAGACTCTGGAGGCACTGCGTGAGCCGGCTATGCAGATCGTAGATGCCGTTCATAACGTATTGGAGAGAACTCCTCCGGAACTGGCAGCCGATATCTTCGACCGTGGTATCGTGATGACCGGCGGCGGTTCCCTGTTAAATGGTCTTGACCAGCTGATCGAGGAGAAAACCAGCATCACCACGATGGTAGCAGAAGATCCGCTGACAGCAGTCGCTATCGGAACTGGTAAATTCATCGAATTCCAGCACGGAGACAAAAAAGAACAGGACTTTAACTAAAAAGAAAAACAGACGAGCAAAAAGGGTCTCGTGTCCATCGCGGACGCGGGGCCTTCCTTATTTACGGGAGATATGAACATGGCAACAGTGAGCGGATATGTAGAAAAAATCAAATATCGCAACGAGGACAATGGTTACTCCATTTTAAGTGTCAGCTCGGAAGGCCTGGATTATGTACTGGTGGGAACCTTTCCTTATATCAGTGAGGGGGATTTCATAGAGGCCTCCGGCCGGGAAGTAGAACATCCCATTTACGGAGATCAGATCCAGGTGGAAACCTATGAACTGAAGGCGCCGGAGGATATGGCATCGATGGAGCGCTACCTGGGCTCCGGTGCGATCCGCGGCATCGGAAGCGCCCTGGCTGCCCGCATCGTGCGGCGCTTCAAGGCGGATACCTTTCGCATTATCGAGGAAGAACCGGAGCGCCTGGCGGAGGTAAAGGGAGTCAGTGAAAAGATGGCTCGCTCCATTGCGGAACAGATGGAGTCCAAAAAGGAGATGCGCCAGGCCATGATGTTTTTGCAGGAATACGGCATATCCATGAACCTGGCTTTGAAAATCTATAATGAATACGGTTCCCGCATGTATGGGATCATCCGCGAAAATCCCTATCGGCTGGCAGATGACATTCAGGGAGTCGGATTTAAGATGGCCGACGAGATCGCCCAGAAGGTTGGTATTTTCACAGATTCTGATTTTCGCATTCGCAGCGGAATTTATTATACCTTGCTGCAGTCCGTGGCAAACGGACACACATACCTGCCGGAGGAGGAATTGCTGACCGCGGCCTCGGAGCTTTTACATGTAGATCCTTCGGTGATGGAAAAGCATCTGACCGATCTTCAGATCGATAAAAAAATCGTGGTGAAAGTCAATGAAGATCGAAACGCAGATCAAAATGCAGATCGAAACGCAGATAAAAATGCAGATCGAAACGCAGATAAAAATGCAGATCAAAATCAGACTCCGGCTCCGTCACCTTCCCGCCACGTCTATGCCTCCCAGTATTATTATACCGAGCTCAATACAGCCCGCATGCTCCATGATCTGAATCTTCACGGTTCAGAGCCGGAGGAGGAGATCCGAAAAAAGCTGGAGGTTATCTGCAAGGAGGAACAGATCGAGCCGGATGAACTGCAGATCCGCGCGGTGATCGAGGCGGTCAACAGCGGTCTCCTTATTATTACGGGCGGCCCGGGTACCGGTAAAACCACGACGATCAACACCATTATCCGCTATTTTGAACAGGAAGAGATGGAACTGCTCCTTGCAGCACCGACGGGACGTGCGGCAAAGCGCATGACAGAGGCAACCGGCTATGAGGCAAGGACGATCCACCGGCTTTTGGAACTGACGGGAGTGCCCTCCGATGACAAGGATACTTCGGGAATGCACTTTGAACGCAATGAGGAAAATCCGCTAGAGGCGGATGCCATCATTATTGACGAGATGTCCATGGTAGACATTTATCTGATGCATGCGCTCCTTCGGGCAGTGAACCCCGGAACTCGACTGATTTTGGTTGGCGATATCAATCAGCTTCCAAGCGTAGGGCCGGGCAATGTGCTGCGTGATATGATTGCCTCCGGAGCCTTTAACGTGGTGCAGCTGACCAGGATCTTCCGTCAGGCAGCAGAGAGCGACATCATCGTCAATGCGCATAAGATCAATGCAGGAGAGCAGATCCAGCTTGGCAAGCGCAGCAAGGATTTTTTGTTTATCCGCCGAGAACAGCCGGATGCCATTATCAGTGCCATGCTGACGCTGGTGCAGGAAAAACTTCCCAATTATGTTCATGCGGATAAGTTTGATATCCAGGTCATGACACCGATGCGAAAAGGAGCGCTTGGCGTGGAACGACTCAATACGATCCTGCAAAGCTTCTTAAATCCCAAGGATCCGTCAAAACCGGAAAAGGAAATGGGAGGCACCATCTACCGGGTAGGAGATAAGGTGATGCAGATTCGAAACAACTATCAGATCGAGTGGGAGATCCGCAGCCGCTATGGCATCCCGATCGACTCCGGTGCGGGAGTATTTAACGGAGATATTGGTATTATTCGCGAGATTAATACCTTTGCAGAAGAATTGACGGTAGAATTTGACGAAGGAAAAATGGTGGACTACAGCTTTAAACAGCTGGAGGAGCTGGAGCTTGCCTATGCCATTACCATTCATAAATCTCAGGGAAGCGAGTATCCGGCAGTTGTGATACCGGTTTACTCCGGTCCGCGCATGCTGATGACCAGGAACCTGATCTATACGGCAGTTACCCGTGCCCGCGCCTGCGTGTGCCTGGTGGGAGTACCCGAAATGCTGCAGGTCATGGTAGACAACGAGATGGAACAGCGCCGTTATACAGGACTGAAGACCCGGATACAGGAGGTGATGAAGCCGGAATGATCCCAAAAGAACGCCTGATCAACCTTCTGTTTCCGCGCCGCTGTCCGGTATGCGGACAGATTGTGTTGCCGGAGGGTGCCCTGATCTGTGCAGGCTGTTTGCCGAAGTTACATTTTATCGGGCAGCCAACCTGCAAAAAATGCGGAACCGAGCTGATCAGTGACAGAGCGGAATACTGCCCAAACTGCCTTCGCAGGAAACGGAGCTTTGAGAGCGGCGTGGCGCTGATCCGGTACGATACAACGGCGCAGAAATCCATGGCCGCTGTCAAATACAAAAATCGCAGGGAATACCTGGATTTTTATGCAGAGGCCATTGCCCGAAGATACCATTACTTTTTTTCGGTCAGACAGGATGCAGTCCTGATACCGGTTCCGATACATCCGGCACGCTTAAGAAGCCGTGGCTTTAATCAGGCTGGGAAATTGGCGGTGCGTCTGGGCCGGCTGACAGGCCTTGCGGTTGACCAAAGGCTTTTGATCCGCACCAGAAAGACAGCACCGCAGAAAAATCTGGGACCGGAGGAGCGCCTGAAAAATCTCCGCCATGCCTTTGCCATAGCGGAAAGAGCAAGGCAGGATGAGTGCAGGATCCCGGACCTGGTGATCTTAGTCGATGACATCTATACGACCGGAAGCACGATCGAGGCCTGCACCCGAGTGCTGCAGGAAGCCGGTGTCCGACAGGTGTTTTTCGTTTCAATCTGTATCGGATCGGTTTAAAAAAGGTTACAGTTCATGCGTTGCACGAACTGTAACGGATTTTGCCGATGCTTCGCATTCCAAATCGGCAAAATCTGCTACCACTACTGTGTCATACGGAATTTTCAGTTCAGAAAATTCCTACCCGTGTACAGTAACTAAAAAAGTCAGTAAAAATAAAGAAAGGGATTGACGCATGGAATCCCTTATGATATAGTGGTATGGCGAATGGAAGAGCTTAGGTCTTTTTTTTATGCTCAAAATTAGCTGTCAGGCTGATATAACGCAGAAAGAAAGACTGAAAAACAATCAAAAATCAAGTGGAGGTGGAAGTCGTGCGCACAAAGATTACACTGGCATGTACAGAATGTAAACAGCGGAACTACAACATGACGAAGGATAAAAAGACACATCCGGATCGCATGGAGACCAAAAAATATTGTAGATTCTGCAAAACTCATACTTTACACAAAGAAACCAAGTAAGGAGTGTGAATTATGGGAGAAACTAAAGGCACTGAGAAGGCTCCGAAGAAGAGCTTTTTCAAGGGTTTAAAAGCTGAGTTCAACAAAATCGTATGGCCTGACCAGGAAACCGTCGGCAAACAGACAGTTGCTGTTGTAGCGGTTACCGCTGCGCTGGGAATTATCATCGCAATCCTGGATTTCATTATCAAATGGGGCCTCAGCTTCATTATTTAATTAAGGCAAGGGTGATAAGATGTCAGAAGCGTCAGAAGCAAAGTGGTATGTAGTTCATACCTATTCAGGATACGAGAACAAGGTAAAAGTCGACATTGAGAAAACCATTGAGAACCGCAACCTTCAGGATCAGATCCTTGAGGTTTCTGTCCCGATGCTCGAAGTCGCAGAACTCAAGAATGGCGTAGAGAAACTTGCGGACAAAAAAATGTTCCCGGGTTATGTGCTGATCCACATGATCATGAACGATGATACCTGGTATGTGGTACGCAACACCCGCGGAGTGACCGGTTTTGTCGGACCGGGTTCCAAACCTGTTCCGCTCAGCGATGACGAGATGGAGAGTCTCGGATTCGGAAAGACAGAAGTCGCTCTGGACTATGCAGTCGGTGACACCATCGTGGTGACTGCCGGTGCATGGAAGGATACGATCGGTGCCGTTAAGTCTATCAACGAGAGTAAACATACTCTTACGATCAGTGTCGAGATGTTTGGCCGTGAAACACCGGTTGAACTCAATTTCACAGAAGTGAAACACATGTAACAATGAAAAAGGATCGGCGTTGCCGGTTCGTGGGAGGGACACCCCCGACAATACCACATTATTAGGAGGTCATTATCATGGCAAAGAAAGTAACTGGTTACATCAAATTACAGATTCCGGCAGGCAAGGCTACCCCGGCTCCGCCTGTAGGTCCGGCACTTGGTCAGCACGGTGTTAATATCGTACAGTTCACCAAGGAGTTCAACGCAAGAACTGCAGATCAGGGTGATCTGATCATCCCGGTTGTTATTACCGTATATGCAGACAGAAGCTTCAGCTTCGTTACCAAGACTCCGCCGGCAGCTGTTCTGTTAAAGAAAGCTTGCAAGATCAAATCCGGTTCCGCAACCCCGAACAAGACCAAAGTTGCTACCATCTCTAAAGCAGATCTTCAGAAGATCGCTGAGACCAAGATGCCTGACTTAAATGCAGCAAGTCTGGAAGCAGCTATGAGCATGATTGCAGGTACTGCAAGAAGCATGGGTATCACTGTTGAGGAGTAATTCATTCAGCAGGATTGAGATGAAACTTTAATTACGTGGGAGGGACATCCCCGACAATACCACTAGGAGGTTATTTATTATGAAACATGGAAAGAGATACGTAGAAGCGGCTAAAGCAGTAGACCGCGCTACTCTTTATGATGCAGCAGACGCTATCGCACTTGTTAAGAAGACTGCTGTAGCTAAATTTGATGAAACCATTGAGGCTCATATCAGAACCGGTTGTGACGGACGTCACGCTGACCAGCAGATCCGTGGTGCAGTTGTTCTGCCGCACGGAACTGGTAAAGTTACCAGAATCCTTGTTTTCGCTAAGGGCGTAAAGGCTGACGAGGCTCAGGCTGCAGGCGCAGATTTCGTAGGCGCTGAGGAGCTGATCCCGAAGATCCAGAACGAGGGTTGGTTAGATTTCGATGTAGTTGTAGCTACCCCGGATATGATGGGTGTTGTTGGTCGTCTGGGTCGTGTACTTGGACCGAAGGGCTTAATGCCAAACCCGAAGGCTGGTACCGTAACCATGGACGTAACCAAAGCTATCAACGATATCAAAGCTGGTAAGATCGAGTACAGACTTGATAAAACCAATATCATCCACGTGCCAGTGGGTAAAGCTTCTTTCACTGAGGAGCAGTTAGCGGACAACTTCCAGACGCTTATGGATGCAATCAACAAAGCAAAACCGGCTACCTTAAAGGGTGCTTACATCAAGAGCGCAACCCTGACCTCTACCATGGGCCCGGGCGTTAAGCTGAACGTAGTTAAGCTGATGGCTTAATCAGGAATTGCAAAAACTGATTGACAATCCAAATATAGTATGTTATCATACACAAGTATTGACTGCCGAAGACAGTAGGTGCCGTAAGGCGTAAGGTTACAGCCGCCTACCGAGGAACGTACAATTTGTATTAGAACGAATTTGTAGAACCTCTCTGTCTGATCGCAGAGAGGTTTTTTCCTTGCAGTCTCCAGTTATATAATAAAACAGGAGGAAGATATTCATGGCTAAAGTTGAGTTAAAACAGCCTATCGTAGCTGAGATCTCCGAGCTGTTAAACGGCGCTTCATCTGCAGTAGTAGTAGACTATCGTGGTCTTACTGTTGCTCAGGATACCGAGCTTCGTAAGCAGTTAAGAGAAGCTGGTGTTGCTTATAAAGTATATAAGAACACCATGATCAAGCGTGCAGCTGAGGGTACTGATTTCGCAGCTCTGGATCCGGATTTAGAGGGACCGACCGCAATCGCTGTATCCAAAGACGACGCTACAGCTCCGGCAAGAATCCTGGCTGAGTTTGCTAAGAAAGCAGACAAGCTGGAAATCAAGGCCGGTGTTATTGAAGGCACTTACTATGATCAGAAGGGTATGCAGGTTATCGCAACCATCCCGTCCAGAGAAGTACTTCTCGGAAGATTGCTGGGAAGCATGCAGTCCCCGATCACAAACTTCGCTCGTGTGCTTAATCAGATCGCTGAGAAGCAGGGCGAGACTGCAGAAGCTTAATTATCTGACCGGGCTGCGGCTTGCCGCATGACTATCAGGACTAAGCAGATCGATATCACATCGAACTATCATTGATTCAGAATTATAATTATTTTAATGGAGGAAATTAAAATGGCAAAGTTAACCACTGCAGAGTTTATCGAAGCTATCAAAGAGTTATCCGTATTAGAGCTGAACGAGCTGGTAAAAGCTTGTGAGGAAGAGTTTGGCGTATCCGCAGCAGCAGGCGTTGTAGTTGCAGCAGCAGCTGGCGCAGGCGAGGCAGCTGAGGAGAAGACTGAGTTCGACGTAGAGCTGACCGAGGTTGGCCCGAACAAGGTTAAAGTTATCAAGGTTGTACGTGAAGCTACCGGTCTTGGTCTGAAAGAGGCTAAGGACGTAGTTGACGGTGCTCCGAAAGTCCTGAAAGAGGGCGCTACCAAGGAAGAGGCTGAGGATATCAAGGCTAAACTTGAGGCTGAGGGCGCAAAAGTTACTCTGAAGTAATTAAAATTCCTAATAAGAATTTGTCCCCGGGATCCGTAAGGAACCCGGGGTTTTTGTTTGTGCGGATTTTTTTGATATCGGATTGCAACCGTGTTAGAAATTATTCGGACGATTCCTCAATCCGCAGTACGCAATTTCTTAGGAATCAGTTATGCAATTTCCTGTGAAACAAAAAAATACCCGAAAGCCCTCGCGGACTTTCGGGTATTTTGTGTGCTAGGTGGTAAATTAAGCTACAACGTGAACGTTAACAGCCTGCAGACCACGGTTGCCCTCAGCGGTATCGAAGGTAACTTTCTGGCCATCCTCTAAGGTCTTGTAGCCGTCAGCTACGATGCCGGAGAAGTGTACGAATACTTCCTCGCCAGTCTCATCGTTGGTGATGAAACCATAACCCTTAGTTGCGTTGAACCATTTAACTGTACCGTTATTCATTGTGGTACCTCCTGTAAAAAATTAAATTTGTATTTTCGTATGAAACAAAAATCACATATTTTTGTAAATCTGGAATGTACTTCTTGACTTACAAAAATATGTGAATCAAAAGCTCATATCAAAATACACTGTGAGTTTACCACCCAACCCCTTTTCTGTCAAGCAAATTTGGTTACAACAACGTCAAAATAATATCCTGTAATATGCTCACATATCAGTGAGAGATGGAGTGTTTTTTGCTTTTGTGTGATGGGTGCGTGACCGGGGAAAGTGGCCGATCACGCACACTATGCCAATCCAAATAAGGGAAAAGATGTCAGATAAAATCGTCGCTGTCAGAGAACCAGGCCTTCATGGCACCGGTGAGCCATTTGTTGCGGTGATACAGGCTCTGGAGCCATAATCCGTCGCCGGAATACTCATGATCCAGCCGGATCAGCTCGCTTTCTGCCGGGTGCTCCCTGACAATGAAATCCGGTGCAAAAACGAGACAGTCATTTTTGGATCCGGGTCTTGTATCGGCAGCTATGGAAAGTGCCATGGAGATGTCAGAAACCTGCAGCTTTCTGGTGCCGGCGGGAGCAAATTTACTGCTGGATCTTGCATCCGAATCACCAGCAAGAATCAAGGGATAGGGTGCTAGTTCTTCTTTCGTAACTCCCCTTTTTCCTGCAAGCGGGTGATCCTTTCGTGCGAAGAAATACAGGGAAGCAGGCTGATCCTTTGCTGCGTGGATCAGGTCTGGATCTGTGTGGAGCAAGTCGAGCGTGATGGCCAGATCAATCTCGTTGTGGCGCAGTCTGTCAAGAAGCTCGTTAGGATCTTTCGTGCTTCTTACAATGACATCGACCTGCGGATGCTCCTGCATATAGCGGGCAATGCGGCTGCTCATGGTTTTACCAGAGAGCGGAGCAAGCAGCCCTAAACGGAGAGAACCGGTAACGGAAGAAGTGTCCTGCTTTCCAATTGTCAGGGCTTCCTCGGACATGCGTATGATGGCTGTCGCATAAGCTAAGAATTCCTGTCCGCTCTGCGTGATCCGGATCTGTTTGCCTACGCGCTCGTAGAGAGAAACACCAAGCTCCTGCTCGAGCTGCTGCATCTGCATGGTTACGGTCGACTGGGCATACCCCAGCTCCTTCGCAGCCTTGGAAAGACTCTGACTTTCGGCTACTTTGGTAAAGGTGATCAGGTTTCTAATTTCCATGAAATACTTTCTATATATCGAAATAATTGAAGGAAAATAAATATACTTCAAAATTAATGCCATATGTATTGTAGCGCATTCATTTATAAAATGCAAGCCTTAGTTTTGACACGGTAACCAACCTCCGGTTACACGGATTGTTTCGTGCTGTGCACTCTCACAATCCTGCTTCAATTCGGATTCTCGTGGTGCTTTTGCCCCACTTCATCCTCATTGAAGGGCGTGTCATAAACTCCATCTCCCACCGACATGCGAGCATGTCGTGGAAGATGAGTTATGACACTGTAAGCAACCTTGACTCGCAAGTTTTCGCAGATTATACTGAACTATATCAGGAGGAATACAACATGGATTTGTTTGACTATATGAGAGCGAGTACCCAGGAGCAGGAATCGCCCCTGGCATCCCGCATGCGCCCTACGACTCTGGATGAGGTAGTGGGGCAGAAACACATTATCGGAAAGGATAAGCTGCTTTACCGGGCGATCAAGGCAGATAAGCTCGGATCTATTATCTTTTACGGACCTCCGGGAACCGGAAAGACGACTCTGGCCAAGGTCATTGCCAACACAACCAGTGCAAGCTTTCGCCAGATCAACGCCACGATAGCCGGAAAAAAGGATATGGAGGATGTCGTGAAGGAAGCCAAGGATAACCTGGGCATGTACGGGCGGAAAACGATCCTGTTTGTGGATGAGATCCATCGCTTTAACAAGAGCCAGCAGGATTATCTGCTTCCTTATGTAGAAGACGGCACCCTGATCCTGATCGGCGCAACGACGGAAAATCCTTATTTTGAGGTAAACGGAGCACTTCTTTCCCGGTCTCGGATCTTTGAACTGAAGGCTCTGGAAAAGGAGGATGTGAAGGAGCTGGTTCTTCGTGCGGTTCAAGATGAGAAAAAGGGAATGGGCAGCTATCATGCTGTGATCGATGACGAGGCAGCAGATTTTCTGGCAGACATATCCGGCGGAGATGCCAGGGCAGCTTTAAATGCCGTGGAGCTTGGTGTTTTGACTACGGAGCGCACAGCGGAGGACGGGCTGATTCATATTACGCTGGAGGTGGCACAGGAGTGTATCCAGAAACGGGCGGTTCGCTATGACAAAGACGGAGATAATCATTACGATACGATCTCTGCTTTTATCAAGAGCATGCGCGGATCGGATCCGGATGCTGCGGTTTACTATCTTGCTCGGATGCTTTATGCTGGGGAGGACATCAAGTTCATTGCCCGCCGGATCATGATCTGTGCCGCGGAGGATGTAGGAAATGCGGATCCGCAGGCATTGACAGTGGCTGTCAGTGCTGCTCAGGCCGTGGAGCGGGTCGGCATGCCGGAGGCTCAGATCATCCTGTCTCAGGCGGTTCTCTACGTGGCAACAGCGCCGAAGTCCAATGCCGCCTGCAATGCTGTGTTCGCGGCGCTTAGTGCCGTGAAGAATCAGCGATCCATGCCGGTTCCTGCCCATCTTCAAGATGCGCATTACGGTGGCTCAGCCAAGCTGGGACATGGAATCGGATACAAATATGCACACGATTATCCGAACCATTATGTGAAACAGCAGTACTTGCCGGACGGCATGGAGGGGCAGGTCTTTTATCATCCCTCTGACAATGGTTACGAGACAAAGATCAAGGAGCATATGAGTTTTTTAAAAACTTCCGCCGAAAAAGCCGAAGAAAAATAATTCTTTTCTTTTTTGAAATATTCCATTATAATAATGCTATGTCTGGGAGCTGCGGACGGCAGCTCCCATATAGTTCGAAACTATTCGGTACATTCACAGTTACCATAGTTCAATCCTGTGTTTCACTACGTCTGAACACTATCGATCACAACCCCACACTTTTACAAGGTTATAGATTGGAGAATATTATATGAGAGAAAAATTACAGACTTTACCCCTGCCGGTTTTAAAGGAAATGGCGAAAGAACAGGGGATCAAAGGAGCATCGTCGCTTCGGAAGGCAGAACTGATCGAGGTTCTCTGCAATGCGGCCAAGGAAGAAGCGCCGATAAATGAAAAAAAAGCAAAAGAAGAGCCGGTAAAAGAGATGACCGCTAAAATGACTGCTGCAAAAGAACTGACCGCAAAAACGATTGTGGCAAAGGTAGCAACTGTAAAAACAGCGGCTGCAAAAGAGCAGGCAGCAGGAGAGTTTGAGACAAAAGCACCGGCAGCAAATAGAGTTGCAGCAAGAGAGCAGACAGCTGAGCAGACACCGGTAAGACCGGCAAGGCCTGCAGTCACCGACAGAGCACCAAGAGGTACAAGACCCATAGAGGAAGAAAAAATACCATCCACTTCCTATCAGAGTCGGAATCAGACTGAACGGGAAGATGTGGCAGAGCGGGTTCCGGAGGACATGGACAGCGGCGTAGCGGCAAGCGGCATCCTGGAGGTTATGCCGGATGGATTCGGCTTCATTCGCTGTGAAAACTTTCTGCCGGGTGAAAATGATGTATATGTTTCCCCGACCCAGATCCGTCGTTTCAACCTGAAGACTGGTGATATCATCAACGGAAACCGCAGGATCAAAACCTCAAATGAGAAGTTTGCAGCCCTTTTATATATCAAGCAGGTAAACGGACAGCCGGTCAGCACCCTGGAACGCAGACCGAACTTTGAAGATCTGACTCCGATTTTTCCAAACAGCCGTCTGCATATGGAAACACCGGGCAAGACCAGTACCGCCATGCGTGTCCTGGATCTTCTGGCACCAATCGGAAAGGGACAGCGAGGCATGATCGTATCTCCGCCAAAGGCAGGTAAGACCACGCTCTTAAAACAGGTTGCCCAGGCAGTCACCACCAATCACCCGAACATGCATATGATCATCCTGCTGATCGATGAGCGTCCGGAGGAGGTAACCGACATTAAGGAATCGGTGGTCGGCAAAAACGTGGAAGTGATCTATTCCACCTTTGATGAGCTTCCGGAACGCCACAAGCGCGTTTCTGAGATGGTGATCGAGCGTGCAAAGCGCCTGGTGGAGCAGGGACGCGACGTGATCATTCTGTTAGACAGTATCACCCGCCTGGCACGTGCCTACAACCTGGTGGTTCCGCCGAGCGGACGTACCCTTTCAGGTGGTCTTGACCCAGCAGCACTCCACATGCCGAAGCGTTTCTTCGGTGCAGCCCGCAACATCCGAGAGGGCGGCAGCCTGACCATTCTGGCTACAGCTTTGGTAGATACCGGAAGCCGCATGGACGACGTCATCTACGAGGAATTTAAGGGAACCGGAAACATGGAGCTGGTATTAGACCGCAAGCTTTCCGAAAAGAGGATCTTCCCGGCCATTGACATCTTAAAATCCGGCACCCGCCGTGATGACCTGCTCTTAACCCGCGAGGAGGCCGAGGCAGTGGACATTGTCCGCAAGGCGACAAACAGTCTGAAACCGGAAGATTCGGTGGAGCGGATCTTGGATCTGTTCGCCCAGACCCGTACCAACCGCGAGTTTGTCGAAGTGGCAAAAAAACGCCGCATGTTCTGATAAAATATACTTGCCAAGCATATATTTCTATGATACAATTATGGAGCTGTTTATAGATGTGGCGTGATTTTAACGGTACGAATGAGACCGTTAGACGATCACAGTACTATATAATTGAGAAAGTGAAGAGGTGAAAATCATGAGAGAAGGAATCCATCCAGCTTACTATCAGGCTAAGGTTACCTGCAACTGCGGCAACGAGTTCGTTACCGGTTCCACCAAGGAAGAGATCCACGTAGAGGTTTGCTCTAAGTGCCATTCTTTCTATACCGGTCAGCAGAAGGCTGCATCCGCACGCGGACGTATCGATAAGTTCAACAAGAAATACGGCGTTCAGGCATAAGCATAACGAGAGCGAAGTAAGGTTGAGACTCAAGTGGAGACACTTAGCTCAACCTTATTTTTCTATATGGGAAAAATTTTGGTTACCGTGTCAAAACTCATCTTTCACGGCATGCTTGCATGTCGGTGAGAGATGGAGTTTATGACCCCGAACCATGTTTTAAGGACAGAATCGAGGAGACAAATTATTTTATGAAGTATTCCGGTATCGGCGGCCAGGCCGTCATTGAAGGAATTATGATGAAAAATAAAGACCGGTATGCCATAGGAGTGCGCAGACCGGACGGCGGAATTGAGGTAAAAACAGACACCTACGTCAGCATGACGGAAAAGGTACCCTTCTGTGCCCTTCCCTTCGTTCGCGGTGTCTTCAGCTTTGCAGATTCCATGATCCTCGGTATGCGAAGCTTAAGCTTTTCAGCCAGCTTCTTTGAGGACGATGAGGAATCGGAACCGGGTAAATTTGAACTGTGGATGGACAAGGTCTTTGGCGAGAAGGTCGAGCAGGTGCTAATGGCGGTTGTCATGGTATTTTCGGTTGTCATGGCCATCGGCATTTTCATGATCCTGCCGCTGCTCATTGCAAATGCCTGCAAGCAGGTGATCCATTCTGAAACGATCATGGCAATCCTCGAGGGTGTGATCCGTATTGCTATCTTTATCGCATACATCAAGCTGATCTCCCGGATGGAGGATATTCGGCGTACCTTTATGTATCACGGAGCGGAGCATAAATGCATCAACTGCATCGAACATGGTATGACTCTTACCGTGGAGCACGTGCGAGAAAGCTCCAAGCAGCACAAGCGCTGCGGCACCAGCTTCCTGATCATTGTCATGCTCATCAGCATCCTGTTCTTTATGGTAGTACGCGTGGACAATGTGTTGCTTCGCATGGCAAGCCGCATCATCCTGGTGCCGGTCATTGCCGGCGTATCGTATGAGTTTCTGCGGCTGGCAGGGCGCAGTGATAACGCGATCGTCAACCTCCTTAGCAAACCGGGATTATGGATGCAGAATCTTACGACCAGCGAGCCGGATGATTCCATGATCGAGGTGGCAATCGCAGCAGTCGAGGCAGTATTTGACTGGAAGAGCTACCTGCGTGAAAATTTCCCGGATACGAAAATTTCGGAGGAGGAAGGCCGATGACACTCTATGAGCTTCTTGAGGAAGGGAGTGCGGTCCTTTTGCAGGCCGGGGATTCGGATGGAGAAAACGATGCAAAACTGCTTCTTTTTGAGGCCTTTCATCTGGATCTCGTGCATTTTCTGATGGATCGGCTGCGCCCTTTTGGGGAGCAGGATGCCGAGAACCAAGAAAAGATCCAAAACTACCGCAGGATGATCGAAAAACGTGCATCCCGCATTCCGCTGCAGCAGATTTTAGGAAGCCAGGAATTTATGGGACTTGAATTTTTTGTCAATGAACATGTGCTGATCCCCCGCCAGGACACCGAAACTCTCGTGGAGCTGGTGCTGCAGGAGCAGCAGGGACAGGAAAAAAAACTGCTGGATGTTTGCACGGGCTCAGGCTGCATTGCCATCAGCCTGGCTGTAAAGGGAGATTATCAATCGGTAACCGCTACGGATTTGTCCAAAGAGGCGCTAAAGGTGGCCGAACGAAATGCACAGACACATCAGAAACATATAAAATTTTACCAGGGCGATCTCTTTGCGGCCCTGCCGCCAAGTGAGGCAGGAAGCTTTGATATCATCACATCTAACCCGCCCTACATTCCAACGGCGGTCATCGCCACCCTGGAGCCGGAGGTGCGGGAACACGAGCCGATGATGGCTTTGGACGGCACCGAGGATGGTCTGGAGTTTTACCGGCGGATCGCAGCAAATGCAGGGAACTGGTTAAAGCCCGGCGGCGCAATCTACCTGGAGATCGGATATGACCAGGGAGAGGCCGTGAGCGAACTTTTGCAAAAAGCCGGGTTTCAAGACGTCAGAATCGTAAAAGACCTTCCGGGAAAGGATCGCGTGGTACTAGGAAGAAACACAAATAGATAAGATAGATAGGAGGACTCCATCGCATGTTTGACAGATTAGACGACATCCTCATCCATTATGAGGAGATCATGCAGGAATTAGGTGAGCCGAACGTAACAGAGAATCAGGATCGATTCCGCAAGCTTATGAAGGAGCAGGCTGACCTGGCTCCGCTCGTGGAAGCGTATAAGGCATACAAGCAGGCCAAGCAGGACATTGAAGACAGCCTGGCGCTTTTAGACGAAGAAAGTGACGAGGAGATGCGTGAACTGGCAAAGGAGGAGCTTGCCGATGCCAAGAAGCGTGTAGAAGAGCTGGAACAGGATTTAAAAATCCTGTTGCTTCCGAAGGACCCGAATGATGACAAAAACATCATCCTAGAGATCCGTGCCGGTGCGGGCGGCGATGAAGCTGCCTTGTTTGCATCCGAGCTCTACCGTATGTATGTAAACTATGCTGAGAGCCAGCGCTGGAAGGTAGAAATCATTTCCCTCAATGAGAACGGAATCGGCGGCTTCAAAGAGGTTCAGGCCATGATTACCGGCAAGGGCGCTTATTCCAAGATGAAATATGAGTCCGGCGTACACCGCGTACAGCGTGTGCCGGAGACGGAGTCCGGCGGACGTATCCACACCTCCACGGCAACCGTCGCTGTGATGCCGGAAGCCGAAGAAGTAGATATCCAGATCGATATGAACGACTGCCGCATCGATGTCATGCGTGCATCCGGAAACGGCGGACAGTGCGTCAACACCACCGACTCCGCAGTTCGTCTGACCCATATGCCGACCGGCATCGTGATCTACAGCCAGACCGAAAAATCCCAGCTGCAGAACAAAGAGAAGGCCTTCCGCCTCCTGCGTTCCAAGCTGTATGATCTGGAGCTGGAGAAGAAGCAGAATGCAGAGGCAGCAGAGCGCCGCAGCCAGATCGGTACCGGAGATCGTTCCGAGAAGATCCGTACCTACAATTTCCCGCAGGGACGTGTCACAGATCACCGCATCAACCTGACCCTGTATAAATTGGATAAGATCATGAACGGAGACATTCAGGAGATCTTAGATGCCTGCATCGCAGCCGACCAGGCAGCAAAGCTGGCAAAGATGAACGAGATCTAAGATACAAGAGAGATTCCGAGAGTACATTTTCACGAAAGGGAGTGCGGTTATGTCTGATATGGAACATGAAGAACATGAGAAAAAGCCGGGAAAAGGTGGAAAAAAAGTTCGTGACCGTATCATTGTGGGGATTCTTCTGATCATCATCATTGCCAGCGCGGTCGGAGTGGTAAACGAACTGATGGATGCCGCGGCCCAGCGCCGTCTGGAGGAAAGCCTGGCTGAAGCAGCAAAACAGGCAGAGGCAAAAAAGCAAACCCTAGAAACCGAGGAAGAAACCGAAGCCGAGACCGAGGCGCCTTACGTTTCCCCGATCGATTTTGCACCGCTTCTTGAGACCAATCCGGATACCATCGGCTGGATCCGCGTACCGGATACCAAGATCGATTATCCGATCGTCCAGTCACCGGACAACCAGTATTATCTGCATAAGGACTTTGAGGGCAATGACAGCGTCTACGGCACCATCTACCTGGATGCTGACAGCAAATCCGATTTCAGCGGATGGAACAATCCGATCTACGGCCACCACATGAAGGATGGTTCCATGTTCAAGGATGTGGTCAAGTTCAAGAACCAGGAATTCTTTGAAAATCACCGGTATTTTGAAATCTACACACCGGAGCGGACGATCCATTTAAAGACGCTTGGATGCTACTACAGCGACTCCAATGGCATTGTCCGAAAAACCTCCTTTAAGTCTCAGGCCTCCTTTGACAAATGGGTAGGCGAACGCCTGGCACCCTGCAGTTTTGCAGAAGTACCGGAGCAGTCCTTTGATTCCATGTTCGTCCTGGTGACCTGCAGTTATGAAAAAAATGATGCCCGCACCCTGCTGTTTGCAGCAGAGGTCGATGAAGACGGCAACTTCCTTCCTGCCACCGGCCGAAATGTTCCGGTCGCAACGGAAACAGGGGCAGAACCATCAACTTCGGAAGTAAATGGAAAAAAATAAAACAGAGTCTCGATATCGCTGCAGAGTTATGATGTAAAAATATCTTTGCAGCGATATTTTTAATAAAAAATTTTGGTAACTGTTCAGAACCAACCTCCAAAATGCTCCGCATTTCGTCGGTGTGGCGTATCCGCCAAATAAAATTTCAAAAT
>CAVALB010000058.1:0-17705 GCA_963589345.1 uncultured Selenomonadales bacterium | reverse complement strand
CAAGCATTTCAAGTCTAATTTGTGAAATTTTGCTTGGCTCTGAACAGTTACAAATCTTATACGAAGAAAACTTAGAAAACGACATGTATACTTGTTGACAAGTATACGTTGTTGTGATATATTATCAATAGCGTTAGATTACTCATGCAATCCGCCGAACTGGCTGCTGCCCGATCTGCCCCGGACAGTAAGCGGTTCGGCAAAAAAACCATCAAACTTGTAGACAAGACGACAAGAGGGGGCGTTTTATCATGGAGCAGGTATACAAACAGATTCGCGCAGGGAAAAGCAACTTTATTTTCCTTGGCGAGGCAGGAAGCGGGAAAAGTGAGATCGCGCTGAATTTTGCAAGGCTGTTATCGAAGCTAGGAGACAGGCCAGTTCATTTTTTTGATATGGACATGACGAAGCCTTTATTCCGTTCCAGGGATCTATGTGAAAATTTTGAGAGAAACGGAATTTTCTTTCATTACGAGGAACAGTTTATGGATGCGCCGACACTGGTGGGCGGAACCAGAAAGCTCCTTATGGATCCGGACTGCTATGTAGTCATGGATGTAGGGGGAGATCATATCGGGGCGCGCTCCATCGGCGGCATCATGATAGGAACCGACAGGACAAAGAGCATGATCTATTATGTCCTGAATGCGTACCGCCCATGGTCCGACAATATGGATCATATCGACGGAACCTTAGGAAAGATCCTGGCAGCAGCCCATATTCCGGTAGCGGATCTGCATCTGGTCAGCAATCCGAATTTCGGCACCCTGACTAAGAAAGAGGATGTAATCGAAGGCTGCAGACGGATGGAAGCTCTGGTGAGTCCTTACCGGCCGATCGATTTTGTCTGTGTCAGCGAGGAGCTGCATTCGGAGGTAGAACATGAGATTGCCGGAGATATCCTGGTACTGAAACGGTATCTGAGGTATCCGTGGGAGGATGACAGATTTCATTATGGTATGTTATCGCAGGAGCAAGAGGGACTGCTTTTGCAGCCTTAGGCTCATGTGCGTAGAAAAAAAGGAGGAGTTATTTTATGGCTGAGGTGAAGATTATCGCAGAACGATGCAAAAGTTGCGGCTACTGCATCAAGTTTTGCCCCAAACAGGTTTTGGCTGTTGGCGAAAAGGTGAATTCCAAGGGTTATGAGTATGTGACAGCAGTCAACATGGACGCCTGCGTCGGATGCTGCGCTTGTGCACGGATCTGTCCGGACGGCGCCATTGAAATCTACAAGGATTAATAAGGAGGGGTTTACATATGTCCAGAGTATTTATGAAAGGCTGCGAAGCAATCGCAGAGGCAGCAGTGCGTGCCGGTTGTCGGTTCTTTGCAGGTTATCCGATCACTCCGCAGAATGAGATTCCGGAGTATTTCGCAAGAAGACTTCCTGAGGTAGGAGGAACCTTTGTACAGGGCGAATCAGAAGTCGCTTCCGTAAACATGGTTTACGGTGCAGCATCTGCAGGAACCCGTGCCATGACATCCTCATCCAGCCCGGGAATTGCATTAAAGAGTGAGGGAATTTCCTACTGCGCAGCAGCAAGAATTCCGATCGTGTATTCCAACATCTCCAGAGGAGGCCCGGGCGTAGGTGCCATCCAGCCGGCACAGATGGATTATCTGCAGGCTACCAAGGCATCCGGCAACGGTGGTTTTGAGATGATGGTATTTGCACCGTCTACCGTTCAGGAGGCTGTGGATATGACCTATGCAGCCTTTGACTATGCTGACCGAGACCGCAATCCGGTGCTGATCCTTGCAGACGGCGTCATCGGAACCATGATGGAGCCGGTGGAGCTTCCTGAAATGAAGAGCGATGAAGAGATCGCAGCCATCAAGGAATCCAAGAAAAAATGGGCCTGCATCGGCCATAAGTTGGACTATGAAAACCGTTCCTGGATCGAGCCCGGACACTGGAAAACCGAGGATATGCAGCATGCAAATGAAGAGGCAGCTGCACTCTATGAGTCCTGGAAGAAGGACATTCAGGTAGAGCTTTATCAGACCGAGGATGCTAAGATCATCATCACAGCTTATGGTATTTCTGCACGTATCGCAAAATCTGCTGTAAATCTGCTTCGCGCTGAGGGCATCAAGGTCGGCCTGATCCGTCCGATCACCGTACATCCGTTCCCGTATGATGCCATTGCAAATCTCGATTACAGCCGCGTAAAACAGATCCTGGATGTGGAAATGTCGATCCCGGCACAGATGATCCAGGATGTGAAGCTGGCAGTCAAGGACCGCTGCCCGATTGAAACCTGTCTGTGTTCCGGAGGAAACATTATGGGACGCGAAATGATCCTGGATGCAGTGAAAAAACTCGCATCCTCCACTGGGCAGGCGTGATGCGCGAAAAGGAGAAGCTTATGAAACAGGTATATGCAAGAACAAAAACAATTCAGGAAGATAAAGTATCCGGCTTCTGCCCGGGCTGCATGCATGGTACTGCCATGAAGCTCATCGGTGAGGTGCTGGATGAAATGGGTCTTGTTGATAAGGCCGTATGTGTATTGGGTATCGGTTGTTGCGGACTGCAGATGGACTATATTGCTTATGATAACATTACATCCCCCCATGGCAGAGCCTGCGCCGTGGCAACCGGTATAAAAAGAAGCAATCCGGACAGTCTGGTGTTTACCTATCAGGGCGATGGCGACTTCGCTTCGATCGGTCTGGCAGAATCCGTATCTGCAGCAAACCGCGGGGAAAACATCAGCGTCATCTTTATCAACAATGGTATTTACGGCATGACCGGCGGTCAGATGGCTCCGACCACGCTGATCGGCATGAAGGCCACCACGGCTCCGAACGGACGAAATGCCAAGGAGCACGGTTATCCGATGCATATGTGCGAGATCTTAAATCAGCTTACGGCACCGGCTTATCTGGAGCGCGTCAGCTGCAACACACCGGCCAATGTCATGAAAACGAAAAAAGCGATCCGCAAGGCATTCCAGAATCAGTTAGACGGCAAGGGCTTTTCCATGGTGGAGATCGTAACGAGTTGCCCAACCAACTGGGGACTGGATGCGCTGAAGGCACTGGATTACATTGAAGAAAAAATGCTTCCGGAATTTCCGCTTGGCGTTGTGAGAGACAGATAAGGAGGAGAAGAGTATGGAAACAAATTTATGCGTAGCCGGCTTCGGCGGCCAGGGCGTTATGACTCTGGGAAAATTTTTAGCTTCTGCCACCTGTGATTCCACCGACAAGTATGTGACCTTTTTCCCGTCTTACGGCGCAGAACAGCGCGGAGGAACTGCCAACTGTTATGTTGTGATTTCCGATGATATCATCGGTGCTCCTTTAGGAAGTGTGATGGACGACCTCATTGTCATGAACGGTCCGTCCTTAAATAAGTTTATCGGAACCGTAAAACCGGGCGGAACCCTGTTTATCAACAGCTCCATCGTTTCTGACGAGATCGGACGCGATGATATCAAGCTGGTAAAGGCTCCTGTAACCGAGCTGGCTCTGGAAATGGGCAATGCCAAGGTTTTAAATGTCATTATGCTGGGTGTCTATGTCGGTTATACCAATGTCATTGATCCGGAGGTAGTCTGGAATACGATCGAGCACAAGCTTTCCAAGAAACCGAAGCTTCTGCCGTTAAACCGTCAGGCCTTCGAAAAAGGCATGGAGATCGGCAAGAGCCAGAGAGAAAATTAAGGTTGGTTGTAATTGTGCAATAAAAGGAAGGGAAGAGTGTCGGGATGGTTTACCATAATTTTGAAGAACTGATTGCAAAAGTAAAAGGAACACCGGGACGCAAGCGCATGGCAGTTGCAGTAGCCGGTGACGAGCACACCTTAGAAGCCGTGCTCCACGCAAGGAAGGAAGGCATCATTGAGCCGGTCCTGGTAGGAGATAAAAAAGTCATAGAGGAAATCTTAAAGGAAAAAGGCGAATCCGTACCGGAGGAGGATATTTACGATGTTCCGGATGGAAAAGACGCATGTGAGAAGGCTGTGGCTCTCGTACGGGAAGGCAAGGCACATTTCCTGATGAAGGGACGCATCGATACCGGTGTCATCCTAAAGGCGGTTGTCAACAAGGAGCACGGTTTAGGAAAAGGCGGCATCATGTCTCACTTTACCATGTTTGAGGTCCCGGGCTATCATAAGCTGCTGCTGCCGGTGGATGGCGGTATGGTAACCTATCCGACCCTGGAGGACAAAAAGGGTATCATTGAAAATACCGTTGGGACTCTGCGTTCCATGGGATATGAGTGCCCGAAGGTCGGCGTTCTTGCCTGCATTGAGAAGGTCAATCCGAAGATGCCGGAAACCCTCGAAGCCCGTGCTCTTCAGGAGATGAATGAGCGCGGCGAGATCAAAGATTGTATTGTAGAAGGCCCAATCTCCTACGATTGTGCAGTCAGCAAGGAAATCGCAGATTTCAAGGGTTATGAAAGCCGCATTGCCGGAGATGTGGATGTCTTAGTGGCGCCCAACATCCATGCCGGAAATATCATGGGCAAGATGCTTACCGTAACCTGCAAGGCAAAGCTTGCCGGTTTCATTGTCGGAGCAAAGTGTCCGATCGTCATGACCTCACGCGGAAGCAGTGCGGAGGAGAAATATCTGTCGATCGTGATCTCAGCTGCAGCAGCAGAATAAAGCGAGGAAAGGAAAAAACAACATGGCGAAAGAAAAAATCCTTGTCATCAATCCGGGTTCCACCTCAACCAAGGTCGCTGTTTATATGGAAGAGGAACCGGTTTGGACAGAGAGTATCTCTCATTCTCAGGAAGATTTAAAACCATACCCGACGGTATTTGACCAGCTCGACATGAGAAAAAATCTGATCTTGTCCTGTATGGCAGAGCACGGTGATACGCTGGAGTCCTTATCTGCCATTGTATCCAGAGGCGGCTGCATGCCGCCGGTCAGTGCCGGGGCCTATGAGGTCAATGACTACATGGTAGAGTGCCTGCAGTATCATCCGGTCGACCAGCATGCCTCCAATGTGGGAGCCGGGATTGCGCTGGAGCTTGCACGCCAGGTAGGCATCAAAGCTTATACCTATGATGCGCTGACTGTGGATGAGATGCTTCCGGTGAACACGATCACCGGTTTAAAGGGGATCCGCAGACCTGCCCGCGGCCATAATCTGAATACCCGCGCGGCTGCCCTTCGTCTTTGCAGAGAAAAGGGTTTAGTTTATTCTGACACGAACCTGATCGTGGCACACCTCGGAGGAGGAATCACCATCAATTTACATGTAGGCGGAAGGATGATCGATATGATCATGGATGAGGAAGGTCCGTTTTCTCCGGAGCGTGCCGGCGGTCTTCCGACCTATGCAGTGGTGAAGCTTGCCTACAGCGGAGAATATACCAAGGAGGAGCTGATGCGTCAGCTTCAGAGAAAAGGCGGCATGCTTTCCTGGTGCGGCACAGCCGACATGAGAGAGGCCGAGAAAAAGATCGAGGAGGGCGATGAGGAGACGGCACTTGCGTTTGAGGCGATGGCACTGGCTACGGCAAAAAATATCGCAAAGATTGCTCCGTCAGCCTGCGGAAAGGTGGACTATATCGTTTTGACCGGAGGTCTGGCTTATTCAGACCGCTTTACGGATCTTGTAAAGAAATACGTCGGCTTTCTTGCACCGATCGAGGTGCTGCCGGGTGAAAATGAGATGGCCGCACTCGCGCAGGGTGCCCTGCGCGTTCTGAGAGGGGAAGAGGCAGCAAAGCTTCTGACTCCTGAGAATGTGAGAAAAAGCTGAATGAACAAAAGAAGCGTTTTTAGCAGACACGAGAGGAATCTGCTGAAGGCGCTTTTTCTTTTTGTTCACTATAATTCAGCCATGGCCTCATGTGCATGAAAACATGAAGCTTGGTGGAACTCTAACAATCGTTATTTAATAGACATGTATACTTGTTGACAAGTAGACAAAAGAATGGTATAGTTAGATCAGAAACAACGGAGAGGAATGAAGGAGGATTTTCACATGGGGTACATTTTATCGGAAGAGGCACAGGATCTGTTAAGAGATGTGCGGGAGTTTTGCGAAAATGAGATAAAGGAGCAGGTAAAAGAATACGATATTTCCGGAGAGTGGCCGAGAGAGATTTACGAGAAGGCACAGGAAATGCAGCTGCATATGATGGACGTGCCGGAGGAGTACGGTGGACTGGGTCTTGATCATATCACCCAGGCGGCACTGGTGGAGCAGATCGCATGGGCAGATGCAGGGGTTGCGGTAACGTTAAACGGCAACGGACTGGCATTAAAACCGGTGCTTTTATCCGGTACGGAAGAACAGAAGAAAAAATGCTGCGAGCTGATCATTAACGGAGGCTTTGGCGCCTTTGCTTTAACCGAGCCGGATGCAGGCTGCGATGCCGGAAACGGTAAAACCACAGCCGTATTAGAGGGAGATACCTACGTCTTAAACGGACGCAAATGCTTTATCACGAATGCAGGGGTAGCAGACTTTTTTGTTGTGACAGCCATGACAGATAAAACCAAGGGAACCAAGGGCATGTCTGCTTTCCTGATCTATAAAGGAACTCCGGGACTTAGCGTTGGCAACCATGAAAACAAGATGGGTGTCAGATGTTCCACCACCAGCGATCTGGTACTGGATGATGTACGGATCCCGGTGGCAAACCGCCTTGGTGAGGAAGGAACCGGCTTTATCACAGCAATGAAGACTCTGGATCTGGCAAGAACCTGGTGCGCAGTCATCGGTGCAGGTGTAGCACAAAGATGCATCGACGAGGCCGTTGCTTATTCGAAGCTGCGTGTTCAGTTTGGAAAGCCGATCTGCAAAAATCAGGCAATTCAGTTTAAGATCGCAGATATGGAGATCCGCACGGAGGCATCCAGACAGCTGATTGCCCATGCCATTCAGCTGGCAGATATGGGACTTCCCTTCAGCAAAGAATCCGCAGAGGCAAAATGCTTTACCGGCGATTCTGTAATGCAGACTGCAGTGGACGCAGTCCAGATCTTAGGAGGATATGGCTACAGCCGTGAATATCCGGTGGAGAAGCTGATGCGTGATGCAAAGATCTTCCAGATTTTTGAGGGCACTAATGAGATTCAGCGCATCGTGGTAGGACGTTCTGTGATCGGAAAGGTATGATTCGGAACGATTTAATAAGGGAAATTCGGAGGAAACAGAGAATGAATATTTTGGTATGTGTAAAACAGGTGCCGGACGATTATGTGAAGGTATATCTGAATGAAAGCGGAGAACCCGGCGTAGAAAAAATAGAAAAAGTAGTCAATGCATTTGATACCTATGCAACGGAGCTGGCTGTGCGCCTTGTGGAGAAGCACGGCGGCAAGGTTACCGTGGTTTCTGTCGGTGATGAGGCCTCCCTCAGACCGAGCCTGGTGCAGCAGATCGCAGTGGGTGCTGGATCCGGCGTGATCGGGCTGGCTGATACGAAGGGCAAGGATGAGAGTGCAGTTGCAGAGCTTTTAAAGGAGCTTGCAGGTAAGGCAGAGGAGGCAGCAGGAGAAGCCTTTGACCTGATCCTTTGCGGCAAGGAATCCACGGATCTGATCGGTTCCCAGGTTGGTGCGATGCTGGCAGAAAAGATGGGACTGCCGTTTGTATCCAGCGTGATTGAGGCTGAGCCGAGTGAGACCGGGCTTTTGGTAAAACAGGAGACTGAGGAAGGCTACGCACGCTATGAAGTGAAAACACCGGCCGTGTTTACGATCGCAAAGCCGGATTACGAGCCGCGCTATCCAACCTTAAAGAGCAAGATGGCTGCAAGAAAGGCACAGATCCCGACGATCGCTCTTTCTGAGACCGGAGAGGCTATGGTACAGGTAACCGGATACAGCGAGCCGGCAAAACGGGAAGCCGGTGTAAAGATCCAGGAAAAAGAAGCAATCGATGCAGTGGCAAAGGCCATGGAGCTTTTGACCAAGGACAAGGTGTTATAAGGGGGGAACAGATCATGAAGGTGATGTTATATATCGAGGCAAAAAATGGAAAACCTCAGGGAGCCGGTCTGGAATTGATCCAGGCAGCCAAAATGCTTACAGAAAAAGAGTCTGTACATGCTGTTCTGGTCGGAAAAGATCTTTCTGAGGCAGCAAAGAGCGTCAGCCTGTATGGGGTTCCGGTTACAGTTTTGGATGCTGAGGCAGACTGTCAGGATGCAGTCCTTGCTCTTCTTGCCGCAGAGGCCAAGGAAAGCGGCGTGGAGGCAGTTTTGTTTGCTGCCAATCAGGATGGAAAGGATCTGGCTCCGCGTCTGGCGGCAGCTTTGAACACCGGCTGTATCACCGATGTGACCGGCATTACAGCAGCCGATGGCAAGATCAGCTTTACCAGACCTGCTTACGGCGGAACCGTTCTGGAAAATCGTGAATTTGCACCGGGAAAGGTCATGGTTGCAAGCGTGCGCAGCGGAAGCTTCGGAAAACCGGAGGCAGAGGCCGAGGGTGCAGCGGTGCAGGTAAAGACGGTAAGCATTTCGGAGACTGAGGTGAAAGCGGTATTAAAGGAAAAAGTTGTAGAGATCGCAGAGCTTGTAAACCTGGAAGGCGCTGAGATCATCGTAGCCGGGGGACGCGGCTGCGGATCACCGGAGGGCTTTGCCCTGGTAGAGGAGCTTGCAAAGGAGCTTGGAGGCGTTGTGGGTGCTTCCAGACCGGCCATTGAGGCAGGCTGGGCTTCCCGTGCCCATCAGGTAGGTCAGTCCGGAAAAAATGTAGCGCCGAAGCTTTATATTGCCTGTGGTATTTCCGGTGCCATGCAGCATATTTCCGGAATCACGGGGTCTGACTATATTGTTGCAGTCAACAAGGATGCCGATGCTGCGATTTTTGATGTAGCCGATGTGGGGATCGTTGGAAAGATCGAGGAGATCCTTCCGCTGCTGATCGAAGAGGTAAGAAAAAAGAGGGCATAAACGAGGCGAAAAAAGTCAGGAGGAGAATGTATGGAGTACAAGAAACCAACCGAAGAAATGCTGGAACAGTTAAGAGCTTTGCTTCCGGGTCGTGTGTATGTTGGGGAGGACATCAATGATGATTATGCACACGATGAAATGGCATATTACGGAAAACATATGCCGGACGCAGTGGTCGCAGTAAAAACAACCGAAGAAATCTCGGAGGTTTGTAAACTGTGTTATCAGTATGATGTACCGTTCATCCCGCGCGGAGCAGGCACCGGCCTTTGCGGAGGCTGCGTAGCAGTTTATGGCGGTCTGGTGATCGATATGACCAGGATGAATCAGATTTTAAGCTATGATCTGGAAAACTTTATCGTCAGACTTCAGCCGGGAGTTTTGGTTAAGGATGTAACCGAGGATTGTGCAAAGCACGGTATGCTGTATGCACCGGATCCGGGCGAGATGTTGGCTACCGTAGGCGGCAACGTATCCACCAATGCCGGTGGTATGCGTGCCTGCAAATACGGCACCACCAGAGACTATGTTCGTGCCATGACGGTTGTTATGCCAAATGGCGAGATCATGCGCTTTGGTGCCGAGGTCAGCAAGAACTGTTCCGGCTACAGCCTCATGAATCTGGTCTGCGGAGCAGAGGGAACCATCGGTATCATCACCGAGCTTAGCATGAAGCTGATGCCGATCCCGAATCTGACTGTAAGCCTTTTAGCTGCCTTTGCGGATCTGGACAGCTGCATTTCCTGTGTCAGCAAGATCAAAATGGCAAATCTGGTGCCTCAGGCACTGGAGTTTCTTACCAGAGACAACGTGGATGCGATCGAGAAGTTTTTAGACAAGTCCATTTATCCAAAGCAGTGTGAAGGAGAGGAAGTACAGGCCTATCTGCTGGTGAGCTTTGACGGCTTTAGCCAGGACGAGGTGGATATCGAACTGGAGCGTGCGGCAGAGGTCTTCAGTGATAACGGAGCCCTGGATGTGCTGATCTACGATACCGCCGACGGCCTGCGCAATGCATGGCTTGTCCGCAAATCTTGTCTGGAAGCTCTTTTAGTGGATTTCAACCAGATGGATGAGTGTGACGTAGTTGTACCGATTCCGAAGATTGCAGAGCTTGTAAATTATGCATCTGCTCTGCAGGAAGAGCTGGATGTTACCATCCGCTGCTGCGGTCATGCAGGAGACGGAAACGTCCATATGAATATCTGTGCCAACGACCTGCCGGAAGAGGAGTTTTTGAAAAAAGTCGATGTCTTTTTGGAAAAGGTATATGAAAAAGGCATTGCCCTGGGCGGCATGATCAGTGGTGAGCACGGAATCGGAAGTGCGAAGGTAGATTACCTGAAAAAGAACCTGGGTGAGGCTCAGCTGGCATTGATGAAGGAAATAAAACGTGCCTGCGACCCGAAACTCTTGTTAAATCCAGGAAAGGTGTGCTATACTTTATAGCAAAATAAATTTTATGAAAACAGCTTTTTCCATTGGAAAGAGCTGTTTTACAGAAATGCGAGGTAAAGTATGGGTGTACTGACAAAAAATATGGAATCCTTGGTTGCCGGGAGTTCTACGATTCGAAAGCTTTTTGAAGAAGGAATCGAGATGGCACAGGAGGTTGGCGCAGAGAATGTATATGATTTCAGCCTTGGTAATCCGGCAGCTCCGGTGCCGAAGGAGGTAAAGGAAAGCATTGACCGCATCCTTTCCGAGCAGAATCCGAACGTCGTGCATTGTTATATGAAGAATGCAGGCTTTGATGAGGTCCGTCAGAAGGTAGCAGACAGCTTAAACCGCAAGTACGGTGCTTCCTACGGTATGGAAGACATCATCATGACGGTCGGCGCTGCCGGAGCGATCAACTGTGTGCTGCGCTGCATTCTGGCAGAGGGAGACGAGGTCCTGTGCTTTGCTCCGTATTTCGGAGAATACAGAAGCTATGTCCTGAACTTTGGCGGTGTCCTGAAGGTGGTACCGGCAGATTTTGAGACCTTCCAGCCGAACACCGAACTGCTTCATTCCTTCATTACTCCGAAAACAAAGGCTGTGATCTTAAATACCCCGAACAACCCGTCCGGTGTGATCTGGAAAAAGGAATCTCTCATCCGCATTCAGGAAATCCTTGAGGAGGCAGAAAAAGAGATCGGTCATCCGATCTATGTTCTCTCCGATGAGCCGTACCGCGATATTGTATACGATCAGACCAAGCTTCCCTTTGTCCCGGATTATATCAAAAACTGCATCGTTGTGTATTCCTTCAGCAAATCCCTTTCTCTCTCCGGAGAGCGTATCGGCTATATGGCAATTTCTAAACGTATCGCAGAGTATGAGACTATGCAGAATGCCCTTGTGGTGGCAAATCGCTGCATCGGATATATCAATGCTCCGTCTCTGTTCCAGCTTGTCGTAGCAGACTGCCTGGATATCACGGCAGATATCGGCTTTTATGACCGGAACCGGAAGCTGTTATATGAGTCTTTGACCGGTTTTGGATTTGAGTGTGTAAAGCCTGAGGGTGCCTTTTATCTTCTGGTGAAGTCTCCGACAGAGAATGAGGCAGAATTCGTTGCAAAGGGAAAAGAGTTCCATCTGATCATGGTACCGGCCACCAGCTTCGGCTGTCCGGGCTACGTTCGCCTGGCTTACTGTGTCTCCTATGACACGATCGCAAGATCACTTCCGGCCTTTGAAAAGCTTGCCGCAGTATACGGACTGAACAAGTAGGTATAAATAATCTCTGAAAAATAGTGGTATCTGTGAAAATTTCGTGTTAAGATGGAATTAGAATTGCTAAACCATTTATTTTGGTAAAGAGAGGACATAGAAATTATGATGCCACAGGAATATATGAGCAGTGACGAGATTTATGAGGATCTTTGCAATAAGATCGAAAAACTGGTCTATCTGCCCGGGGAAAAAATCAGTGAAAATGAACTCAGCAAGACCTACGGTGTGACCCGCCATATTGTGCGAAATGCGATCAGCCGCCTCAAAGAGAGGGGGCTTGTCGCTGTGTTTCCGCAGCGGGGAACCTTTGTCAGCTTAATTGACATGAAGCGGGTGGAAACCATCCTGTTTATCCGCGAATCGGTGGAGCAGGAGTCCATCCGGCTTTTACAGTTTGAGCCGCAGGAGGTTCGCGACCGGATGAAGGAAAGCATGGAGGCCTGCATCGAACGTCAGAAAAAGGCCATTGAGCAGCAGATCGACATGGATGCCTTTTACGAACTGGATAACGAATTTCATGGCTGCCTTTTGGAGGCCATCGGAAGAAAGGATGCCATGTCCATCATCCGGGAGGATTATATCCATTTTCGCCGCTGGCGCAACTTTGATTTAAGCAAGAGCCATCGTCAACTGGAGATCGTAAAAGAACATACTGCAGTTATGGAAGCCCTGGTGCGCAACGAAACAAAGCGTGCTCACGAGCTTCTCCATGCGCATCTGAACACAGAAAATCGTGAAAAATATATCCGGGAACGCGTAACTCCTGAATATTTTATTTATTCATAGTGAAACAGCCAACAAAATTGGTTGAGCAAGAGCCTGTTTGCAGCCGTCAGACAGGCTCTTTTTGTCTGAAAATTTCATGGTAAATCTATACAAAGCCCCACAAAAAAAATCGTTAGAAATGCTGAAAGTGAAAATTATATCAAAAAGGGTTTGCAATAGAGAACGAATGATGTTAAGATATTAACAGATAAACTTGCCGACAAGTTAGCAAGTTCACAAAGAATATTCACAAAAATAAGGAGGAGTTATTATGGCAGAAGAAGTAAAGCAGGATAAACCGAAGCGTTTGCCGCCGGATCCAAATTCTGCAAAATACAAACTGGGTCAGATTGCAGCAAAGGCTTATACCGATTGTATTGAGGCAAAGGCTCGCGGTGAGATGGTAGGATGGTGTTCCAGTAACTTCCCGGTAGAGATCCCGGAAACGCTGGGACTTTATGTATGCTATCCGGAGAATCAGGCAGCAGGCATTGCCGCAAGGGGTGGCGGCGAGCGTATGTGCGAGATCAGTGAAGGCGACGGTTATTCCAACGATATCTGCGCTTATGCACGTATCAGCCTGGCTTACGCAAAGGTAAAGGATGCACCGGAGCAGAACATGCCGCAGCCGGATTTCCTGTTATGCTGCAACAATATCTGCAACTGCATGATCAAATGGTATGAGAACCTTGCAAAAGAGTTAAATATCCCGATGATCATGATCGATATCCCGTTCAATCCGGATTATGAGGTATCCGATGCAGAGGTGGCTTACATCCGTGATCAGATGTGGGATGCCATCCATCAGTTGGAGAAAATCACCGGAAAGAAGTGGAGCAACGAACGGTTTGAGGAGGTCAAGGAGATTTCCGGACGTACCAGCCGTGCATGGCTGGCTGCCACCGCAACCGCAAAATACATTCCGTCTCCGTTCAATGGCTTTGACCTCTTAAACCACATGGCAGTTATGGTTACCGCCCGCGGTAAGCTCGAGGCTGCTGAGGCTATGGAGACTCTGTTAAAGGAGTATGAGGAAAACCACGAGAAGGGCGTTTCCACCTTCCGTGCAGAAGAGAAATACAGAATCATGTTTGAGGGTATCGCATGCTGGCCGTGGCTGCGTGTTACCTCCACCGGCTTAAAGAGCCGCGGCATCAACATGGTAACCACGATCTATGCCGATGCCTTCGGTTTCATCTATAAAGATTTCGATGATATGTGCCGTGCTTATGCAAAGGTTCCGAATGCGATCAACTTAGAGTATGCAAGAGACAAACGTATCAAGCTCTGCAAAGACAATCACGTAGAAGGTCTTTTGGTTCACACCAACCGTTCCTGCAAGCTGTGGAGTGGATTCATGTATGAGATGAGCCGTCAGATCGGTGAGGCCTGCGGCATTCCGGTTGCAAGCTTCGACGGCGATCAGGCAGATCCGCGTAACTTCTCCGAGGCACAGTACGACACCAGAGTACAGGGCCTTATGGAGATCATGGAGCAGAACAAGGAGGGAATCTAAATGAGCACAAAAGAATTACTGGCGAAATTTCATGAAGTTGCCTCCAATCCGAAAGCACAGAAGGATGCTTATCTGGCTGCAGGCAAAAAGGTTGTACTGACCGCACCGGTTTATACACCGGAGGAGATCATCCATTCCATGGGACTGGTTCCGATGGGTGCGTGGGGTGCTGATGTTGAGTTAAAAGAATCAAAACGTTATTTTCCGGCATTCATCTGCTCCATCGTGCAGAGTATTCTGGAGCTTGGTGTAATGGGCGAATACGATGGTGTCAGCGCCATTGTGATTCCAAGCCTTTGCGACAGCTTAAAGGTATTAGGCGAGAACTGGAAGTACGCGGTAAAGGGCATCCCGTTCATCCCGATGACCTATCCGCAGAACCGTAAGCCGGCATACGGCATTGCATACACCAAGGCTGGTTACGAGCGCGTGATCAAGGATCTGGAAAAAGCAACCGGAGCTTCCTTTGATGATGCAAAGCTTGGCGAATCCGAGAAGGTTTACAACGAGCACAATGCAGTTATGAGAGAGGTTGTAAAGGTTCTTGCTGATCATCCGGAGGTTTCCGCAGCAGAGAGAAGTGACGTATTCAAGAGTGCTTTCTTCATGCTCAAGGAAGAGCATACCGCACTGGTAAAAGAACTGATCGAATCTTTAAAGGCAGATCAGCCGGGTGCAGCTAAGAAAAAGATTATGACTACAGGTATCCTTGTCGATGCTCCGGAGCTGTTAAAGATCTTCGATGACAACGATCTTCAGATCGTTCGCGATGATGTGGCAGCAGAGAGCAGACAGTATCGTACCGACTGTCAGCCGAACACCACAAGCTTAGACAGCCTGTCTCAGAAATTCGCAGACATGAACAACTGCTCCGTTCTGTATGATTTTGAGAAGAAGCGTGTTCAGATGATCGTGGACGAAGTGAAGGAATCCGGTGCTGACGGTGTGATCATGGTTCTTACGAAATTCTGTGATCCGGAAGAATTTGACTATGTGCTGATCAAAAAAGCCTGTGAGGCTAACGATATCCCGATCATTTTAGTTGAGGTTGACCGTCAGATGGCAAACTTTGAACAGGCTCGCACCATGATCGAGACGTTTAAGGATCTTTTATAAGTAGAAAGAGAAATAAAGGAGAATTAGAAATGGCAAACTCATTAAAGGGAATTAAGGTTGTACAGATGGCAAACTTTGTTGCAGCAGCTGCTACCGGCCGTTATCTGGCTGACTATGGCGCAGACGTTATCATCGTTGAGGCTGCAAAGGGTGATCCGCTCCGTTATACTCAGGCTCAGGAGGGTCGTCCCCAGCTGATGAAGGAGAACACCACCTGGGAGTACTTAAACGGAAACAAGAGATGTATTTCCATCAACACCAAAACTCCGGAAGGTATGGAGGCACTCCACAAACTCCTGGAGGATGCCGATGTTTTGATCACCAACTGGCGTCTTGGTGCTCTGCAGAGAGCAGGTCTGGACTATGACACTCTGAAAGAAAAATATCCGAAGCTGATCTATTCCATGATCCTGGGCTATGGCCTTACCGGACCGGATAAGGATCTTCCGGGCTATGATTTCACCGCATTCTTCGGAAGAGGCGGTTATACCGAGAACCTGCGTAAGCGCGGCGGCCAGCCGATCACCATGATCGCAGGCCTTGGTGACAACAACGTAGGCCTGATGCTGGCACTGGGAATCATGACTGCTCTTTATAAGCGTCAGACCACCGGCCAGGGCGACTTTGTAAGTGCAAGCCTTTATGAGACTGCAATCTTCAACCAGTCTCTGATGCTTTTAGGCGCTCAGTATGATGGTGCAGCACGCCATTATCCGATCTCCGTATATGATAACATGAATACCCTGAACAATGCCTTCGCTACCAGCGATGATCGTCTGATCCAGTGTGCTATGCCGGACTATGATCCGCGTTTCGAGCATTTCTGCCAGGTAATCGGCCGTCAGGATATGATCGATTCCGGCAAGTTCTTCCCGCAGGCTCATATGATCGAGGAAGGCAATGTTCCGGAATGCTACGATGAATTTGTAAAGACCTTTAAGAGCAAGCCATATTCTGAGTGGAAGGAAATCCTCACCGCAGGAGATATCCCGTTCAGCCTTGCTTACAGCTGGTCTGAGATCCTCGAGGATCCGCAGGCAAATGCAGTCGGCGCATTCTATGACTGCACCTGCCCGAACGGAGTTGTAAGAAAGGTAACCCATACTCCGGTTCGTATCGCAAGTGAGGGTAAGCTGGATGGACGTACCGCACCGCTCATTGGTGAGCAGGGCGTGGAAATCCTGAAAGAAGTTGGATATTCCGATGAGAAGATCAACGAGATGCTGGCTAACGGTTCTCTCTTTGTATGGGAGGGCGAGGATTAATCCTCATGCATTCGTGAAAGTCTGAATTTGTGAGGCCGGAGCCGATGACGGTACCGGCCTCGTTTCCATTATGGGGGCATAAATTATGGCTATGTTTATTGATTTTCCAGAGTCGCACGTAAAAGTGCAGGGCATGGAGAACATGCCGATTCCGCGTATGGTAACGATTCATCAAAAATATGATGACAGAAAGATCACCGATACAGCAGGTGCCATCCGGGCACAGCTTGAGGCGCTTCCTGATCAGGAAAGCTACAAAGACAAACGGATCTGTATCACCGTGGGAAGCCGGGGGATCCCGGATCTGGATGTGATGGTCCGCACCATGTGCGATGTCTTAAAAGAGTGGGGAGCGAAGCCCTTTATCATTCCGGCTATGGGAAGCCATGGAGGAGGAACGGCAGAGGGACAGCTGGAGATGATCGCCGGCTACAACATCACTGAGAAGACCATGGGAGTGCCGATTTTGGCATCCATGGAGGTGGTACAGTACGGCGAACTGAACGGCATCCCGCTTTACTGCGATAAATATGCCTATGAGTCCGACGGAATTGTGATCTTTAATAAGGTAAAACCGCATACCGATTTCCGCGGACCCCATGAAAGCGGACTTTTAAAAATGATCGCTATCGGCATTGCCAAGCATAAGGGAGCGGCGATGTTTCACAGCTTTGGATTTGAGCGGTTTGCAGAGCTGATCCCGCCGGTAGCGGAGATTTTTCTGCAGAAGTGTCCGGTGGCTTTCGGAGTTGGCGTGGTGCAGAATGCTTACGATGACATCTGCAATATCACGGCATGCACACCGGAAAATCTGATGAAAACAGATGCAGAGCTTTTGGTGGAAGCGAAAGAGAAAATCGCCAAATTCCTCTTTGATGATATTGACCTTCTCATCATCGATGAGATTGGCAAGAATATCAGCGGAAACGGTCATGATCCGAACGTGACCGGCCGCAACATTACCCACAGCTTTCACGGCGTACTGAAGCTGGATAAGATGTTTATTCGGGGCATCACCCCGCAGGCGCATCACAACGGATGCGGAATGTCGGCAGCCGATATTACCACCAGAAGGGTGTTAAATGATATTGACTGGGAAGCAACCTGGACAAACGGCCTTACTACCGGCGTCATGACAGCGGGTCAGATCCCGGTTTACGCCAACAACGATAAGGATGCCATTCAGATGTGCATCCGCAGCATGCACAATGTAGATTATAACAAGGTGCGAGTGGTTCACATTAAAAATACCCTGGCAATGAGCACCATTGAGGTCTCAAAAGCCCTGTATGAGTCCATCAAAGATCTTCCCGGCATCAGCTATGTAAGCGGACCGGTGCAGATGGAGTTTGACAAAGACGGAAACCTGATCGAGACCTAGTGCACTGACACATTCATATTTCGACTAATTGACTTGTCTATTTTCCCATTG
>CAVALB010000057.1:0-17818 GCA_963589345.1 uncultured Selenomonadales bacterium | reverse complement strand
ATACGCCACACCGACGAAATGCGAAGCATTTTGGAGGTTGGTTCTGAACAGTTACAATTTTTTATTCTATTTTAGTACAAGGAAAAAATCGCGTCAACCTTACAAAAATATTGTTATTTGGAATTTTTTGTTGCCTGGACAACGGATTTTCTTCCCATTTGTGTTTATAATAACATTAGTTTTCAATCGCAAAGGAGGTTTTACTATGAGCTTTATTAAAAATATCAGCAAATCCGAAGTTTTGACCTTAAAGGAAGAGGTTTCCTACCAAAAGGGACAGGTGGTCAGCAAGACTCTGGCGCAGAATGAAGCCTTAAGCGTTACCCTCTTCGCCTTTGACAAAGACGAGGAGATCAGCACCCACGAATCCGGCGGTGATGCCTTCGTCACCTGCTTAGATGGCGTTGGCCGCATCACCATCGACGGTCAGGCTTATGAGCTGCATGAGGGCGAATCCATCGTCATGCCGGCAAAACATCCGCATGCTGTGTATGGACAGGAGCAGTTTAAGATGCTGCTGGTTGTGGTTTTCTAAGTTTTGTGCTATGATATAGCTATTCAAAGTCTTGCGTAATCGTGATGTGACTTTGAAGCATTTTGAACATGAATGAACCGGCATGTCTTTTACCGGATCAACGGGGCTGTATACAGGGGGATTCCTCCTGATATAGCCCCGTTTTTTGTTTATTTTCTGACAATGTGATAAAGTTCTAAAATATTACATTTTTTATGGGCACCTAAATATTTTTTTGTCCCTCTTGCCTTTTCTGTCATCATTATGTATACTAATAATTAGATGTTATTGAGAAACATGTTCAAAGTGCACAAAAACAGAAGTCATCAAAACATGACTTCCAAACAAAAAGAGAGGTAAATCAGATATGAGTCGTTTGGAGATCACAAATCCGAACCAGGCACAGCTCATGATCGAAGAGCTGTATAAGGATCTGGAGCGGAGAATCGAATCCAGCCCGCCGGGTCTCTGCCCGGTTGACATGACCAGAGCCTTCGTGGAAATGTGTCATACCCACACCTGCGGCAAGTGCGTACCCTGCCGCGTCGGCCTGTGGCAGTTAAAAAATCTGCTGACCGACGTCATGAACGGAGAAGCTACCATGGACACCTTAAAGCTCATGGAGGAGCTTGCTCAGAGTATTATGAGCGGTGCTGATTGTGCCATCGGTTACGAGGCCGCCTTTGCGGTATACCGCAGCTTAAAGGAATGCCGTGAGGACTATGAGGAGCACGTACATCAGGGTCGTTGCACCTGCAATTACAGCATGCCGGTTCCCTGTGTTTCCCTATGTCCGGCTCATGTGGACATCCCGGGTTACATCGCCTTGGTACGCGAAGGCCGCTATGCCGATGCCATCCGCTTGATCCGCAAGGACAATCCCTTCCCGACCACCTGCGGTTTTATCTGCGAGCATCCCTGCGAAGCCCGCTGCCGCAGAAACATCATCGATGATGCCGTCAATATCCGCGGCTTAAAACGCTTTGCTGCTGACTATGCCGGAAAGGTTGCACCTCCTTCCTGCGGTGCCTCCACCGGCAAAAAGATCGCGATCATCGGCGGCGGTCCCGGCGGTTTAAGCGCTGCCTACTACCTGCAGCTCATGGGACACCAGACCACCGTCTTTGAGATGCTTCCGAAACTGGGCGGCATGCTCCGCTATGGCATTCCGAACTATCGTCTTCCAAAGGAACGTCTCGATGACGACATTAATGCCATTCTGGAAACCGGCGTGAAGGTAGAATTCGGCAAACGGATCGGTACCGACATCACCATCCAGGAGCTGCGCAAGCAATACGATGCCGTCCTGGTTACCATCGGCGCAAGCACCGATAAAAAGCTTGGCATTGAAGGTGAAACTGCAGAGGGTGTGATCTCCGCAGTCCGCTTCCTGCGCGATGTAGGAAAAAACATCAATCCGGATCTGACCGGACAGGAGGTAGCCGTCATCGGCGGCGGAAACGTTTCCATGGATGCCGTCCGCACAGCAAGGCGTCTCGGCGCAAAGAAGGTCTCCATCCTCTACCGCAGACGTGTTGCAGACATGACTGCACTTCCGGGAGAAATCGAGGGAGCCGTTGCAGAGGGAATTGAACTCAAAACTCTGATGGCTCCTGCCCGCATCGATGTCGATGAAAACAACCATGTACGCGGAGTTTACGTTACCCCACAGATGATCAGCAAGATCCGTGATGGCAGAGCCAGCGTGCGCGCCACCGGTGAGCCGGATATCTTCATTCCGTGTCAGACTCTGATCGTGGCCATCGGACAGGATATCGAGTTCCAGCATTTTGAGGAGGCTGGTCTTCCGGTCAACCGCGGCAAGATCCAGACCGAGCGCTACGGCGGATTCAACAACATGCCCGGCGTATTTGCGGGAGGCGACTGTGCTTCCGGCCCGGCATCCGTGATCAAGGCCATTGCCGCTGCCAAGGTCGTTGCTGCAAACATTGATGAATACCTTGGCTTCCGCCACACCATCAGCTGCGATGTTGTGCTTCCGGAGCCGGATCTGCGTGACCGCATCCCGTGCGGACGCGTCAATATGACTGAGCGCGAAGCAGGTGAGCGTGTCTGTGACTTTAAGGGCGTAGAAAACTGCATGACCGAAGCCGAGGCCAGACAGGAAGCCGGCCGCTGCCTCGGTTGCGATCACTTCGGCTATGGAATCTTCAAAGGAGGTCGTGAGAACAGATGGTAAATGTAAAGATCGATCATAACGAAATCTCGGTTCCCGAGGGAACCACCATTATGGAAGCGGCAGCCCTTGCAGGAATTGACATTCCAAAGCTCTGCTACTTGAAAGATATCAATGAGATTGCGGCCTGCCGTGTCTGTCTTGTGGAAGTGGTCGGCAAGGAAAAGCTTGTGACCTCCTGCAACAACAAGGTACAGGAGGGGATTGAAATCCTGACCAACAGCCCTAAGGTGCGCATTGCCAGAAAACAGAATGTACAGCTGATTCTTTCCCAGCATGATTACCGGTGTGCAACCTGTGTCCGCAGCGGCAACTGCACCCTGCAGACCCTTTCCAATGACTTAAATATCATTGATCTGCCGTTCAAGGAACGTGTAGAGCATACGCAGTGGGATACGAATTTCCCGCTCATCCGCAACACAGAAAAATGCATCAAGTGCATGCGCTGCATTCAGGTCTGCGATAAGGTACAGAGTCTTAGCGTCTGGGATGTGACCAGTACCGGTTCCAGAACCACGGTCAATGTCAAAGGCAACCGCAAAATCACCGATGTAGACTGCGCTCTCTGCGGCCAATGCATTACCCACTGCCCGGTCGGTGCCCTGCGCGAACGCGATGATACCGACAAGGTATGGGAAGCCATCGCAGATGAGAAGAAAACCGTTGTCGTTCAGATTGCACCTGCCGTGCGTACAGCCTGGGGCGAAGCCATGGGCATGAAGCGTGAGGATGCTACCGTAGGCAAAATCTTAGATGCATGGAAGCGCATGGGTGCGGACTATGTATTTGATACCTCCTTCTCTGCCGACTTAACCATTATGGAGGAGGCCACCGAGTTTCTGGAGCGTTTCCAAAACGGCTCCTTAAACAATCGTCCCATGTTCACCTCCTGCTGTCCGGGTTGGCTGCGTTTTGTAAAAACTCAGTTCCCCGAGATGGTTTCGCAGCTTTCCACCGCGAAATCTCCGCAGCAGATGTTCGGTGCTGTCATGAAGACCTACTTCGCCCAGTCCATCGGTGTGGATCCGGAAAACATCGTTACCGTATCCGTCATGCCCTGCGTTGCAAAAAAAGCAGAGGCCAACATGGATTTCTACTATAAAGAATATGCCGGCAAGGATGTAGACATCGTACTGACTACCCGAGAGTTCACCCGAATGCTTCGCGAAACCCATATACGTCCGGAGGTACTGACAGACCGTAAACCGGATAGCCTTATGCAGGAATGGACCGGCGCCGGTGTAATCTTCGGCACGACCGGAGGTGTTATGGAGGCGGCACTCCGCACCGCTTACCACACCCTGTCCGGTAAGAATCCGGATCCGGATTTCTTCAGCGATATCCGCCAGGTAAATGAAGACTATTCCCTCACAGAGGCCACCCTCGATTTTAACGGAACCACGGTGCGCACCGCCATCGTAAGCGGGCTTGGCAACACCCGCAAACTCCTGGAGGCAATCCGGCTCGGTGAGGTGTCCTATGATTTTGTCGAAGTCATGGCCTGCCCCGGCGGCTGTGTCGGCGGCGGAGGACAGCCGATCTGTGACGGCAAGGAACTTGCCGGAGTGCGCGGAGAAAACCTGCACTTCTTAGACAAAAACAGTAAGCTCCGCTTTTCCCATGAGAATCCGGATGTCGCAAAGCTGTACCGGGATTTCCTGGAACATCCTCTTTCCCACAAGTCCCATATGATCTTACATACGGACCACAACGCATGGTCCATGCACGAAGAATCATAATTCGTGCGTTGATTCATTACATTATCCTTCTATCTGCCACAGGAAAGGCCGCCCCGTTTTGCCGGAGCGGCCTTTCTTCTATATATAATACTTCTATTTCATTATTATCTATGCTTATTTTTCCGGCACATGCCACTCCCAGTTGCGGATTTCTTCCAGATCCTGGCCATACTCAGCAATGTACTGCTTATGCTCTACCAGTTTGTCGTTCATCTTCTGAATCAGGAAGGAACCACGGTTTCCTAACTGTGGCAGATGCATCACGGCATCTTTTACCAGGCTGAAGCGGTCAAGCTGATTCTGGACACGCATATCAAATGGAGTTGTAATCGTACCTTCCTCCTGATATCCGTGAACAGACATGTTGCGGTTGTTACGCTCATAGGTCAGCTCATGGATCAGGGTCGGATATCCGTGGAACGCGAAAATGATCGGCTTATCCGGAGTGAAGATTGCGTCATACTCCGCATCGCTTAAACCATGCGGATGCTTGTGGTCGCTCTCCATCTTGAACAGGTCTACCACATTGACTACACGGATCTTTAATTCCGGAAGCTCATCCCGCAGAATGGTAACTGCCGCCATGGTCTCCAGGGTCGGGGTATCACCGCAGCATGCCATTACCACATCCGGCTCCTCGCCGCAGTCATTGCTTGCCCACTCCCAGATGCCAATACCCTGGGTGCAGTGCTTGACAGCCTGCTCCATGGACAGCCACTGGCAGCTCGGATGCTTGGAGGCAACAATAGCGTTCACATAATTCTTGCTCTTGATGCAGTGGTCAAAGCAGGAAAGCAGGCAGTTGGTATCCGGCGGGAGATACATGCGGACAACATCTGCTTTCTTGTTGGCGATGTGATCCAGGAATCCCGGATCCTGATGGGTAAATCCGTTGTGGTCCTGCTGCCATACGTTGGAAGTCAGAATGAAGTTTAAGGACGCAATCGGGCGTCTCCAGGACAGTTGGTTGCAGACCTTTAACCACTTTGCATGCTGTGCTGCCATGGAATCCACGATACGGATGAATGCCTCATAGCTTGCGAAGAAGCCGTGACGACCGGTCAGCAGATAACCTTCCAGCCAGCCCTCGCACATATGCTCGCTCAGCATGCCATCCATGATGCGGCCATTTCTTGCCAGCTTATCATCGGTCGGAAGCAGCTCGCCGTTCCAGTCGCGGTTCTGCTCCTCAAATACTTTATACAGGCGGTTGGACATGCTCTCGTCCGGTCCGAAGATACGGAAGTTCTTGCTGTCCTCATTGAGCTTGAAAATGTCGCGAATATAGCCGCCAAGCTCGATCATATCCTGGGCCTTGGTCTTACCCGGCTCCACCGGAATGCCATACTCGCGGAAATCCGGGAGACGAAGATCTTTTAAGAGCAGGCCGCCATTTGCGTGCGGGTTTGCGCCCAGGCGGGCATTGCCCTTCGGGGCCAGCTCAGCCAGCTCCGGAATCAGGCGTCCATTCTCATCGAACAATTCTTCTGCGTGATAGCTCTTTAACCACTCCTCCAGAAGCTGTAAATGCTCCGGCTTCTCCATGCTGATCGGAACCTGGTGAGCACGGAAAGAACCTTCAATCTGCTGTCCATCCACGAATTTCGGACCGGTCCAGCCCTTCGGGGTACGCAGGATGATCATCGGCCACTTCGGACGCTCCGGATCCTGCTCTTCTCTTGCATGCTGCTGGATTGCCTTGATCTCATCAATCACGGCATCCATGGTCTCTGCCATCTTTTTGTGCATGGTCATCGGGTCATCGCCCTCAACGAAGTATGGCTTCCAGCCGCAGCCCTCGAAGAAGGACTTGATCTCATCGTGCGGGATACGGGAGAAGATGGTCGGGTTGCTGATCTTATATCCGTTTAAGTGCAGAATTGGGAGAACTGCGCCATCGGTAATCGGGTTTAAGAATTTATTGGACTGCCAGGAAGTTGCCAGCGGACCGGTCTCTGCCTCACCGTCTCCCACAACCACCGTTGCGATTAGGTCCGGATTATCAAATACGGCACCAAATGCATGGGCAATGGAGTATCCCAGCTCACCGCCCTCGTTGATGGAACCAGGGGTCTCCGGTGCGCAGTGGCTCGGAACGCCGCAGGGGAAGGAAAACTGCTTGAACATCTTCTTCATGCCTTCCTCATCCTGGCTGATGTTCGGATACACCTCGCTGTAGCTTCCGTCAAGATAAGTATTGGCAATCAGGAAGTTGCCGCCATGGCCCGGGCCGGAAAGAAGGATCATATCCAGATCATAACGCTTGATGGCACGGTTGCAGTGCACATACACGAAATTCTGTCCCGGAACGGTTCCCCAGTGTCCGACGATCTTCTTTTTAATCTGATCCATGCTCAGCGGTTTCTTTAACAGCGGATTGTCTAGCAGGTATAACTGACCGGCAGACAGATAGTTTGCCGCACGCCAGTAGGCGTTCATCTTTTCCAGCATTTCCTCACATAAAGGCTGCTTTTCCAGACAGGTGTTGTTCTCCATAACATTACCTCTTTCTTTGCTCATGTCATTCCATTGCTTGTGTCATTTCGTTGCTGTTTGCGCAACAAGGGAAACATTGCGTTCTGCTTGAGAGTTGCGATTCGTTAATTTTCTAACGTTTTCGATTGTATTTTCGCACATACAATGTGATCTGTAAAATGCTATTTCCGTATTACATTCATATCAATCTGATATGGGTGTGGCGTAAAACGTGGATTTTCGTTGGTTTCTGTATTATAATGGAGAGGAATGAAGACAATCTTCTGAGAAAAAAATAATAAAATCAGGATGTTTCAGCTGGGAGCTCTCGGATCCCAGCCACAGAAAAAAAGAAGTTTGCAAGTTCACAAAGGAGATTATTAGCGCATGACATCGAATTTTGAATACTACAAGATTTTCTACTACGTCGCCAAATACGGCAACCTGACCCGGGCCGCCGCTGCCTTAAACACCAGTCAGCCTGCCGTGACCCGCGTCATCCACAAGCTGGAATCTGATCTGGGCTGCCGCCTTTTCATCCGCAGCAAATCCGGCATGGAGCTGACGGCAGAGGGAAGCCGTTTCTTTGAGTATGTCTCCGCCGGCTGCCTGCAGTTTTTCCGGGCAGAGAGCCACTTAAGCGACCTGCTCCAGCTCGAAAACGGCAACATCTCCATCAGCGCCACCGAGACTGCCCTGCACTCCTGGCTCTTTGAGGCCATGGAAGCCTTCCACCAGGAATACCCCGGTGTCCATTTCCAGATTTTAAACCATAGCACCCAGGATTCCATTCAGGCGGTGCAGGACGGCAAGGTAGACTTTGCCGTGGTTTCTTCCCTTCCGCTCCGCATTTCGGAACCGCTGCGCATGAAAAAGCTCCACACCTACCGGGATATTCTCATCAGCGGCAGCCGTTTTTCTGAACTGAAAGACCGTCCCGTCTCGCTCCGGGAACTGGCCTCCTACCCCTGGATCAGCCTGACCTCCGAGTCCATCAGCCGTACCTTCTTAAACACCTACTTTGCGCAGTACGGCCTCACCTTCTCACCGGATATGGAACTGGCCACCACCGACCTCATCCTGCCCGCCGTGCGCCACAACCTCGGCATTGGATTTATCCCCGAAGCCTTCGCCCACAGCGAACTCACCGCCGGAAACATCTTCCAGGTCCAGATTGAAGAGCAGTTTCCCGAACGCAACATCCTGCTGATTTCGGATTCGAAATATCCACAGAGCGTGGCATCGAAGGCGTTTCAGAAGTTTGCGAAATAATAGGACCGAAAAAATCCGCCACGGCGGATTTTTTCGGTCCTTGTTTATACGCAATATTTTTATTCCACGTATGCGATCAGCTTCTCGCCTTTCTCATCCGTATCAATGACGATACTCTGTCCTTCGCTGATATTTCCTTCCAGGATAATCCTTGCTGCCAGGGTCTCTACGTTCTTCTGGAGATATCTTCTCAGCGGACGTGCACCATAAGCCGGATCATATCCATGGTCGGTGACAAAGGTCTTCGCATTGTCGGTCAGCTCTACCTTGAGTTCACGGTCTTCCAGACGACGGTTTACATCGGCTATCATCAGATCGACGATGTGGCTGATATTGTCCTTTGTAAGAGGCTTGAAGAGGATCGTCTCATCCAAACGGTTTAAGAACTCCGGACGGAAGTGGGCACGCAGCTCCTGCATGACCATAGCTTCAGCCTCCGGCTTAATGCTGCCGTTTTCATCGATGCCATCCAGCAGATACTGAGAACCGATATTGGAGGTCATGATGAGGATGGTATTCTTGAAGTCTACAGTCTTGCCGGTGGAATCCGTAATGCGTCCGTCATCCAAAACCTGAAGCAGGACGTTAAATACATCCGGATGTGCTTTCTCCACCTCATCGAAGAGGACAACGGAGTACGGTTTCCGGCGGACTGCCTCAGTCAGCTGGCCACCTTCATCGTAGCCGACATATCCCGGAGGTGCTCCGATCAGGCGGGATACAGAGTGCTTCTCCATGTACTCACTCATATCGATACGAACCATGTTGTTTTCATCATCAAACAGTGCCTCTGCCAGGGCTTTTGCAAGCTCCGTCTTACCAACACCGGTGGGTCCAAGGAAGAGGAAGGAACCAATCGGCTTGGTCGGATCCTTGATGCCGGCTTTAGAACGAAGGATGGCTTCGGTTACCTTCTCCACGCCTTCATCCTGACCTACTACCCGTTTGTGCAGCACGGTATCCAGATGGAGGATCTTGCTTCGCTCGCTCTCATTTAACTTGCTTACCGGAATACCGGTCCAGCGGGAAATGATCCTTGCGATCTCATCCTCGGTTACACTCTCATGAACCAGGCTCAAATCCTGATTCTTTACCTTTTCCTCCTCTGCTTCCAGTTCCTTTTGCAGCTGCGGGAGCTTGCCGTACTGCAGCTCGGCAGCCTTATTCAGATCATACTGCTGCTGGGCAGTGGCGATGTCTCGGTTGACCTGCTCGATCTCCTCACGCAGAGTCGAAAGATGAGAAACAGAATTCTTCTCATTTTCCCATTGTGCCTTCTTGCTGGCAAACTCATCATGCAGCTCAGCCAGATTCTTCTGCAGGTCGGCAAGGCGCTCCTGGCTTAAGTGGTCTGTCTCCTTCTTTAATGCTGTCTCCTCAATCTCCAGCTGCATGATTCTTCTGGACAGCTCATCCAACTCTGTCGGCATGGAATCCAGTTCTGTTTTGATCAGGGCACAGGCCTCATCCACAAGGTCAATGGCCTTATCCGGCAGGAAACGATCCGTGATATAACGGTCGGAAAGGACAGCTGCTGCCACCAGGGCAGAATCCGTGATCTTAACGCCATGGAATACTTCATAGCGCTCTTTAATGCCTCGCAGGATGGAAATGGTATCCTCCACGGTCGGCTGATCTACTAAAACCGGCTGGAAACGACGCTCCAGAGCGGCATCCTTCTCGATGTACTTTCGATATTCATCCAGAGTTGTGGCACCGATACAGTGCAGCTCACCTCTGGCAAGCATCGGCTTTAACAGGTTTCCGGCATCCATAGAGCCCTCGGTCTTTCCGGCTCCTACAATGGTATGCAGCTCATCAATAAACAGGATGATCTGTCCTTCGCTCTTTTTGACTTCCTCCAGAACGGCTTTTAACCGCTCCTCAAATTCGCCTCGGTACTTGGCACCTGCTACCAGAGCACCCATATCCAGAGCAAACAGCTTACGATTCTTTAAGCCCTCCGGCACATCACCGCGGACAATTCGCTGAGCCAGCCCCTCGACAACCGCAGTCTTACCGACACCGGGTTCACCGATCAGAACCGGGTTATTCTTAGTCTTTCGAGACAGGATCTGGATCACATTGCGGATCTCGCTGTCACGTCCAATCACCGGATCCAGCTTCTGAGCCTTTGCTCTTTCGACCAGATCATATCCGTATTTTTCCAGAGTATCATAGGTAGCCTCCGGATTGTCACTGACAACTCTCTGATTGCCTCGCACGGTGGACAAAGCCTGTAAAAATGTGTCCCTGGTAATGCCATACTGACGGAACAATTCCTTCATCGTGCGATCCGCATACTTTAACAGAGCCAGGAAGATATGTTCTACAGAAACATATTCATCACCCATGGCTTTGGACTCATCCTCTGCGTTAATAAGGACTTTGTTCAGATCATTGCTGATGTAAACCTGGCTGGAGCCACTTACCTTCGGCAGCCCGGCCAGCTTCTGCTGTGCTTCATTTGTAATCAGCTCTTTGCTGATCCCCATCTTGGTCAATAGCTTTAAAATCAGGCTGTCGTCCAGAGTCAGCAGGCTGTAGAACAGGTGCTCCTGCTCGATCTGCTGGTTGCCGTACTCATAGGCAAGCTTTTCACAATTCTGAACGGCTTCCATGGATTTCTGCGTAAATTTGTTTATATTCATAAGTCACGCCTCCATTTAGTGCAACATTATCTTTAGCCACATCTGTTATAATACTTCTATAACATTAACTGTACTATAACACATATTGTTAGCACTGTCAAGTGGTGAGTGCTAATTTATTGTTAACTTTTTATTGATAATTGGTTGACATTCATCCTTTAACATGTTATCTTATGGAAAGATTAAAAAGAAAGGATATCTGTCTTATGCATACTTCTGAAAATATCTCTGCAGAGGCTGCAGATCTGCAGCTTTCACGAGAAGAAGCTCTTGCCATCTTAAATACTCCGGATGACTCATTAGAGGAGCTTGTCTCCTTCGCAGAGACCTATCGTCGAAAATATAAAGGGAACCATGTAAGCATTCATATTCTGACCAATGCCCGCAGCGGAAACTGTTCCCAGGATTGTGCCTACTGCGCTCAGTCCTGCCGCTCCAAAGCTGATATCGACAAATACAAATGGGTAGCTGACGAAAAACTCTATGAAGACAATGACTTTGTAAAGGAACATCACCTGTCCCGCCATTGCATCGGACTGAGCGGAATGAAGTTTTCCGATCAGGAGATTGAAATCCTGGCCGAAAAAATCCGAAAAATGAAGGCTGACGGAACTCATCTGTGCTGTTCGATCGGCTTTCTGACCGAGCACCAGGCAAGGGTATTAAAAGAGGCGGGTCTGGATCGCATCAATCACAACTTAAACAGCAGCCGTTCCTATTATTCTCATATCTGTTCTACCCACACCTTCGATCAGCGTGTTGCAAACATTCGGATGCTTCAGGGTCTGAGATTTGAGATCTGCAGCGGCGGCATCATCGGCATGGGCGAATCCAAAGAGGATGTCGTGGATATGCTGATGGAGCTTCGGGAAATCCAGCCGGAAGCACTTCCGATCAATTTCCTGCTGCCGATTCCGGGCACTCCGCTGGAGCACGCCGATATGTCTGTTCTGACCACCGCATACTGCATGAAGGTGCTCTGCCTGGCCAGACTCCTTGTCCCAAAAGCAGATATCCGCTGCGCCGCAGGCAGAGAAGTCTATTTCAAGGGAGAAGAAAAAATGCTGCTTCGCGTAGTTGACTCCATCTTTGCTTCCGGTTACCTGACAGCCGGCGGTCAGGGCATCAAGGATACGATCAAGACCATCGAAGATGCCGGTTTTACCTACGAAATCGAATCTGCATAACGCCAGGGTCGAAAATCCAACGCAGGCTTGCCTGCCAGAGGATTTTTAATCTTGGAAACCGCCAAGAGTACATCATCATAAAAAGGAGATACCATCATGAATTACGAAAATACCAGAGTATCCAGAAGCAGGCAGACTTACATCATGGTCTCCACTGCTCTCATGACCGCAGTGATCTGCATCCTGGCACCGTTATCCGTTCCGATCGGACCGGTACCGATCTCTTTTACAAACCTTGCCATTTATCTGACTCTTTATCTGCTTAACTGGAAGCAGGGCACCATCAGTTATTTTCTCTATCTGCTGATTGGCTTTGCAGGTCTCCCTGTTTTTTCCGGCTTCACCGGCGGAGTTGCAAAATTAGCCGGACCGACCGGCGGCTATATCGTAGGCTTTATCCCGATGGCTATCATAGCCGGTCTGGTGATCGACCACTGCCAGAAACGCTGGATTCAGTTTCTCGGAATGATCGTGGGCACCGCAATCTGCTATGCGCTTGGAACTGCCTGGTTTTGTATTCAAGCGAACTATACCGTATCCGCAGCCCTCGCAGTATGCGTGATCCCGTTTATCCCGGCTGATCTGATCAAAATGCTGATCGCCATGACCATCGGCCCGGAGATCCGCCAGCGCATGAAGTCCATCATTCAATAAAAAAAATTTGTACAAAACATTACATTGATAAGGGTCCGAAAGCGCCCGCCCCACCACACATAAACGCATTCACGGCAATTTTCTGTCCGTTTTGCTCCGTCGCCGATTAGACAGGTCTTCCGCAAACTCGCTCACTGCGTTCGCTCAAACAAGCTCCAGACCTGTCGCTATACTCACAAAACGGACAAAATTGCCTATCGAATGCTTATCATGTGTGGTGGGGCGGGCGCTTTCTACTTTATTGGCTGCATACAGTAACAAAAATTGTATGCCTGGAGTTTTTCTTATCGCAGCGCAGCCAATAGATTGCACAGAGTCAGTGCCGTCATGGGGACACAAAAGTGTTATGTAGCCAAGAACGTAGAAGTTCCGGGACTGGCATACAGAATAAGCAGACCCTTTGGAATTTTCCGAGTGCACGAGCATAGCGTCTCCCCAGAGGCCCTGTCTGAGCGTGCAGAGCACGCGAGTTTGGCCGCAGGGGCGACAATAGGCGGCGCAAGTGCACGAGGTAAAAATTCCACCAGGGTATGCGTTTCTGTATGACAGTCCCGGAACTTCGGCCTATTCGAGATACAGTTTATAACTTTTTACCACTCTGCGCATCCGAGAATGACTTCGTCCTCCGCAATCCGTCAGTCTGTGCTTTCTTTACATCCTTGACTATATCTTTCTGCACGTCCGTAAAGGAATCCTTTGTCAGCTTCCTGTAATTTTTAAAGTTTGTCGGAAGCACAGAAGTGATGGTGATGTCATCCTTCGTCTTGAATTGGCAGCCGTGATACTGATCGCTGTTGAAGGCAGCTCCGGCAAAGATATGGCCCTGATCTTTTGTATTGCCTTGCCGGTATGTGTCTGCAAACTGCTCCAGTTCTCCTTTCAGCATTGGTTTTCCTTCCTTATTCACTTCAATATCCTGCAGCCAGTCTGCCGAGAAAACATAGCGATTTATGTCATTACCGGAATCATTATTTTTATAGGAACCTGTGCTGCAGCTGTCAGCCAAAGTCTCTAGGCTCATCGCTCTGGTCGGTTTCTGAGAGTCCATGGAATCCTGCACAAAGACCTGATCTCCTTCCATCTTGTAAACAGTCAGGTAATGGTTTCCGGTAAGGAGTGCAACAGGACCATTATCCTGCTTTAGACCGCGTTCGATGACGCTGCTCAGCTTCTTCTTGATCTGTGCTTTTGCCTCTGCTTCTGAGTTTGCCTGATCCACTACACATAAAGCATGATTCACAGCAGTATTCGGAAGCACCTTCTGCACCAGATCGGAATACTGGGCGATGCACTGAGAACGATCCTTGTTCGCATCAGCAATATCCTCTGCACTGTAGCTGTTGACATCCGGCCGGAAGGTACGGATCGCATCCTGTTCCAGATATACGCCGCGATAAGCCAGCATATTTGATAACGCAACCGCCCAGCATCCATGCTCCGTGGTCTGTACACGTTTCAACGGAACACCTTCTAACTCCACCTTGTCATTGTCAATTTTCTGGGTACCGTCCATGCGATTTTCCGGATTTGCATTGGCTTTCTTTGCACAGGCTTCAATCTTTTTGAGCCCCTGGATGCGATGATCCAGATATTGCTTCAGCTTCGGATCGTTGGAGCTGTTTTCCAGTTTCCGCAAGACGGAAATATCATTAGAATTCAGCTCGACAATTTTGTTTTTGTCGTCTCCGCAATATGCCTGATAATCCTGGAAAAATTCTCGTTCCATATTCTGCCTGCGCATATCCGAACGCGCTTTGGCATCAGAGCTTTTCGAAAACTTCCGGAAATTTTCATCCTCTTTTCCATGTTTTTCCTCTTCCCGGACAAGCTCCTGCCAATTCATTTTGTTGGGCTTAAGTCCGCAATCATCCACGGACCGCTTCTGCTCCATTTTCCTTGGTGGTGCCGTCACGCCGGTTTTGTCCAGATGAAGCTGCATCTGCTCGGAGCTTTTTGCATAAATCTCTTTCTTATCTCCGAACAACTCCCAGCCCTCGCTGATCCCAAGCAAGTCTGAATATTCCGAATTTAATTTCAGACTGTAAAGACCATGCTCGTCCCTTGGATCCTTTGTTTCCGCCTGCTGTTTTACCGTAGTCGAATCACTCGGAATGACCACTTTTTTCTGAGGCTTTGCAGCAGCTGAGCTTTTTCCCTGTTTGGATACCAGCGGCATGTTCTCTCGCTTCACCGATTTTTCCTTGCCGTCCTTTTTTCCCTCTTCTTTCTTAACTTCTTCGTTCTTGACCTCTTTCGTCTTCACCTCAACAGGTTTCTCATCCGCCTTTTCTTCAAGCGGTTTCTCATCTTCTTTTTGGGGATCTTCTACTGGTTTATTTGGTCCTTCTTCCGCCTTCTTCTCTTCTTCCGGTTTTTCCTGCGCTTCGGCCTGATTCTTCTTTTCCTCTTCTGCCGCCAGATCGATCGATGCATTCATAGCCGTAAGCACAGTGTTCGCATTTCTATGAAGGAGTGGATTCGTGCTCTCGATCACCATATCCATATTATTCTTGGTATTGGGACGATTTGCAGCATAGACCTCTTCAAATTTCGGAAATGTCATGATGGTTTTTGCAAGCTGCTGCAGCTTACCGCCGTTGATCATCTCATGCGCCTTAAAATCCTGGGAAGGATTGCGGCTCGGATCGTTTTCCGCTTCCAGCATTTCCCGCATTACATTTCCGGCAAAAATGCGCTTCGCCTGTGCTTCTTCCTTGTCGGTCAGAGGGAACTTTTCCATGACATTTTTCTGTTTTCCACGCGCATCATGCAGGGGTGCATAGTCTGCTTTTTCCTTTTCCAGATATGCATCCACCAGCTTCTTGGCATTCTCCTTGTCTTTAGACGGTTCCTTAATGTCCTTTCGAAGATCCTGAATCTGATTGCGGACTTCCCTGCCTACCTGCAGATGTTCCTCCCGTTTAAGCTTTTCCTTTCTCTCATCTTCAAGGACTCTCTGTCTCTTTTCTTCCGCTTCCCGTCTTCTGGCCTCGGCGGTTCTTTCGTCCTGTTGTTTCTTTCTCTGATACTGAAGCGCGGTCATCTCTGAAAACTTTGGGGTTTCCTTGGTCTTAATAAAATCCGGATCATTTTTCAGATCTCTTTCAGCCTTTCTGGAAGCTTCCAGAGTAGCCATGTGCGCTCTCACATATCCAAGCTCTTTCAGCTTTTTTTCCGCAAACTGGTTCAGTTTCGTTGCAAATGCCACACGCCTTGTCTCATATCCACGTTTATAATGGCCATTCGGAGTCTCTCTTTGCTTTTTCTCCAGATACAGCCTGGATGTCTCCTGAAGACTTTTCACTCGATCTTCGAGCGATTTTATGTCATACTCGCCCGGCGCATACCCCAGCTTATCCGCCTCTGCCAGATTCTCTAAGTCGGTTCTCATGTTTTCAAACTGATCGGAAGTATAATGTTTCCGGTCCCATTTTTTACATGTATGTAAAAATTTGTCAAGCTCCGGTTTCATGTCTGCGTCTACAAGATCCTCCGGATGAAAGGCATCCACAATCACAGGGCCTCTCTCGTCCAATTTCAGCTGACGCACGATACACATATGACCATCCGGATCCTTAAATACAGTTCTGTCATTTGTTCTGTATTCCACCTGATCGTCAATACCCAATCCAAAAGGTGCCAGCGCCTTACGCTGCTGATTGATCCAGTTGAAATAGATCTGGTTGCATTCATTCACCAGCGCCTCATCCAGCTCCGCCTCGACCGTACCCTCCTGGCCTTTCGGAAGCACATTATTGAGTGTATTTTCTGTAGTCTCATTTACAGCATTCATTTTAAAAGGATCTACAACACAGAAATAAGGATTTGCTGCAAAATCCAGATAGGCTTCGGTCGTATGATCGTGAAACGTTTGGAATTGGATATCTCCTACATATTTCTTCTTTTCAGCTGCATTGGTGAAACCATCCATTGCGCTGACGCTCACAAAACAAAACTCCAGATCAAGACACATCAAGGCAGCGGCGCTTCCCAGGCTCCTGTAGCATTGATCCACGCTCGGTTTTTTATTTTTTCCGGCCTTTCCGGTCAGAACCATGGTAGCATAAGATGCCTGATCTTCTGTAGCGCGTCTTGACTGACCGGCAACCTGACGAACCTCATCCCACAAAACATTCCCGACACTGTTTTTCTCCTGATCTGCAAGGACTTGCGCATCGGCATCATTCCTATTTTCATATTCCTTGCACTGGTTGACTCTCTTGCTTACAAACTCATCCGCACTAATCTGCTTCCGTCCGAAGGCTAAAAGGGTCATAATCTTATCATTGTGTGCCAGACTTTCTGCATCGGTTCCGGTACGCATCAGCAATTTCATCCAGCGGGCATTGCCGTCTACCATTTTCGCAGCCTGATCAGCGCTCAGCCCACATCGAACCAGCGCATTATTCCACGCAATCTCACGACGCAGTGTCTCGGCTGCCTGCTTAACCAAAGCATCTTTGTTCTTCTGATACTGTTGAAATTTAATTCCATCACCGTAACGCTTTTTGCTTTCCGCATCATGCACAGCGCCTTTTCGCTGCTCCACTTCATTCTGCTGATCGCAGAATCTCCGGAACTTCTGCGCTGCCTTCTTCTTGCTCGGCACCAGACGATTGATTTTCTTTTGCACCTTTCGGATAGCATCCTGCATCTTCTGATCCGATACAGTGACCAATTCTCCCTTGTAAACACCGAGTTTTGTATTATATTCTTCTTCCCAAAGTTCCTGACGTAAAAGTCTCTGATATAAATCCGCGGTTCTGCCCATAATATTCCTCCCCGTCTGGGATTATTCCGTTAAGTAGTTTTATCATATCATATTGCACTGGACAAATGTAGGACATTTTGTACAGTCAATGCCAATTTTTCACTTTGTTTCGTAAGAGTCCGAAGTTCCGGGACTGCCGTACAGAAACGCAGACCCTGTGGAATTTTTTCCTCGTGCGCTTGCGCCGCCTATTGTCTCCCCTGCGGCCAAACTCGCGTGCTTCGCACGCTCAGACAGGTCCTCCGGGGAGACGCTATGCTCGCGCACACGGAAAATTCCAAAGGGTCTGCTTATTCTGCACGGCAGTCCCGGAACTTCTACTGTACTGGCTAAGCTAGAATAGTAAACAGACCATAAC
>CAVALB010000056.1:0-18336 GCA_963589345.1 uncultured Selenomonadales bacterium | reverse complement strand
CGCCAAGGTTTCGAGCAAGCTCGAACTTTGGCTCATTACTCGCGTAAATAAAATTCCAAAATCAGCCTTAGAAATGCAAGCATTTCACGTCTGATTTATGAAATTTTGCTTGGCTCTGAACAGTTACAAATAATGCTATATGAATATGCGCAAAACACACAATTTTCGTTCTAATCTATTTCATTATATACAATCCAGGAGTTTTTTTAAAGGGTTTTTTTATTTTTTATTATGTTTATATTTTTTTTATGATGGCGACACATTTTAGTCACAATTCTTTTTTATACTCTAGGTACATTATCCGAAAGGGTAATGGAACCTTTGTTTCAAGTGCAAACTTGAAATTACAAAGCTTTTTCATACTCATACCGGGCAGCCCGAAACTGCCCGGCCCCCCTAAAACATTTTCTTTTATTTTGTATACCTACCATTCCCAAAATCAGAGGGCGAAAAGGACTGCCAAACCTTTTCGCCCTTTGATTTTCTGTAACTATTCAGGGCCAAGCAAAATTTCATAAATCAGACGTGAAATGCTTGCTTTTCTTACTGATCATCCTCCTCTCCGGAATATAAAGCAGCAAGCAGTGCAGACGAAATGATAAAAAGTACACACCAGATCAGAGTTTTCCGATTGTCCCCCAATACGGGGATCGGAACTCTCCATTTGCCGTTCGGCCCTAAGTAGAGCCATGCTGTGCCGTTCGGAGAAGAAGGCTGATACCAGGCAAGGATCCGTCCGAGCCGAAGCACCGGCTCTGGTTTTGGCGTATCCGGCTCGGATCCGCCCGGTGTCTTTGGTTTTTCTTCCGGTTCATCCGGCTTATCCTCATTTGGAATCTCCGGCTTGTCCTGATCCGGAACATCCGGTTTTGGAGGCGGTTCTTCTGTCTCGGAGTCCGGCGGAGTTGTTTCTTTCCGATCCGTCACCGTGACCTGATACTGCGCCTGCCAACCAGGCAGATAGGAACCAACTCCCGGATTCGGTTCAAACTGCAAACGGATCACTTCCGGGTTCAGGGCATAACCCTCCGGTGCCTGGATCTCTCTCAGCTCGTACCAATAAGGCCGAACAGATCCATCCTCCATAACCTCACCGACAGGCAGTCCTGTTTTCTTTGCCGGAGCATTCAGGTTCAGCCTGAGGACTGGCTTTTCTTTCGGATCTCGATCTGTAACCTCCTGACTGTAGGCTGACAATTCAAATACTGCGCCCTCCAGCGGATGACCGGAAGAATCGGTTTTCTCAAGATCCAGTTTCCCGGTTACAAGCTCATCATTTACCCTTATGATCCGGATCTTTGGCTGCCATTCATATTGGATCTGCACCGGACGGAATGTGGAATAATATGCCGGGCTCTGCTGCTCTGCCAGCCAGTAAGACCCGTTCGGCAGCCGCCGGATCCGGTGAGGCTTTAAATCTCCCTCAGCATATCCTTCCGGGATCCGGCGATTGATAGCATCCAGCTCTGTATACCTGCCATCGCTGCCGCTCACCCAGGCGTCAAACAGGTAAGTGCTGCTCCTTGTCAGTCCGCCTGTCTCATCTGCCCGGTACAGTGCCAGCTTTGCACCTGCCAGTTCCTTGCCGCCCTGTTCATATACCTTTGAGATCAGCAGAGTCCCTTCTTCATTTTCGACCCGATATCGTTTCACTTCTCCCGTATCCGATACCGTAATCAGCGTATTCTCTGCCTTGGCAAAGCCCGGCGGCACTTCGGTTTCCACCAGAACATAGCTGCTTCCCACAGGCAGATAATCAAATCTCTGCCTGTTTTCCGATGTCAGATACGTGCAGGCGTATTCATTGATTTCAGAGAGTTTTTGCCAGTTAAACTGGTATTCAAACCGATAGGGAAGATCCGCCGCAAGATCCTGCTCCTTTGTCACGCCGATACGAATTCTCTCTCCCGTTTCCATTCTGTATACATACACGATCTGCTGAGGATCAGTCGGATGGATCTGCTCCTTTTCATATTCCGATTCATACTCTGCACGATACAAATGATCTCCTGCATCCCACATGACGCTGCTTTCTGATACCGCTCCGTGTTCCAGATACATGGTCTCAAAGGCTTCCGGGAAGTCCCGGTACGTTGTGCCGTCGTCCGTCGTCCAGTGTACCACGGGGAAATCTTTCTCATACAGAGGCTTTCCATCTTCACGGCAGATATTTCCTGCGTCATCAAGCCTTGCAGGATACAGGGTAAAGCCTGCTCCTTTAACCGGCACCTCTCCATCCGCAGAATCCTTTCCGTTTTCCAAGGCGTATTTTTCCACTTCGATCCGTGTATGTTCTTCCTTCATCTCATACGTCTGAAGTTCCGGCCGTTCTTTGACGACCACAGAAATCGGAGCATGCGAGGCAAAGCCGGATGGCACTCGGATCTCTTTCCAGAGATACGAACCAACCGAAAGCCTTGTGATCCGATGCGGAGAGCCTTCAGTTGTCCAGGTCATGATCAGTTCGGTTTCCAGGTTCGATTTCTGATCACGATTCTGTTCTTGATCCTGGACCTGTTCCTGCATTTGATTCTGGCTATCCTGCTCCGTGCTATCCTGTTCGTCCTGCACTTTCCACAATCCAAGCTCTGCGCCCTCTACATATCCACAATCAAAGGCTGAGTTTTCCTCATCAATTTTGGAGAATTCTGTTTGGGTCGGCTTATCCGTCATTGTGACCGTCTGAAGCTGCGCCGTTTCTTGCACAAAGATCCCCACAGGAAGTGCTTTTACCAATCCTTCCGGAGCTTTCAACTCTTCCATAATATAACAGCCCGCCGGTACCCGTTCTAAAATATCTGCTTTTCCCTCTGTCCAAACGGCTCCATCCGGATCGTTGGGATGCTGCTTTGAGGTGATCCAGGTGTTTTCCAGAATATAGGCCTCTCCTTTTCGGTGAGAAAGAGCCTGCGTTTCATCAAGCAGCACAGAAGAATTTTGCATCTCATATGCCGCATGATCATAAGCGTTCAGGTTGTCAGAGAACTGGGAACGCACGAATTCTCCATTACGGTCATACAGTTCTGTCGTCTTATCATAATGTTCACTGCTTTTCGGGTAATAATCTACCAGTCCATGCCTGTCATAAACCGGATCCATGGTTTTTTCAAAGCTTCCCGTATTTTCATCCAGAAGGACTTCATCATTCAGATTTTGACCGGCTGCGTTTTTTAATATAGAAGATTCTCGGTGGCTTTCTTCACCGGAATCTGACTTCCAACTGCCCGTGATGTATGTGTGATCCCCCTCTCCTGCAAGGGCCATGCGGGAGGTAGTGATTTTATCTCGCGCGATCACATTTCCGTAGTCGTCCAGACGGATATTGACCGGCCATACCAAAACCTGCTTTTTCCCGTTTCCGGTACCGTCCCGGCCGCGGATCTGATCCCAGCTTCCATTGGCTCCGTCAAAATCCCGGACAACATAGGCCATTCCGGTATAGGGGTCGACCAGGGCATCCCGGGCTCCATCCCGTCCGAGGTGGTATACCTGTGTTCCTGCTCCGAGGGTCAGGATCTTATCTTTTTCATTATATGTGATCTGAGTCAGATCTCCGCCCTCAAATTCCAGAAATTTTGTAGCTCCTTTCCAGGCAAATGCCTGATAACGTCCGTCTTTTCCGTCTGTCTCAGGAACAATTTCCAACACCAGATCGCTCAGATCATAGTACAGGATATCCGTATCCGGCCGCATGACCGTAACCGAATTCCAGATATTTCCTTCCACCCGTATGACATTCCCATAGCGGTCCACACCGGCCGGCCAGGAAGCGGTGTATAACCGCCCTTCCTTGTCCTGTTCCGGAAGAAATTCTGTCTTTTCACCCCCGTAACCTTCTTTTACATACATGCGTTCCACATGCCCTGCATCATCTCGGCTGATCACCAGACCTTCATAGGAAAAATCCTCAAAATCACCGGATGGAGTCAGAGCAATTGCATCAAACAGAGTCATCAGGGCACCGGCGGCATAGTCCGAACCTGCCTGATCCTGCACATTTTCATCCGAATCGATTCGCTCCGTCTTCTTTTCCACCTTCAGTCGGATTGGTTCATTTTCCAGGTAAATCCTTGCTGTATGGAGCACATCCTGCGGCTTGGTTCCGTAGGTTGTCGGTTCATCCGCCAAGTCTTCGTAAATCGCAGACAGAACCCGAGCATCCTTGTCTCCATTTTGATAATATGTGATCTGATCGGAATAAATCTCCAACGCCACCGGCTTCGACCGGGCATACCCTTTTGGTGCTTTCATCTCACACAGCACGTAGGTTCCGGCTGAAAGCGGCTGAGGCGTTTGCAAATACCCGACAGTCTGCAGCTGATCCTTTGATGCCTCCTCCATCTGACCATCCCTTACGGTGGCAAAAGCTTTCATCATGCCGATCTGTAAACCAAAACGATCTCCCAAAAGGATCTGCTGTGACTCTTCGCAGACCGGAGTCCCTGCCGGCACCACTCCTGTATACAAAGCCTTTGTATCGGAATCTGCAATGTCCGTATCGGTGTTGTCTGCCGTATCTTCCCGGGAACCTGTAAGAAAGCTTCTCAAACGATCCCATAATCCTCTTCCTCTTAAGATCGGACGGATATCTTCTGCTCCCATAGCAGTCAGAAAGTCCTTGGAACCACAAATCTGCGTGTCGTTCTCATAAAACAAGACGGTTCCATTGCCATCCTGGCTGTCGTCCCGTTTCGCTGCATAAATGGAAAATACAGCTCCGTCATGCAGGATATTTTCATGCGTCTCAAAATCCAGCTTTTCGATACGAAGTCTGGCCGTGTAAAGCCGATTGCAAAAACGGACATTTCCGTAAGCTGTGCCGTCTGCTGCTCCAATGACAGAATAAGGCACCAGCATCGGCGCATAGAGGCCATCGTAAGCCGTCTGCGATCCCTGCATACCGGCAACCTGATCACAATAATAAATTCCCGGGACATTATCCTCCGTCACCACTCCCTCCAGATATCCGACATCATCCGCCACACAGGCCTGCTCTGAAACTGAGCTGTACCGGTAAATGGAGGAAACGTACTCCCTGCCGGACTGGCCTTCACTCAGATAATAGGTAACAGGCCCGCTTGTACGGTCATCTGCTTCATTATAATAGTTCAGAAGCGGCCGGTATGCAGACTGACTTAAGGAGGCATGATCACCCGCAGCCAGAGTTTCCGGTACCCCGTTTCGGAATTGATCCAGATTAAGGCCATAGGGATAGATCTCAAAATCACCCCGATCACTATGAGCCCGGATCACGCGCGACTCCTCAAGGAAACGGATCTGATAACGTTTTTCCAAGTCTGCTGCCGTAAAGGAAGACCGGTAGCGATAAAACGGATCCAGAATACCTGGTGAAGACTGTGCACCCGTTTCGTCTGTATAGACTGCGGGAAGCTCGATTTCTTTTGGCTGATCCGTCTCGTAATGCCTGTTTTTAAAATCCTTAAGTTCTGCGTACCTTGGTTGCTGCTCCACCACTACATAGGTTCCATAAGGAAGCATGGCTGAGATTCCGTAATATTCCGAAGTTTTTTCTTCCTCGCCGAACTGGTTTGGCTGATCTGCAGACAGCGTGGTCTTATCCTGATCTGCTCCTCCATCCGGTGCTTCGTCCCATGCAATCGCATACAGTAAATCCAGATCATAGGTAAAAAATGGCTTTAAATAATTTTCGGCCTTCTCAATCGCTTCCCGCATTCCGCGGTCCAAGAGCTCATCGGAAAAGGCGGTCCCACCGGAAGAGCTGCTGCCATCCTCATCCACCAGCTTTTTCATCACCTCATCCAGATACCAGGTAATAGCAAACTGCCGCACCTGATCTGACACAAGCGCATTTTTGAGTGTATCCTCACTGTGATTTGCCGCATTGCCGATTGGCCGGAAGCTGGTATAGGTTTGCGCAGCATCATCCCATTTATCCTGATTTGCCGTCTCAATGGCATCAAAAAACTTCTGATAATTCAGACGTGTTACTGTTCTTGTTTTCTTCCCGTCTTCGACCAGTGCTTCCACAGTCTCCAAAAGCGCCGTATATCCGGGATTTTGTTCTTTTTGGATCAGTCCGTCTTCGTAGGCATAAAGCTTTGTATTGTATACCACAGCCTTTGCAGTATCCTTATACAAAGGATCTGTGCGATGCAAAACCCGCGTATGGATCCGGTTTACTTTCTCCGGAAATGCTGCATTGGCCTGCGCCTGTTTGGCAAAATCACGGTCATTTCCCTTGCGATCCTGCCAGATGATCTCGCCCTGCTCATTCCGATACAGATCCTGCAGATTGGATTTCAGATAGACCTTAAACCGGAAGTTTTCCACTGCCGTTTTTCCTTGATACTGTCTGGTCCAGTCATCCTCCCGTACATTTGCATAGGAGCTGGTATTGCGATAGGATGTTTCCTCAATCGTCTTGCTGACCCGGATTCTCTGACGGATGCTCCTCTCTTCCACCGTAAGCGGCTCCGTCTGCGTTCCGCTTCCGGGTTTTCCGGATCCATCCTGCCATACGCTGTTTTGTCCCGGATCGGTCAGGGCGATCCGTTTTACAAAGCTGTTCTCTTCTCCCTGAAGCCCTGCAGCGTAATCAAGGCATGCTCTGAAACCGGCTTGCTTGACTGCCAGATAATATGAAGCAGTTCCCATAGCATCTCCCACAGACCAACTGCCGGAAAGCACAGAAACATCCTCCTTCGTCAGTATGACCTGTTCTGCTCCCGGAAGCAACAGTTTGAACTGATAGTTCTGTACCGTGCTGTCATTGTGCGCGGCACCATAGGCATCTGTATAGTTGCTCTCCACATGCCAGATTCCTGCCTGATCTCCTCTTGGAATCTCTGTCCAGCTTCCATAGAGCTTCTGCGTCTCACCGGGCACAGTTTCTTCTTCATAACGAAGCTTTGGAATGCGGTTTCCGGCTGCATCCAATGGGATTTCTCCCGGTTCATAATAAACCGTTTCCGAAATACAGCGCGTTATCAGATTTCCATCCACATCTGTCGATGCATCCGGAATCAATATGGCAGACACGCGACCACTTTCAGAGTCTGCTTCCCCGGCAGGTTTAAAATCCGTATAGATTCCAAAGCTCTCCGCTTCCTCCTGCTCGGTATATACGGCATAGCAGTATCTCGGCATTTCTGTGGCTTCGTCCGGCACATAGGGAATCCGCAGATAAAACGCGGCCGGCTTTTTTTCATTCTCCGGCACATAAAAGCACTCCGGATTTCCCACACGTCCCGCATAGACCGATACCTCCCAGCCATCATCCTTTTCCCGGATCCCGTCCAGTCCTCCGTAAGAGTAATATGCATTCTCCTGATAATAATCGAGCAGTGCCGCCAACACTTCCCCTGTCGTTACTTCCTCCCCCTGTTCCGTGACATGGGGGATCTTAAGAGTCTCGATCGGTGAACCAAAGCTGATTTCCTTGCCAGCACGATATCCCGTGTCATACACAGGCTCTTCCAATGTGGTGTAGCGTGTTCCTGCGCTCGTGCTGCTGCCCTGCTTCGGTGTTCCCTTTCCATTTGCCCGAAGGATCCTCTCCAGTTTGTATTTCACAAAATCCTGCTGCTTTCCTTCAAACGGCTTTCTCAAAATATCCATGACCGCAGACTCATCCAACTCGCCTTCGGCTCGCTGCATCAGCTCTTCGCACAAGGAAGAATCCAGTCCTTTTTCCGTCACGACTTCCACATCCGTCACAGCCCGGCTGACTGCCCTCTCTCGGGTAAGCAGACTGCCGTCTTCCTGATACTTCGGATACTGACCCACATATTCTGTGATCGCATAAACCGGCCTTCCAAAAATATCTGTTTCTGCAGATTCTAAAAATCGACCTGTACTGACTTGTACAGGTTCCGTTTGAATTTTTGTGTCCAGACGATACAGACGGCTTCCTTCCGGGATGCCGAAAAATGCCAGGTCAAAACCACCGCTGTTCTCGCTGGATGCCTCAAAAAACAGTTCCTGAAATGTCGGATCTCCGTAGGCGCCGCCAGCTCCGGTTCGAACCTGCTGCTCTGCGTAAAGCCCTTTTGTGACCACAGCATAGCCTTCACGATTTTCTGTTTCTGCTGCATTCAGATCCTGTCCTGCATTGGTAAACGGTGCCTGCCTGTTTCCTACGGACAGCTCATAGCCTTCCGACCGGCTCAGTTCCTTTACATAATAATTTCCCATAAAAAGCGGTCTGCCGATCCAGCAATTTCCGTTCTGGTCCGTTTGATCCGGATAGTTTCTGATATACTGTCCGTCTTCCGTATAATCATCAAAGGTCTGGCTTTGGTCATAAAGATTGGAGGGTGCCTGCAAACGCCAGCCGCCCGGACAGTCTTCGATCTGACCGGCCGCATAATGATAAAAGCGTCCGGGAGCCTCCGTGCAAGCAAGAAAGGATGCATCTCCGTTTTTATCCGTGGAGGCAACCGCCACCAGGTTATTTTTCTGATACACGACACCGGTTTTTCCATCCGGATGCACCAGATCTTCATCTGCAAACAGGCCATAGACTGCTCCTTCCAAAACAGCATCTCCCTGTGCATCTGCGTAGGAGTCATACGCGCTGCTTTCTCCGGCTTTCAGATCCATGTCTCTCTTATTGATATGGATTTCTCCCTCGGTTCTGTGATCGTAGATCCGCCACCGGTCATCTTCTCCATCCTTTCCGCTACAATGACTGTAATGTTCTGACGATCCGGGAGTCATGTTCGAACCGCTGCTTTCCCGGATCAGGGCGCTGTTGTACGCATCCGAAAAAAATTCTGTGCCGACTTCCTGTGTCCCCCGTGTCATTGCAGTGCGCACTTTTACTCCTGCCGTCTCCATGACTGCTTCCGCGCTGGAAGCTGTTGCTTTTTTATGAGGGAAATCCAGTTTCAGCATCCACTTTGTTGCCAACGTCTCATCGGCCTCCGAATCGGATGCCGTAGCTGTTTTCCAAACCATCCGCTGATTCGCCTGCCGGGTCGACGCACCGGTTAAACCAAGAGCTGAGACACCGGTTGATTGGGAATCAGAGGCCGTGGCGATCCAAAGATTTGGTATGGTGACTGGCCAAAGATCGGATGCCGTGGCAGTTCGCACATTTGATGCACCGGCTTTCTGCTGCATCGTCTCTCCTGCTGTACCATTCTGCCGGTCGTCGGTCAACGCTTCTTCATCTATCAAAAGTGGAAAAAAGATGGAAAAGATCTTCTGCAGGATGGGATGTCGTTCTTTTCGCAGCTTTGGCACGTCGAATATTTCCTGCTCCGAAGTCATCCTCACGGCAGCTGCCTCCTGCCGCACTTTCCTTACGTTTTCGGCTGGTCCCGCTAAGGCTTCATCATTGATTCGGATCTCATGACCGTACAGACCGGCAAAGCATGCATTGGCTCCGTTCTCTGACGCATCCGTTGTGATAACCTCCACCGGAAGATCGTCTTTGTGATTTCCATGGAGCGTATAGCCTTCCCTTGCCGTATCCTCCGCTATGGCATAACTGTAGCGCAGTGCAATAAAACGCTCATAGGTCTCCCGGGTATCCGCTTCACAGCCGGAATCAGCAAAGGATCGTTCTTCATCGGCAGAAACCAAAGATCCAGCGCCCGGAGTTGTTCCTTCTTCACCACCGGAATACAGAAGATTTTCAATCTCTTCTGCATCCACCTCCGGCATACACCAGTGAAAATGAACTCCCGAAAAATCTCCCGAGGCCCAGGCTTCACAAGATGTGCAGGTGTTCAGCCAGAGTGCTGCCAGGCGACGGTTTTCCTCTTTTGCCGCATCAATCTCAGCCTGATTTTCTACTTCACCGGTTTCCTCATCCTCTTCCTCCTCCGGAACCGAAACAAAAAACGGAGCCGGATGGCCGTCGCAGAAGGTTTTATCATAATGATACCCGTGTTCCACCGTTTTGTTTGCTTCTCCGGCTCCATCCGTCATCATAGATGAGACAAACCGGAAATCCTTCCAAACCACCGGACTGTCTTTGTGATAGCTCTGATAAGGCGCTCCTCCGGCATAAAGATAAGCAGCACCATCCCGGTCTGTCTGGATCTGATCCTGATCATCAAATCTTTCATATAAAGAAAATACCGCATTTTCCAGGGGCTGACCCGTCTCATGATCCTCTTTTCGTAACCGGAGATTATAGGTGGACGTCCAGTCCTCTGCATGGCGGTAAACCTCAAAGGTCATACCGCCTTCTTTTTCTGTATGTCCGTTTAATCCGGCATAATAGCAAAGCTCGGGAGCCTGCACCTCTACATAGGCCAGTCTTTGATGCGCTGTAAGAGGTGCCGCGCCATGGTACATCTGCCGATGACTTCCCGCACACCTGCTGCATCGCCAGATCTGCAAACATTGTTCATATACCTCTTCCGGAGAAGAAAAGCTCCCGCCTCCGATTCCATACTTTGTGCCCCGGACATCAAACATCAAATACAATTTCCTGCCTGTGCCGGTCGCAGTCAGTCGAATCTGCGTGTCTGTTTTCCGGCAAACCCAGCCCTCCGGCAGATTTTCCGTAAAGGATCCGTCCGCTCCGATCACGGAATATTTTAACGGGACACTGCGAATGAATTCCGCATCCTTTCCGGAAGAATCAAAGGACAGGGTATACTCACCCGGTGTTTCTGTGCTCTGAGAAGGCTCCAGAAGGACTGGGCTTTCAGGCTGTGTGTGACCCTGCAGCACCGCAGGAATCAAGCCTGCTTCTGCAGCTTTGTCTGAATTTCCGATGAGTCCCGCCAGCTTCAGATACGTTTCCTCCTGTGCCAGCACCGACTTTAACCAGGGATATTTTCCGCGCACAGCGGACGAATGGATCAGCAGCTTCAGATCCACTTCTGTGACAAAGTTCGTAATGGCCGAAATGCCTTTGCCTGCAGCCTGTGCATTGATGTTTCGGATGACTGCATTAATCTGAGGCTCATTGCCAAAGCTTGCCTGCAAGGTCAGGGTCCCCCAGAAAATCAGCGCTGTTTCCTCTCTGCTTAGAGTCTCCGACGGCAATATATACTCGTATTCATCCCCATCGATCAGCGCACGATTTGCTCCGACACCATCAATACAGTAATGATGAAACCCTGTCCCATATGCGATCATGGCATCGCCCGGCTCTGCCGCCTGCACGCTCCACGGAAGTGAGGATATTGCCGGAAGCAGCGTTCCGCTGATTAGGACAACCGCCAAAACCCATGCTGCCGCACACCTTATGATCTTTTTCTTTTGAACCATTCGTTTTTTCATACCCCTGTTTCCCCTGTCTGCCAGCCTGTGTTTTCTTACGGTCGGCGCAGACCTGCTGAACCGTCACATATTTTGTGCCAAATTACTGTTCATGCGCTGCAGGATCAGCAACCGAATTTTTTGATGCTTCCAGGCTCTGCACCACCCCGTTTACAACCCAGACGCCTTCTTCATTGGTCTCTTTTCCATCCGGCAATGTCACCTTGCACCGGAGGGCACCTCGCAGGGCATTCGATTCTTCTTCAAAATAGAAGCACCGCCCGTCAATCCAATTCCATCCGGTAACCATACGTCCCTTCGTTCCGTCAGATGCCGGATTCAGATAATAACGATTTCCATCCAAATCTTGATACCATCCGGTCCTCATAAACCCATTTTCATCGAAGCAGAACCAGTCATATCGGCTCTGACCGGCTGCGGTGTTGGCATATGGATTGCTGACTGCTGCCCATTCCTTTTTATAAGTACGTTCTTTGTCTGCAAACATCCAATGTCCGTCTTCCATCTGCGTCCAGGTTCCTGTCACCACATACGAAGGAAGCGAGGTCCCGACCGCTGCAGTCGCACCGGCAGAAGCTGAACCGGAAGAACTGCCGCCTCCGCCGCCGGATCCTCGTGAAGAGCCGCCTCCGCTGCCCGAACTTTGCGTACTGCTTTTCGGTGTCGTCTCGTCTGCTGTAACAAAATGGATCCTGACACGACACTGTGCCTGAATATGTCCATGCGTCTGGTCTTCGCTGGCCGCGGTCACCAGTTCTTCATAGCTTCCGCTTCCGCTTACCTTTTCGAGCGGCTTTTCCTTTTTCAGCGTACGATCCCGATTGATCAGATTCTGGATCCAGGCCGGATTGTTTTCCCCCTCCGGATCCCATACCGGCATGATTCTGCAATTTTGCTGATTCGCACCGGAAACCGCAAGCTGCAGATTCTTTCCGCTCTCCGTATCCTTCCAGCTCACCTGCTCATAAAACGGATGCTCCGGCTGTAGAGCAGCCGTTAACACAACCGGTTCCGAAACAGTAAACAGCTCGGTCGGCTGATAACAGCTCCCGCTTAAGGTTCTTGTCACTGTAAACTGGATCTCATCTTGACTCAGCTTCATGGTTTCCACGCGAATCGTCGTTTTATCCACGATCTGAAAATCTACTGCCACACGACAGTTTGCGTAAATTGTCTGATGATCCACGGAGGTCTCCGGATTGGTAACCGCAGAAACCACTCCATATCGCGTATAGACCGTATCCTGGATTTTCTCCCGATACTGGTTTTCTTCCTGAGCTTTCACCTCACGGTTCACAATGTCCGTGATAAAGGCGGACTCCATATTCGGCATAATCCGTGCATCCTTTGTGGTATAACCACTCTCAGAACGATTTTCCAGAAGATCGGTATCATCGACTAACCACCGCACAGTCCGATCCACGGTCTGACCGTTTCCGTTATGCTCTGCATGGATCAGAACCGGCTGAACCTCCACGCTGTGATCCTGTTTTCCATCGACATAACGGGCGATTAAAACTCCGTCTGCATTTTTTACTTCTGTCACTATCTGAGGATCCTTTCGGTCACCGTTTCGCGTTTGTACGATCAAAATCCTGGTCTCCGCCGGATCTGCAGTCAGCCTGGTTGTCACCTTCTCATATTCCGCACAAAGCTCAGTATCACATTCCGGCATAATAAAGGAATAGGCTCCTCCGCTCACATACTGCATCGGCTGCTCCTCGCCTTCTTCGTCTAAGTAGGTCGGCGGCCTTACTCCACCTACTTCCTTCGGATCTGCCGTCATCTGATACCGCTCTGAAGCTGTATTTTTCGGTGCGGTAGCTACCGTTACTACGGCACCGGCCTTGATGGCCGATGGATGATCCTTATCAACCTCCCGGTAATACGAACTTCCTGTGGAAGAAATGGCTGTCAAAGCCGCCACATCGGTATCATAGGTTCCGTTTGCATTTCTGGCATCGATTCTGGGAATGTATACAAGATATCCTCTGACCGGCTCCCCCATAAATCCGGGCGCAAAGTGATCCATCGAAAACGGCAGATCCTTTTTATAACCCTCCAGGGTAAACTCTCGTCCCAGCTTCTGAGTGACGATATAACGGACTCCATCCTCCAGCTCCTCATAAAAGAATCGATCCCCGCAGTCATATTCGATCTGGCCTGCCACGGTTTTATACTTTCGTTCCAGGTCAGACCAATAGCCGATATGAGCATCCTCCGTAAATCGGTTGTCTCCGTCGATCGTACTGCCAAACACCTGCTTTGCCTTTGCCAGGGTATTGGTAAACAGATAGGAAATCCTGCTGTCCCGTTCTGTTCCGTAGGTAAAGCGCGCACCGGCCTCCCGCGTTCCGACAAAGGTGCCCTCCCTGGATGCACTGCCGTTATTGGTTCTGGAAATGGTTCCGGCCATACGCGCCAGGATGAGATTTCCGCTCTCGTATTTTCCGACAATGCCGCCTACGGCACGGCTTCCGTTTCCTCCAATGGTTCCGTTCACATAGGAATTGTAAACGCCGCTCAGATTCATGACTCCGACGATACCTCCCACATATCCCTTTCCCTGGATCCGGTCTGCTGCTCCATTCTGGGTGATCACCGCGTTATCGACCAGATAGGCTTTCTCTGCACGTCCGGCAATACCGCCTACCGCGCTGTCATTTCCCGTTCCATTCATAGATATACTCTCTGCTCTGCAGTTTTCTACGATAACGGAGCCATCGGATTCTTCCACCTGGGTACCTGCTGTGGTGCCCTTGCCGCTTCCGCAAAGCACCGCTGCAATTCCTCCGGCATCATGCTTGGAATAGACATAACCGGATACCGTCACATTGCGGATCACTGCACCGTTTTTCACAGTTCCTGCCAAAATGCCGACCCGGTCAGCTCCTCTCACCTGGTCGCACTGAATTTCCAGGTTCTCCACAGTTCCTGCATCGATCACGCCAAACAAGCCGAGATTGATCCTGCCATCCAGCTCACCTGCAATTTTAAGACCGGAAATGACATTTCCGCAGCCATCAAAATTTCCGCGAAACGGTGTAGAAACCTCTCCGCTTATTTCGGACTGATTGCGATACCAGCCAATCGGATTCCAGTCTCCCTGGTTGATGGAAAGACCGCCAAGATCCAGGCTCTGAGTCAGTTCAAAATAACAGCCTTCATAATCATTGCCCGCAGCTACAGACTCCGCTAAGCCCATCAGATGGGACAGTGTTTCGATCTGATAGGGAGACTCCTTTGTTCCCTCGCCTGGAAAATTCGCATTACCATTCCAATCCTCCCATAAGTCTCCGATTGTCGGAAGCTTGTAGGAAAGCAACACGAGATTGGAGGCTGTCGCAGTCTCCGTCCACTTTTGTGCATCTGAAACTGTTGCCGGTTCTGCATCCGGCTCTGCACCCGGTGCTCTTTCGTCCAACCAGTTTTCTTCCTCCCTGTCAGCATCCTCGTTTTCCCGATCTGAAAATTCCTGCTCTTTCCCGAGTCGGTTTGAAGCCAGATCACTTTCAGTTGCCGTCTCACCATCCGGCCTTTCCTCCGGAATCAAGGCACCCGCATTTTCCGCCAGAGCAATCCCTGCAGGAAAAACTCCCGGTGAAAGCACAGTCAGCAACACTGCCATGACCGATGCCGTCTGACGCTTTACACAAATTTTTTTATTATTCTTTTTCATACGCTCCCCCATCATTTCATATGTACTCTCGGAATCTCTTTGTACCTGTTTTTGTGAGATGATTTTTTGTCAGTTGTGTGCAAATTTTTGAGGCATACACGGCGTGTACGTTGATAAAATTTGTGCATGACTGGCAGAAAATCAGCCGCAAAGGCAGGTGCAGGAGAGACTTCGAGAGTACATTTATACTTACAGCTGCGGCAGCACAAATGCCGGCCGTACCCCCGTTGTTCCTGTTACACTTACCTCCTTGTCTGATTCCGTCATCTCATCCTTTCTCGGGCTTTCCGACTGTATGTCCGTCCGCACTGCCTCCGGCCGGATATTCCCCTGTATCAGATCCACAATATAAACCTGACTGCCTTCTGCACTTCGGCAGGGTGTGCGAAGCCAGTAGCCCTTGCAAAATTCGCTAACCTGTGTTTCCGGATTTCGTTTTTTTGATCCTTCAAATCTCCACAGCCAGTCTCGATATCGATAGGCCTCATCCACAGAAAGGATAAACAGCAGATCCTCCATTTTCTGGCTGCCCAGATACCGCGCTGTCAGCTCATTTTCCGGGAATTGTTCCCATAATTCCACCCCCGTTTCCCCAAGATAGGCTCGCTCCACACCGGTATTCACCATGATGGCATCTGTAAAATCCTGCGCAGATGCCTCAAGCCAGGAACGGACCGCGGAATACTTATAATCCGCGCTGCTGCCAAAGCACACGATCGGCCCCCGGTAATAGACATAACCGTGAGAGCCATTCTCCGGTGTCTCAAACTCATAGCAAGAACCGGTATTGGCCGGTATCACCTCATCGCACAAAAACAAAGCACCCTTCCGATGATGATCCATATGATCTGCGTAATTCTGGTCAATACAACGAAAACGGTAGGCCTTCCCGTCAATTTTCCGAGTCACGGTATCCCCAATACTCCAGTGCCGGAGCGCCGACGAACGAACCTGCAATGCGTTGTTCGTCATTCCTGTAGTCTTTGCTGTGGTTCCTGCTGTGACCTCTGCTGTCATCTCCGCAAAATACTGTCCGTTTCCGGCTCCATAGGCAGTCGGTGCCGCTCCTGCCGCCAAAATGATACCGGCAATAATCATCAGAAACAGGCCGCTGTTTCCTCTTTTGGGCCGCATTTCATTCCCCCTCTGCTGCTTCCTATACTCTTAAAATCTCTTTGTGTCTGTTTTGGCAAATTGCGAGAGTGCAAAATACCTTTCGCCCCCAACATCATATCATCCTAAAAAATGGTAACTTGCGCGAATTGCGCTTTGAGCTGTTCTCTCCAAGTAAACAGCCTGATAAAACATAGATAATCAGTATACTGATTCAAATACGGCAGCCTCACCGTGCTTTTATCATAGCACAGCAACGCCGCCGAGACAAGAAAAGTTCATCGACAAAGGTCGACAGGAACATACAAAAAATCGCGAAATGTAACTGTTTTGAGCCAAGCAAAATTATTGCTCACGCAGACAGAATCCGCTGCAATTTACAACACGGGTGGCAAAGCTCTCATAAAACTCCGGTTCATGGCAGATCAGAAGAATACTGCCTTTGTATTCCTTTAAGGCGCGAGACAGTTCTTCCTTTGCATCTACATCCAGATGGTTCGTCGGCTCGTCTAAAAGGAGCACATTGGTCTCACGGTTGATCAATTTACATAATCTTACCTTTGCCTGCTCACCGCCGGACAGAACACGTACCTGACTCTCAATATGTTTGGTGGTCAGACCGCATTTGGCCAAGGCCGAGCGCACCTGGTACTGCGTGTAAGACGGAAATTCCTTCCAGATCTCCTCGATGCAGGTTGTGGTGTTGCCCGGTGCCATCTCCTGTTCGAAATATCCAAGACTGAGATAATCTCCCAGCTCCACACTTCCGGACAGTGTCGGGATCAGTCCCAGGATACTCTTTAGCAAAGTGGTCTTTCCGATTCCGTTTGAGCCCTTTAACACGACCTTTTCTCCGCGCTCCATGCTAAGGTCAAACGGCCGGGTAAGCGGCTCATCGTAACCGATCACCAGATCCTTCGCTTCAAAGATCAGCTTGCCCGGAGTCCGTGCCTCCATAAAGTGAAACTCCGGCTTCGGTTTCTCCTTTGCCAGCTCAATGACTTCCATCTTATCCAGCTTCTTCTGGCGGGACATGGCCATATTTCGGGTAGATACCCTCGCCTTATTGCGGGCCACAAAATCCTCCAGCTCGGCAATTTCCTGCTGCTGACGCTTGTAAGCCGCCTCCAGCTGTGCCTTTTTCACTGCATAGACCTCCTGAAAATGATCGTAGTCACCCACATAACGATCCAGCTTCTGATTCTCCATATGATAAATCAGGTTGATCACGCTGTTTAAGAACGGAATATCATGGGAGATCAGGATAAAAGCATTTTCATACTCCTGAAGATAACGCTTCAGCCACGCAATATGCTGCTCATCCAGGTAGTTGGTTGGCTCGTCAAGAAGCAGGATATCCGGCTTTTCAAGGAGCAGTTTTCCCAGAAGCACTTTGGTACGCTGACCGCCGGAAAGCTCGGAAACATCCTTATCCAGACCGATATCCTGCAGTCCCAGGGCACGTCCCACCTCTTCCACCTTACTGTCGATCACATAAAAATCGTGCGCCATCAGAAGATCTTGGATGGTTCCAAGCTCTTCCATCATTGCATTTATCTCATCCTCGGAGGCTTCACCCATCTTATCGCAGATTGCATTCATCTGCTCTTCCATCTCAAACAGATAAGCAAATGCACTCTTTAACACATCGCGGATGGTCATGCCCTTTTCCAGAACCGTATGCTGATCCAGATAACCGGCACGCACATGCTTTGACCACTCGACCTTGCCCTCATCCGGCTGCAGTTTTCCGGTGATGATATTCATGAAGGTAGATTTTCCTTCTCCGTTTGCGCCCACCAGTCCGATGTGCTCACCCTTTAACAGACGAAATGAAACATCCTGGAAAATAGCCCGGTCACCAAATCCGTGGCTTAAATGCTCTACATTTAAAATACTCATGCAAAAAACTCCTCTCACTCTCACACTGTGTCTCATTTTACATGACAACTGACACGCTGGCAAGCGCTTTGTTATCTTAACAATTTCCACCGGATGCTCTCGCGATATCATCCGCACCGGTGCTGAGTGCCTGGAATGGAGCAGGAGTAGTGCCAATTTAACGAATTGTTTCGGAGGATCCAAAAGTATTCTAAAAAGTCCGAAAGCGCCCGCCCCAGCACACATAAACGCATTCACGGCAATTTTCTGTCCGTTTTGCTCCGTCGCCCATTTGACAGGTCTACCGCAAACTCGCTCACTGCGTTCGCTCAGACAGGCTCCCGACCTGTCGCTATACTCACAAAACGGACAAAATTGCCTATCGAATGCTTATTATGTGTGCTGGGGCGGGCGCTTTCTACTTTATTGGCTGCATA
>CAVALB010000055.1:0-18509 GCA_963589345.1 uncultured Selenomonadales bacterium | reverse complement strand
TTTCCGAGTGCGCGAGCATAGCGTCTCCCCGGAGGACCTGTCTGAGCGTGCGAAGCACGCGAGTTTGGCCGCAGGGGAGACAATAGGCGGCGCAAGCGCACACGGTAAAAATTCCACAGGGTCTGCATTTCTGTACGGCAGTCCCGGAACTTCGGACCTTACTATTATAATGTAAAAACGCTTTTATAAATTGGCAGTTGTTGTCAATCTTTGCCGAAGTCTATTTCTTGCGGATTAAAAATAAATGTGTTATGCTTAGCAATACGCAGAGTTTCTATCATCAATCTGATCTTCTTTTACTCTATTTGCCTGTTACGGCATCAGAAAACTCTTTGCTGACAATCCAGTTGCGCTACAATAGAACATGCAAGAGGATATATTTTCAGGAATATTCCGTTTTCATTGCACGTGGAATATGTTAAAATCAAGGAAAGGTTGGAACAATTATGGTAAATGCCAAATACAAAGACCGATTATTTTGCCTGTTGTTTGGTGACGAGCAATATAAAGAGAATATCTTGTTTTTATACAATGCACTGTGTAATACCAAATACGAAAATGCGAATGACCTGCAGATCTACACGATTGACAGAATTGCAGAATTTTGCGCAGGTCAGTATGGATACAGTCAGACAGTGGATCGCTGATACATCGGCTACAACAAAGTGATTGCCTGTGCTATTTGGGGTGTCAGGTGTCGTTAAAATATAAGCAGCGCAGCCAGTACTGTAGAAGCCGAGCGGCTTAACAGTCTGCGGAGCATAAATATAGGTGTAGTGTCCGGCTGTGTCACGACAGGTGTTTGAGGTAGGCGGACATATTGTCCGACTGTCCGCAAACATCTGTCAGTTACACCGTCCGAACACAACACCTATGTTTTGCGAAGCAGGGTGTTTAGCCGCTCGGCTTCGGCCCCTTAGCTTCGGACTCTTAGCTTTAGCCCCTTAGCTTCGGCCCCTTAAAACTTGGCCCCTTGAATCCTTTATGCTTCCTCCTCTTCAATGAGCATCAGCAGAAAGCAAAGCCCCAAAAGTCCGCAGGAAATCCATATGGTTCGGAAGGAAAACAGATCCGCAAAATAGCCTCCTAAGGACGCTCCGACTGCAAAGGAGCTGATGGCAAGCAGATAAATCGCTGTAGCCTTCAGCTCTTTTTTGCTTCTGTCCGTCAGAAAGCGATAAAAATGATCCATGCCGCTGCGCAGGTTGCCGATGCACATGGTGCTGGCATAGGCGCTGCCGCTTACGGTTCGAAAGGCCTGTACCTGCATGGAGCAGGAGAAGGAGGTCAGCGCATTGGCAAGCCAGTTGAGACGCTCCGGAAGCAGGCCCACCAAAAAGAGCAGCAAAATCTCCAAAATCAGGACCAGATGCCGCCAGTGAAGCTTTCCGGTATGGCGGCATTTGCTGCGGATGAAGCAGGAGGTCAGGACACCGAGGGCAAAGAAAGCCACCGGGATGAAATACCGGATAAAATCAGTCAGTTCATTGGAGAGAAGGTGGCATCCCATCAGGACGATATTGCCGGTCTGGGCATTGGCAAAGACGTGATCTCGCAAAAAGTAGGAGCAGGCGTCCTGGGTGCCACCGGAGAGACTCAGCAGGATCATGATGATCAGTGAGTCAGACATTTGTTTTCCATGTTTACATTTCATGAGCAATCCCTCTTTTAAAGCTGCCGCATACGTTGCAGGCGGAAAATTTTTCTGCTCTTTGTTTTATCACCGATTCTGGATAAAATCAATCCATTTTTCCACACTTCCGTTCATATATTTTCCTTTTTTCCACACGATACCGATATCCTGCTGGATAATCGGCGTGATCGGAATGCTCTTGATCCCTTTCATATTTTTGACCAGAGAGTTGTAGAGCACGGCGCCGCAGCTGCCGTTTTGCAGAAAACGTTCGATGGTATAGAGCTGACTGGCGTGCATGATGACGTTCGGCGTGATCCCGGCAGTTTCAAAGCGGGAGCTTAGGCTGGTATTCTGCACGGAATCTGTATTATACATGATGAGAGGCTCATCTTTGAGCATTTCTATGGAAATTTCTTTCATCTTTGCCAGATGATGCTCCTTCGAAACGCAGAATACCAGGTGTTCCGTTTGAATGCGGAAGGTATTCATCTTATCAATGTCGTAAAAGTGCATATTGACCAGAGCCAGATCCAAAACCTCCTCCTGCACCAGATTTGCTGCGCGGATGGAGCCGTACTCAAACAGCTCGATCGGAATATCCGGGTAGATCATCCGGAATTCATGGGCGAGATCCGGGAAGAAGATCGTGCTTAAGAGCGGAGGAATACCGATGCGAAGCGGTGGGATCTGTTTGCCGAGATCATAAAACTGCTGGGTCGTCTGCTTGACGGAGGCCAGAAGCTCGCTTGCCTTCTGATAAAACAGTTCACCCTCACGCGTCAGGGTGATGTGATTTTTAGACCTGACAAAGAGGCTGACAGAAAACTCCTTTTCAAGCTCCTTGATGGCATTGGAAATAGCCGGCTGCGTGACATAGAGTTTTTGTGCTGCCTGGGTAATACTGTGGTACTGACTGACCGCGCAGAAGTATTCTAATTGGACAATTTTCATAAAGCGCCCTCTCTTTGATTCCGTTTCTTTTTGAGGCTTATTGGAAAAAATATACGAAAAAGCCTGGTTTATAGCTCAAAATTATACCATGAAATTAGGGGATTGTGCCGAAAAAATCGAAATCGCTTTAACCTTTTTTTATGGGGGTATCATTTTTAGTAAATGTACAAGGATAAGTACAACCGATATAATAATGCCATAAACAACAGGTAATAAACACGGCCGCCTTATTACTCTTATGTTTCAGAAACAAGAAGGATTGCAGCTTTGGAACTATCAAAGGGTTGCAAAAATGTTTTAGGAGTATGGGAGGTAAGAATGAATCCAATAACAATCACATTACTGTTTCTTCTCTTTGCGGTAGTCATGTTCGTATTCGAAAAGATTCCGCTGGGAGTAACATCCATGATCGTCTGCTGTGGACTGGTCGTGACCGGTGTTTTAGATGTTAAGACGGCATTTGCCGGATTCATCGACAGCAACGTCATTTTATTCGTTGCAATGTTTATCGTCGGAGGCGCGTTCTTTGAAACCGGTATGGCAAATAAGATCGGCGGAATCGTAACGAAATTCGCAAAGACAGAGCGGATGCTGATCATCGCCATCATGGTGATCGTCGGACTGATGAGCGGAGTTCTTTCCAATACAGGAACAGCCGCAGTGCTGATCCCGGTAGTCATCGGAATCGCAGCAAAGTTCGGTTATTCCAGATCCAGACTGCTGATGCCGCTGGTATTTGCAGCAGCGATGGGCGGTAACCTTTCCCTGATCGGCGCACCAGGAAACCTGATCGCTCAGAGTGCTTTGGAGGAGATGGATTTAAGCTTCGGATTTTTCGAGTATGCCATTGTAGGCCTGCCGATTTTGATCTGCGGTATCCTCTTTTATGCGACCATTGGTTACGGACTTCTTCCAAATAAGAAGACAAGCGGAGACGGCGGAACCTTCGATGACTGCAAGAATTTTGACAATGTACCGCAGTGGAAACAGGTTTTATCCCTTGTGATCCTGGTTCTGACCCTTCTCGCCATGATCTTTGAAAAACAGATCGGCGTGAAGCTTTGCATCTCCGGATGCGTGGGAGCACTGGCACTGATCCTGACCGGAGTTATCTCTGAAAAGGATGCCCTTAAGTCCATCGACTTAAAGACCATCTTCCTGTTTGGCGGTACCTTATCTCTGGCAGCTGCCTTGTCCGAGACAGGCGCAGGCGCCATGATCGCGGAAACCGTGATGGGAGCTTTAGGAGCAAATCCTTCTCCGTATGTACTGACCTTTGTGGTCTTTATCCTTTGCTGTATCCTGACAAACTTTATGTCCAATACAGCAACCACGGCACTGATGGTTCCGATTTGTCTTTCGATCGCACAGGGAATGGGCGCTGACCCGAGAGCAGTCCTGATGGCCTGTGTCATCGGCGGTTCCTGTGCATACGCAACCCCAATCGGAATGCCTGCAAACACCATGGTAGTGGGTGCCGGCGGATATACCTTTATGGATTATGTAAAATCCGGACTTCCGCTGATCGTGATCGCAACGATCGTCAGCATGGTTATTTTACCGATTGCATTTCCGTTCTTCCCGTAGGCGGAATTGTTATAAAGTACAAACAAAAAATTCACATGAATTTTGTTTTATCAATGAAAGGAGATTGAGAAGATGAGCAGCAAAGAAAAACAGGTTGAGCAGCTTACTACTTATATGGCGAACTTCGTATCCCATATCGGTAAAGTGCTGCCGGATGACATCATTGCCAAGTTAGATGAACTGGGCGAGAAGGAGGACAGCCCGCTGTCCAAAGTAATTTATGAAACCATGAAGAAGAACCAGGTATTAGCAAAGACCTTAAACCGTCCGAGCTGTCAGGACACCGGTGTATTGCAGTTCTGGGTAAAATGCGGTACCAACTTCCCGCTGATCAATGAGTTAGAGGGTCTGTTAAAGGATGCAGTTGTAAAGGCAACCTTCGAGGCTCCGCTTCGTCACAACAGTGTTGAGACCTTCGATGAGTACAACACCGGCAAGAACGTAGGTAAGGGTACCCCGACTGTATTCTGGGACATCGTTCCGAACAGCGACAAGTGTGAGATCTACTCCTACATGGCAGGCGGCGGCTGCACCCTTCCGGGTAAAGCAATGGTTCTGATGCCGGGCGCAGGTTATGAGGGTGTTACCCGTTTCGTTCTGGATGTTATGACTTCCTACGGCTTAAATGCCTGCCCGCCGCTCTTAGTCGGTGTCGGTGTTGCAACCTCCGTAGAGACGGCAGCTCTGCTTTCTAAGAAGGCTCTGATGCGTCCGCTGGGAAGCCACAACGATAACGAGCGTGCAGCTTCCATGGAAAAACTCCTGGAAGACGGTATCAATGCCATCGGCCTTGGACCGCAGGGTATGGGCGGTAAGTATTCCGTTATGGGCGTACATATCGAGAACACCGCAAGACATCCGTCCACCATCGGCGTAGCTGTAAACGTAGGATGCTGGTCTCATCGCCGCGGCCATATCATCTTTGACAAGGATCTGAACTATACCATTACTACACATTCGGGGGTGACTTTATAATGCTGGAAATGAAAGATGGAAAGAAAATTCTGACGACTCCGATTTCTGAGGAGGATTTAAAAGATATTCACATTGGTGATATTGTTTATTTGAACGGAAGCATGACTACCTGTCGTGACGTGGCACATCGTCGTCTGGTAGAGGGTGGCCGCGAGCTGCCGGTTGATGTACGTGACGCTGCAATCTTCCATGCAGGCCCAATCATCCGCCCGCTGGAGAATGATAAGTTTGAGATGGTTTCCGTAGGACCGACCACCTCCATGCGTATGGAGAAGTTCGAGAAGGAATTCGTAGAAAAGACCGGTGTGAAGGTGATCATCGGTAAGGGCGGCATGGGTCCGAACACCGAGTATGCCTGCAAGAACTACAAAGCGATCCACTGTGTATTCCCGGCCGGAAATGCTGTCGTAGCAGCTACCGAGGTAGAAGAGATCGTTCGCGCTGAGTGGAGAGACTTAGGTATGCCGGAGACTCTGTGGAACTGCCGCGTGAAGGAGTTCGGTCCTTTGATCGTATCCATCGATACCGAAGGCCGCAACCTCTTTGAGGAGAACAAGGTAGTCTTCAACGAGAGAAAAGAAAAAGCGATCAACGAGATTTGCAAGCACGTAAAATTCATTAAGTAAGTTTTGCCGAAAAAATTCATTTCAACCAAATAAAAGTAATGTCCAAATTTTGCCAAAATAAAACATAAATAGGAAGAAACATAAAACCACAGGCACTGCGAAGAAGGGAAAATTCACAATGCCTGTGGTTTTCTATAACGGGCAATAAGGTAAAAGCTGTTTTAATTCTGAGCCGGATCTGCCATCAGTTCTTTTAAGGTATCATATTTCATCTGAAGATATTCCTTCCAGGCTGTTTTGTTAACGAATGGATTTGGTCCTTCCGGATGCTCAAGCATAAACTGGCGTTTCTTCACAAGATCCACATTCAGTGTATGGTTTGGCATGAAAATATCAACGTTTTCATTGATGACTTTCTGAATAGAATTCAGATACACATTCCGGGTGGAAAAACTGGTATCTCCGATTTCCAGCAGATAATCCTTCTGCAGGGTATTAAAGCCAAAGCCGCCGTAATAGCCGACCCGCTTGGTCTCTTTTCCATCGGTTACATCAAAGAAACAGGAGATGACGCCCGGAGTGTGGCCTGGAACCAGTTTAAACAGGACTTCTGTATTTCCAAAGCGGATCACATCATTTTCGTGAATCTCTACATCAGGTGTGAACAGCTCATCCATGTAGTCACTGCTGTCCTGGATATAGACGCGTTCCGGATGCTCCCGGATTACTTCGGCATCCGGTGCCCCGAGATAGATTTTTGTGCCGAACATCCGTTTAAAGAAATTGACGGCGCCAATGTGGTCAACATGTGCATGGGAGAGAACCAGCCATTTCACATCGGTCGGATTAAAACCGGCCTCCCAGATGGCCTGAATCAGCATGGCGGTAGCACCGCCGCCGCAGTTGCCTGCATCAAATAACAGAAGTCCTTCACCGGTATCAACGATATGGGCGCAAACCCAGTCATCTCCTACATAATATAGGTTTCCGTACATCTGGAACGGCTTGATATAACGTTTTTCCTGTTCAATCCAGAAGTGCCCGAGTTTGGTAGCCCGCAGGGCTTCCTGCTTTGCCAGATATTCCTGATAGGTTTCTTTCATAGTTGCCATAATTGAGTGTCTCCTTTCTTTTCCGAAACAAAATTAATACAGCGGATACATCACCTCAGCGGTGACAGTGCAGATGAGAATTGCCAGCAGCATATATGGAAGGGTAAAACGCAGAACCTTTACCGGGTTATAACCGCCAGCGGCGTAGGCAACCGCAGCCTCGCCGGAACCGGATGGGAATCCGATGGCAAACATGTTGGCCGTGGCAATGATGAGGACAATTCCCCGGGGATCCCAGCCGCCTGCCAGGCAGATGGATGCCGCAATCGGAGTTAAGACAGCCTGAGTCGCGGAGTTGGAGAGGAAGGTGGTCATGATAACTGTTGCAGCGGAGAAGACCAGCATAACCATAATGGAACTTGGGTTATCTCCCAGGATGGTAAGCACCAGATTTCCGATGGCATCACCAGCACCGGAAGTTCCAAGCGCGTCTGCTACGATCAGGACACCGGCAATCATCCATACCATATCGGTAGTCATGGCGCGGATAGTTTCCTCTGGTTTTAATACACCGCCATAGATCAGGGCCAGAACGCCGATACCGGGAGCCAGGTACAGCAGATCTCCGGTCCACTGGTTTAAGATCATGATTAACATGACAGCTGCGAATACAATGTAAGTATAAAGCTCTTTTCCGTGGGACATGGTCTCTGCTTTTTTCGATTCTTTTAAGGCTACTTTATTGACATCACCATCATCCTTTGGCATCAGTTTCCAGAACAGGATACAGTACAGGCCAAGCAGGATCATGGCAGGAAGTGCAAAGAAGAACGGATCCAGTACAGTCAGGTGGTAGGCCGGATCGGTAACAATTCCCTCATAGTAGCCATTTGCAATGGCGAACATGGAAGCACCAATTCCGATGGGAAATTTGAATTTCCAGGCACAGAGCACACCAAGCAGCGGAAGTAGGATCCTTTTGGCGGTGATATCACCTGTATTTCCCAAAGTCATCAGGAATACAACCATGATACTTAAAACAGCAGTGCTTGGGATAAACTGGGCAAATATAACACCTACCAGATAAAACATCAAGATCAGAAGGATTCCCCTCTTTCCTTTCATGCGTTCCATGGTAGCGCCAATCCGTGTTACCAGAGAAGTTTTTGTGAGAGCTGCGGATAAAGCCAGCATAGGGGCAATCAGAACAACAATTTTGTTGCCAAAACCGGTAAAGGCTACGGAAAGTTTCACAACGCCGGTGGCAGCGAGAATCATACAGCAAGTCATGGTTGTTACACCAAATGGAATCTTATGCCATACGAACATGATCATCATAAACAAGGTTACCGCAAGTACAATGTATATTTCCATACATGTTCCTCCTTATGGTTTTTTCATTTTGTGTAAGAATTGTCATATTTTTTTTCATCAACGTTGACTTTTTTGTACATGATGATTATAATCACCTATACTAAGTTCCGCAACTTAGCTTTTTTTTCTGTATCACATAAAAATTGTAAGTGTTTTACCCGGGGAGGAATCAGCATGGATCTGCATCAGATAGAGTATATTGTGGCGATTGCGCAGGAACAGAATATCGCAAAGGCCGCAAACCGGCTGTTTCTTACGCAGTCTGCATTAAACCAGCAGCTCCTGCGCCTGGAAAAAGAACTGGGAGTAGCTTTGTTTGAACGGAAGAACCGCCAGATGATCCCTACTTATGCAGGGCGGGTATATTTAGAGGCGGCAGATCGGATCCTGGATATTCGGAAAGAAACCTATAAGATCATTCAGGATGTGGCAGAAGAAAAGGCCGGAGAGATCTCCATTGCTTATACTCCTGAGGTTGGATCCCGGATGTTTTCCGCTATTTATCCTGTTTTTCACCAGAAATATCCGGAGGTGACCTTCCGGATCCACGAGGCCCGTGTCAAGGAGATGGAGCAGCTCCTTTTTCAGCGGGAAGTAGAACTTGCGAATCTTTCATATTATGATTTTAGCAGGAATCCGGAACTCGATTATATTGACATGGATGAGGAATGTATGGTTCTGAGTTTGCCGGTATCCCATCCGCTGGCGTATCTTGCCGGTGAGAAAAGTTATGCAACTCTGCCAAAACTGGATCTTACGCTTTTAAAAGAAGACAGTTTTGTTATGTTGAGTAAAAAAACCCGTATGCGCGATCTGGTAGACATTGCCTTTGCATATGCGGGTTTTACGCCGAATATTCTCTTTGAAACAGCAAGTACACAGACACTGGTGGACATGGTGCGTGAGCAGGTTGCCCCTGCGTTTTTTCCGCAGTCTTATGTTTGTCCGGATTATCCGGTTGTTTATTTTACGGTGGCTCCATTTAAAAAATGGATCCGCAGCATGGCCTTTTTAAAAGGAACATATCTCACAAAACCTGAAAAGTATCTGATTGGGCTGGCGATTGACTATGTACATGGCCAGTTGCTGAAAAGTAAAGGGGAAAGTGAAAGGCATCTTCCATAATTCCTGGTAAGCTTTAACTGCAAGATTGACAAAAACAGATTTTTTTTTGTATAGTAGTTGATAGAAAATAAAAAAGAGAATCGAGGAAGTACGTACATGGAAAATCTGATTTTCAGTCTGAACGCTACCATTCCCATCTTTTTACTGATGGTGCTGGGCGTGTTTTTTAGGAAAACAGGGCTTTTAAAGGAGAACATGATCAATGGTTTGAACCAGTTTGTGTTTAAGGCAACCCTGCCGGTTCTGTTGTTTGGCGATCTGGCAAAACAGGATTTTGCCAAGGCGTGGAATGGAAAATTCGTGGCCTTCTGCTTTGTGGTAACGCTGCTCAGCATTACGCTGGTGGCACTTATGTCCATGGCGCTGAAGAATAAAGCTCAGCGCGGCGAGTTCATCCAGGGTGCATACCGCAGCAGTGCAGCAATCCTGGGCATTGCCTTTATCACCAACCTGTACGGAAACTCCGGCATGGCACCGCTTATGATCATCGGCAGTGTCCCGCTTTACAACGTGATGGCGGTGATCATCCTTTCCTTTACCAAGCCGGGAGCAAACGGCATGAGTCCGGAGCTTTTGAAAAAAACTCTGAAGGGCATCGCAACAAATCCGATCATCCTTGGAATTTTATCCGGGGCGCTGTGGTCCGTTTTGCGCCTGCCGATGCCGACTATCCTGTCAAAGACCGTATCGAGTCTTGGCGGACTGACAACACCGCTTGGTCTGATGGCCATGGGCGCCGCCTTTAACATAGGAGAAGCCAAAAAAGGCATGGCCCCTGCGTTTGCGGCAAGCTTTATGAAGCTGTTTGGTCTGTGCGGGCTGTTCCTTCCGGCTGCAGTCTTTCTGGGATTTCGCGAGGCCGAGCTCATCGCGATCCTGGTCATGCTGGGCTCCAGCACAACCGTCAGCAGTTATGTCATGGCGCGCAGCATGGGACATGATGGCGTTTTAAGCTCCAGTATTGTTGCGCTCACTACACTTGGAAGTGCATTTTCCCTGACCTTCTGGCTGTATGTGTTAAAGACGCTGGGGTTGATTTGAAGCAAACAGATATACTTTAGTCAAGTATAAATAACTAAATCGTAATTGACTAAAGTATAAATGACTAAAATGAACCACCCGGAGCGCGACATTCAAGCCGCATTACGGGTGGTTTATTATGTTCACTTATTACTATTTATTTGGACTTCACTTCTTTCCAGGCCTCATTGTAGATCTCATCCACGTCATCACCCAGGTACTTTAATACCTCAGCATTCTTGATGGAATCGATATCCGGGAAGACTGCCTTGTTGTTCTGCATCTCCTCGTCTAACAGATCAAAGGCACCCTTGTTCGGGGTGGAGTAAGTGATGTACTCGAAGTTCTTCTTTGCGATGTCCGGTCTGCACAGGAAGTTGATCCACTTCTCTGCGTTTTCCTTGTTCTTCGCGTTTTTCGGGATGACCCAGCAGTCGATGAAGAGGTCGGTTCCCTCTTCCGGAATGACATATTCCAGATTGTCGGTGCCGTCCTCGCCCTGAATGTAGAGCATCTCTCCGGAGTAGATGATGCCGACAGCGGCCTCACCGCCGATCATCTTGTCACGAACCTGGTCTACGACATAAGCCTGAACCAGCGGTTTCTGGTCGATCAGGTCCTGCTTGGCCTTGTTGATCTCATCCGGGTTGGTGCTGTTTAAGGAATATCCGTTTTTCTTTAATCCGGTCATGAAGGCGCTGCGGATGCTGTCCTGCATGAGAATTTCACCGCTTAAGCGCTCATCCCACAGGTCGGCCCACTTAGTCGGTGCCGGAACGCCAAGCTCCTGTAAGCGTTCCTTGTTGTAGAGGATGCCGATGGTGCCCCAGGTGTAGGGAACCGCGTATTTGTTTTCCGGGTCGAAGGATTTTGCCAGCTCTAAGTACAGCGGATCGATCTCCTTTAAGTTTGGTACGTTGTCGAAGTTGATCTCGGCCAGAAGGTCATGCTCGCGCATCTTCTGGATCATGAAATCAGACGGACATACCGCATCGTAAGCAATGCCGCCGGCTTCGATGACCGGATACATCTCCTCGTTGGTCTCGAACAGGTCATAGACAACCTTGATTCCGGTCTCTTCCTCGAACTCATCAATGACGCTCTCGTCAATGTACTCGCCCCAGTTGTAAACGTAGAGCTCGCCGGCATCGCTAGATGCAGTGGAATTACCGAAATTACCGGAGGCGGAACTGTCGGACGCGGAGGCGCCGCAGCCGGTTACAGCAAGTGCCGCTGCGGATAAAACCGCAGCTGATACGATCCATCTTTTGTTCATTCCCTCAATCTCCTCTTGCATTGTGTAATATGTCTGAACCCGGTTTTTTGGGGGAACGCCGGGCAGATTTTATTTAGTTGGATTTAACCTCTTTCCACAGTTCATTGTAAATGGTATCAGTCTCATCGCCGAGGTAATTATAAACCTCGGAATTTTTCAGAGAATCGATATCCGGGAAAACGGCTTTGTTGTTCTGCAGATCCTCGTCCAACAGTTCAAAGGCGCCCTTGTTCGGGGTCGGATAGGTGATGTATTCGAAGTTTGCTTTTGCGATTTCCGGACGGCACATGAAGTCGATCCACTTCTCTGCATTTTCTTTGTTCTTTGCGTTTTTCGGGATTACCCAGGAGTCAACCCAGAGGTTGGTTCCCTCTTCCGGAATCACGTATTCCAGCTTGTAGTCCAGGCCGAGATTTTCCACCTCGTTCTGAATATAAAGCATCTCACCGGAGTAGATGACACCGACAGCAGCCTCGCCGCCGATCATTTTATCCCTTACCTGGTCAATGACATAAGCCTGAACTAACGGCTTCTGGTCGATCAGATCCTGTTTTGCCTGCTGAAGCTCATCCTCGTTTTCGCTGTTCATGGAATAGCCGTCCTTCTTTAATGCCACCATGAAGGCATCGCGGACGCTGTCCTGCATCAGGATCTCACCGCTTAAGCGCTCATCCCACAGGTCAGCCCATTTGGTTGGAGCCGGAACTCCAAGCTCCTCTAACCGTTTGGTGTTGTAAAGGATACCGACTGTGCCCCAACAGTAAGGAACAGAGTACTTGTTTTCCGGATCAAAGGCCGTAGACATTTCCATGTAGGCCGGATCGATCTGATCCACATTCGGGATATTGTCAAAGTTTAACTCTGCAAGGAGATCATTTTCACGCATTTTCTGGATCATGTAGTCGGACGGGCATACCACGTCATAATTGACGCCGCCGGCCTCGATGACCGGATACATCTCCTCGTTGGTCTCGAACATGTCGTACACAACCTTGATCCCGGTTTCATCCTCGAACTGGGTGATCACATCTTCGTCAATATATTCTCCCCAGTTATAAACATAGAGCTCACCGGCGTCCGAACTGCCGGAGGAAGAAGAAGCACTGCCGGAAGCGCCGCAGCCGGACAGCAGGGTGGAGGCAGCAGTCAGACCTGCCATGGAAATTGCGAATACTCTTTTTTTCATAATACGTCTCCTCTTAAGTTTGTGCGTCAGGATTTAAGATTCCTGCTTTTTCTTTGGTGCAAAATTGCTGATTAAAAGCAGCGCCAGGACAACCACAAAGATCACGGTGGACAGTGCGTACATGGACGGCTTGATGCCGCGGCGCACCTCACTGTAGATCAGGGTAGACAGGGTATTGATGCCGGCACCTCTGGTGAAGTGGGTGATGATGAAATCATCTAAGGACATGGTGAAGGCCAGCAAAAATCCGGACAGGACACCCGGCAAAATGTCCGGAAATACCACTTTAAAGAAGGCACGAAGCGGGCTTGCTCCCAGATCCAGAGCGGCCTCATAGGTGAAGCGGTTGGTCTGCTTTAATTTCGGCATGACGCTTAAGATCACATAGGGAATATTGAAGGTGATGTGAGCAATCAGCACCGTCTTAAAGCCTAAGGAAATACCGAAGGCGATGAAAGCCAGCATCAGAGAGATACCGGTCACGATATCGGCATTTAACATCGGGATATTGGTGATCCCCATGACAATGGTCTGAGGAACCTGTTTCATGCTGCTGATGGCAATGGAAGCTGCTGTGCCGATGACGGTGGCGATCAGCGCAGATAAAAATGCGATCAGCAGTGTATTTTGCAGTGCGTCAATGATGTTGCGGCTCGCGAACATCTGGGTATACCACTGTAAGGTAAATCCGCCCCACTGGGTACGGGATTTGGAACTGTTAAAGGATAAGACCACCATGGTGACGATCGGTGCGTACAAAAACAGCATGATGAGCACCAGGTAGAAATCCTGCAGGAGCCGTCTGAAATTCTGTCGGATCTTGTTCATTTAGAATGTACTCCCTTCGCCGTTTTTATCATATTTTGCGATCAGCGCCATACTGATCAGGATGAAGACCATAAGCACCAGGGAGAGGCCGGAACCTAAATTCCAGTTGCTGCCCTTGGTGAATTCCTGCTCGATGACGTTGCCGATCAAAAGGATCTTGCTGCCGCCTAATAAGCTGGAGATGACAAAGGTGGTCAGGGAAGGCACAAATACCATGGTAATGCCGCTGATGACACCCGGTACGCTTAACGGAAACCATACCCACAGCAGGGTCTGCGTGAAGCTTGCTCCTAAGTCCCTGGCTGCATTGATGGTATTGTCATCGATCTTACAAAGCACGTTGTAGATCGGAAGCACCATAAAGGGCAGGAAGTTGTAAACCATGCCGAGGATGATGGCTCCCGGTGTGTTGATCAGGCTCTGGGTTGGCAGGTGCAGGGCAGTCAGGATGCCGTTGATGACACCGCTTTTTTCCAGAAGGGTCTGCCATGCCAGAGTACGCAGCAAAAAGTTCATCCACATCGGAAGGATGAAGATGAAGACGATGAAGCTGCCTTGGCCGATTCCGCGGTTTCTGAGGATCATGGCCAGCGGATAGGCAAGTACCAGGCAGAGTACCGTGCTTACCAGGGAGAGTCCCAGGGAGAGCCACAAGGCCTTCATGTGCTCCGGAGTAGAGATGGAAAGCACATTGGACAGAGTAAAAGCTCCGGATTTGTCTGTCAGTCCGTAATAAACGATCAGAAACAGCGGAATGAGGATAAAACCAACCATCCAGACCAGATAAGGTCCGGCTAACCATTTTTTATTCATTGACTCCGACGGCCTCCTCATCCTCTGATGCAGGTTTGTTCATGATCTGAATGTCGAACGGATCCACCTTGATGCCGACCTGTTTGCCGACCGGACACATGTCCGTGCTGTGGACCAGCCATTCGAAGCCGTCCGGTGTGGTGACCTCCATCTCGTAGTGAACGCCCTTAAAGATCAGGTGTGTGCAGGTGCCGACCAAAGTGCCCTCCGACGGATCGACCAGATCGATATCCTCCGGCCGGATCACAACATCGACCGGCTTGTTGTTGCCGAAGCCCTTGTCGACGCAGGCAAACTTTGCACCGAAGATCTCAACCAGCTCATCGTGGAGCATGATGCCCGGAACGATATTGCTCTCACCGATGAAATCGGCTACGAAAGCATTTTCTGGCTCGTTGTAGATCTGCTCCGGTGTTCCCATCTGCTGGATGTAGCCCTGATTCATGACAACGATGGTGTCGGACATGGTCAGTGCCTCCTCCTGGTCGTGGGTGACGTAGATGAAGGTGATGCCCAGCTCGTTTTTTAAGCGGATCAGCTCATACTGCATGTCCTGGCGGAGTTTTAAGTCCAGGGCTCCGAGCGGCTCGTCAAGAAGCAGGAGGCGAGGCTCATTTACGATGGCGCGGGCAATGGCGATACGCTGCTGCTGGCCGCCGCTTAAGGAGTCTACGGTACGTTTTTCGTAGCCGTCCAGGTTTACGAGCTTTAACGCATATTTGATCTTATCGTCGATGTAAGCCTTGGATTTGCCCTTGATCTTTAAACCGAAGGCAATGTTTTCTGCGATATTCATATGGGTGAATAAGGCATATTTCTGAAATACGGTATTTAACTGGCGCTTGTTCGGCGGAAGCTTGCTGATATCGGTGCCGTCAAAGATGACCTTTCCGGTGTCAGCTGTCTCAAAGCCGCCGATGATGCGTAAGGTTGTCGTTTTGCCGCAACCGCTCGGACCAAGAAGCGTTACGAAGGAGTTTTCCTTTACGGAAAGATTCAGGTCATCTAAGACCAGGGTGCTGTCAAAGCTTTTTGAAATGTTGACCAGATCGATCAGGGGCTGTGCCATCGCAGTGTCCTCCTAAAAGTAAATATAAATTCCATGTGATATTCCGTGATACTTGTCATTTAGAAGCTTGGCGGCGTGCTGACCCAGATCAGGGATGCGCCGTGGCGGCTTGTCAGGTAATGCTTTTTATCCGGGGTGAAGTAAAAGGATTCGCCCTTTTTTGCCCGGTAGGTTTTGTTTCCGAGGTGGATGTTGATGCTGCCCTGCAGCACGTAGCCGAATTCCTCTCCTTCGTGGGGATTGTCCGGGTAGGTGGAGCCGCCGGCCTCTAAGATGATGAGGATGGGCTCCATCATGTTTTTCTGTGCATTCGGGATGATCCAGCGGATCTCATTTTTCAGTTCTGCATCGTATTTCTCAAAATAATCGGCCTTACCGAAGACGACCTGTTCCTCCGGCGTTTCATTAAAAAATTCACCAAGCGTAGTGCCGAGACACTGCAGGATATCGGTCAGTGTTGCGATCGAAGGAGAGGTCAGATTGCGTTCCAGCTGGGAAATAAATCCCTTGGAAAGCTCTGCCCGGTCTGCAAGCTCCTCCTGCGTCAGACCCTTTAAGGTCCGTATCTCCTTTAGCTTTGATCCGATATCCATAACAGTCCTCCATGAGCATAAGTATCCGAAAAGTTTAGAAATATTAAATGAATGTAAAATGCATTTCAAAGTTTAGTTTTAGTAAACAAAAAGCAAGCTCCATTATACTGGAAAATATCGGTATGTCAATAGATTCAGAATAGATTTTTTTGGGAATCTGTGGTATGCTGTGTATAGTTGTTAAAAAGGTAACTGTAAAGTCAGAAAAACAGTTGCTTTAATAGATGTAACAGGAGGAAGAACGATGGCTTCAGAAGGAAAGTATATGGCATATGTCGGTTCCTATTCATACAATGGCAAGGCCAGAGGAATCACGGTATATGATGTAGATGTAGAAAAGGGTACATTTAAAGAGCGCTGCGAAGTAGATGTGGATAACTCCTCCTACGTCACGGCATCCAACGATAATAAAACCCTTTATTCCGTGGCTGATGAGGGTGTGGTTGCATTCCGCATCCTGGAAAACGGAAGCCTGTCTCGTTTAAACAGTGCAAAAACCAAAGGCATGAGAGCCTGCCACCTTTCTATGGACAAGGAAGACCGTTACGTCTTCGTATCCGGTTTCCATGACGGCAAGGCAACGGTATTGCGTCTGAAAAAGGACGGACAAGTCGGCGAGATCGTGGACGGTGTGTTCCACAAGGGACTTGGAAGTGTGGCAGAGCGTAATTTCCGTCCGCATGTTACCTGCTGCAGACGTACTCCGGACAACAAATTTGTCATGATCGTGGATTCCGGACTGGATCAGGTAAAAATCTACCGCTTCAGCGAGAAGGATGAGCATCTGGTACAGGTAGATACGATCCCCTGCGAGATGGAGTCCGCACCGCGCAACCTGCGTTTCAGCTCCGACGGAAAATTTTTCTATCTGATGTATGAGCAGAAGAATGTTATTGATGTATTTACCTATAAAACCGGTGATCGTGTGCCGGAGATGGAGAAAATCCAGACCATCTCCACCATGGGAGAGAAGCACAGCTCCATGGCAGCTGCCTGCTCCTTACGCTTCTCACCGGATGAAAAGCATATGTTCTGCAGCAACGCAGGTGATGAGAGCGTAGCCGTTTACAGCCGGGATGAAAAAACAGGACTTCTGACCATGCTGTGCTGCCTGCCGATCAGCGGCGAGTATCCGAAGGACATTTCCGTATTTCCGGATGACAAGCATCTGGCAGTGATCAACCACGAGAGCAACAGCATTACCTTCTTTAAGATCGATTACGACAAAAAACTGCTGATCATGAGTTCGAATGCGATCAAGTGCAACGAGCCGAACAGCTGTATCATTGTAAAAGTAGGAGAATAGGCAGGATAGCTGCGACGGAGGAAGACATGGCTGGATCCACATACGGAACCATCTTCCGCATTATGACCTGGGGGGAGTCTCACGGAAAGGGCGTCGGTGTCACCATTGACGGCTGTCCGGCGGGACTTCCGCTTTGTGAGGAAGATGTTCAGATTTATCTAAACAGAAGAAAGCCGGGACAGAGTAAGTTTGCCACCGCAAGAAATGAGGGCGATCAGGTGGAGATCCTTTCCGGTGTATTTGAAGGAAAGACTACAGGCACTCCCATTGCCATGATGGTGCGAAATACCGATCAGCGCTCGAAAGACTACAGCGCGATCATGGATGTATATCGACCGGGGCATGCGGATTACTGCTTTGAGCAGAAATACGGTTTTCGGGATTACCGGGGCGGCGGACGTTCCTCTGCCCGTGAGACCATTGCCCGGGTGGCGGCAGGAGCAGTAGCCTGCAAGCTTTTAGCAGAATACGGCATCACCGTCACTGCTTATGTAAAGAGCATCGGAGAATTTGAGATCGATCCGAAGCGTTTCGATCTCTCCGAGCGTGACCGCAACAGTCTGAATATGCCGGACAAGGTGGCAGCGGAGGAAACCGCAGAATTTCTGGAACGCATGATCGCAGCCCGGGATTCCGTGGGCGGTGTGGTAGAGTGCGTGGTAGACGGGATGCCGGTGGGCGTTGGCGAACCGGTCTTTGACAAGCTGGATGCGAGCCTTGCGCGGGCAATTATGTCCATCGGCGCGGTGAAAGGCTTTGAGATCGGAGACGGCTTTGCTGCTGCTAAGGCGCTGGGCTCTCAGAACAATGACGAGTTTTATGTAGATGCAGATGGAAAAGTTGCAAAGAAGACCAATCATGCCGGCGGCATTTTAGGCGGCATGAGTGACGGCAGCCAGATTGTGCTGCGGGCGGCCTTCAAACCGACACCGTCCATCGCACAGCCTCAGAAGACGGCAAACAACCGCGGCGAAAACGTAGAAATTGCCATCAAAGGCCGCCACGATCCGGTGGTCGTGCCGAGAGCCGTGGTTGTGGTGGAAGCCATGACGGCACTGACAATCATCGATCTGCTTTTCATGGGAAAGCATGCAAAGCTAGTGCACTGACACATTCATATTTCGACTAATTGACTTGTCTATTTTCCCATTG
>CAVALB010000054.1:0-18602 GCA_963589345.1 uncultured Selenomonadales bacterium | reverse complement strand
GTTGGGATACTTTCATTATACAACATACGCGAATCAAGATGTCTCTCTTTTTATGCAAAATCACGAACTTGCTCATTTATAGATAGAAATTCATTTCGTCTATCTGAAAAGGAACTTCCTTGCCAGTTTCTTCACCTTCATAGTTTCTATTCCCTATTTTTTATATGATACAAAGCCTGAAATACGCCAAAAGGCAAATATCTCCGAAGCCATCTGGTTCGTCTGGTATGAACCGGCAGATCCTGCCGTTTTCGTTCATTTTTCCTGTAAACTTCCTGTTCTGTTTTCAGATAAAGCTGCTTCAAGGGATGATCGCAGGGTTCATACCACGGCCGATTGTAGAGTTCATTCATAAAGTGTACCATGCATGGATGCTTCTTAGCCTGCTCCAGGTCGTCTTTCTTATAATAGCAATCTGCCCGAAATAGGGATTTGATCTGACTGCAATTATATAAAAGCATCGACGGCATCAGGTTATATGCCGGAGACAGGACTCCGATTTTTCCACTGCATACATGATTTAAGGTTCCTTCGCTCAGCATGGGCGGATCGCCGTGATAGCTTTCGATATAGGTTTGGCACCTCTTTGTCAGCTCGGCTTCGCGCCACAATTTCATATGGAACAGAACCACTCCGTCACAAATATAGGGTTCTCCGGTTGCTGCACCGATTGTTTCTTTCAATTTTGAAGAATACGGCATCATGACTCCCGCCACATACTCCTGTTCCATATTTCGGTGAAACAGTTCTTCCAGTGAGTCGTTTACAATGACATCGCTGTCCAGATATAAGACCTTGTCTTCTGTCACACTTGCTTCCATGAAAAGCTTGGCGTAAATGGTTCTGGGATGCCGGTCTCCCTGTCCTAGTTTTACCTGGCCCAGAAGTTCTTCCAGACGGATAAAGGTGAGTTCAGGATCCCAACGACTTAACGCGGTTTCTATCTCGCGTTGGATATCGAATGTCATCCCATCTATGGCAAAATATAAATGTGCTCTTTCGTTGTGCATGAGCACCGAGGCTGCGGATACGATTGTCTGCCTCAAATATGCTTTGTTGCACGCATACAGTACACTAATCAACCATTTACTCCTTATTTTTGTAAATTTTTTGTATACAATCCATATAGGTTTGTATATTGTCAAATGTTTCCGTTCGCTTGATTGCACGGTTTTGCCATTGTTCATAGGTTTCCCGGCTATCGCGCAAAAGCAATGCTTTTTTTATAAATTCTTCATCACTTCGATATAATTCTGGGGCATCCGCTCCAAGGATATCCATACATCCGGATGTAGGTGTGGAAAGAACCGGAACATCGAGGGCATTGGCCTCCAGCACCACCAGCCCGAACCCCTCCCATTTGGAGGTCATGCAAAGCAGTCTGCTTTGTTTCATGTATCGATAAGGATTATCTGTAAAACCTGCCATTTCAATGTTTTTTTGCAGATCATGTTGGCAAATGAAGTTTCCGCACTCCGGCTGAAGCTCTCCCGCTCCCAGCATCACTGCCCGGATATCTGTCCATCCTGCAAGCTTCAGCCTATGAACCAGACTCACAAAACGGAGCGGATCCTTCTGTTCAACAAATCTCCCAACAAAGAGCAGATCGATCGTTTTCTCTTCCGGCGCATCTTGTGCCAGATTTCGAATCCTTGCAAAATCCATGGGATTGCCGATTGCCTTCGCCTTTGCGCGATATGCCGGATAAAAAACCATGGATTGAAACATGGATTCCGATACCCCAAGCAAATAGTCAATGTGCCTTACACAAGCTGTAAAGATCAGAGTTTTCAGATTCCACCTTCTTACCCACGGCGGATCATAATGCAGATGGGAAATCAGCCGAAAGTTTTTCTTCAGGGAAGCGCAGAGAACCGTTGCCGAAAAATCATGCGCATGCACAATATCCGGCTGATATTGTACGATCACTCTGCTCAGATGACTTCGATCAAACGCATCCACCAGGCAGTATTCTATGTTTTCTGCTTCCAGTTTTTTTCGGATCGGACCATTGGTTGCCACATACACCGCCTGAAATTCCGATCCCAGGTTCCGGATCAGGGTAAGCACCACATTTTCCGCACCGGAATAAATGGAGGATTTCAGCACATGTAGCACTTTAATTTTTCTTTCATTCATGCTTTTTATTTTCGCTGCTTGTCAGCAGATACATCGGACTCCGGCATCACGCCTTCGGTGCTTTCCTTTAACAGCATGATCTTCGGTGTCATTAAAATCAGTTTCAGATCCAGCAATATGGAATATTTTCGGATATACATCAAATCCAGTTTCAGCTTGTCATAAGAGGTGGTATTGTATTTTCCATATACCTGAGCATATCCTGTAAGTCCTGCCTTTACCTTTAACCGGTAACTGAATTCCGGGATTTCCTTTTCAATCTCTGCCGCCAGCTGCGGTCGTTCCGGTCTCGGACCCACCACCGACATCTCTCCTCTTAGGATATTGAGGATCTGCGGCAGCTCATCCATTCTGGTTGCGCGAAGCAGGCGTCCCACCGGTATAATCCGGGGATCCTTTTCCGATGCCAGCACCGGACCGGATAATTTTTCTGCATCTACGACCATGGTGCGGAATTTATAGATCATAAAGTGTTTTCCGTCTTTTGTCAGGCGCTCCTGTTTATAAAATACCGGGCCCCGGTCTGTGCATTTGATTCCCAGTGCTGCGATCAAAAATACCGGTGAGAAGAGAATCAGCATCAGGCAGGCCATGATGATATCCTCCAGGCGCTTGATCCACTGCTGTTCAATGCTCAGCCCAATATTTCTAGACAACAAAAGGGGGGTATCAAACAAATTCAGCTCGTCAGAGCTTCGCAAAAGCACATCGGAAATCTTTGGAACACTGTAGCTGCGGACACCCGCATGAAAACAATGCTTTAAAATCAGATTTCTTTCATGCGCCGGCATATCTCCGATGATCACCGCATCATATTGCGTGATCCGTTTTGCAATTTCCTTCATTCCTTTTTTATAGGAAATCACTTCACAGATCTCATACTTGTCCTCGCGTGCATTGATCTTGTCCATAAGATGATAATCACGCCTGTCACCCTGCACAAAAAGCATCCTGCGCGGAGGGAACAGATCCGAATACAGAAGCTGAAATACCAGGGTCCATATGACAATAAACAACACTTCTGCCAGCGTCATCAGCACAATGTATACCGGATTCACAAATCGTTTGTCGATGACGGCAATCTGAAAATAGGTAAATACATTGGTAAAAGTTAAAGATAAAATCTGGGAATAGATCAGGTTTCCCTTTTTTAAGTAGCCGACCTTGAATCCGCCATACGTATTCATAAAAAATATCAGCAGAATTCCGTATAACAGGATGATCAGCCAGTTACCCTTGCGGAAAAAGCGGTACTGCTCCTGCAGGATAAACCGGTTATAATAAGCGATCCAGATCACACCATATATGATGCACAGACCCACGATCATCACTGCCGCAAAGGTCAGCTTTACCAATCGCTTATACTGTTCTTTTGCTCTTAGATTTTCCATGATTTCATATTTTCACTGACCTTTTATAAAAAGGACACGCTATCTCCCTCATTTTGACACAATAAGCCTCAATACAGTATAGCACCTAAGCCCTTTTTCCGCAACCTATTGTGACGCGAGAAGTCCATGAAAAACCTTAGTTTCCCCCAAAAAAGCAATCAAAAACGGGATACAGAACATTTCTCTGTCACGAAATATTCCGTATCCCATTCTTTATCCCATTCTTTATCCCATTCTTTATCCCATTCTTTGTCACATTTCTTCAGCACGCATAACTACTGATTTTTCCTGCAATATGCCACTCCCATACTCATCACGCCCCACATCACCGGAGCTGTGATCGGCAGGTTCAGATTTACCATGGCCTGTGCGCAGTAGCAGATCACCGCAAACATGCATCCGATAACGCAGATGCTTCTTGCAGACATGCCCTCGCTTCCTGCCAGGCCGGAAACTTTCTTATTTTCCTGAATCCAACACTGCGCCATTTTCCTGCAGTTTCCGATCAGGAACACCAGATAAGCCACCAGGGCAATCGGTCCGATGGTCAGCAGGTACTGCAGGTACTCATTATGAGCCGTATCAAATACCTGGCTGGTGGTGTTTACCATATCACTCATGAAGGTTTGAGTGGTCATGATGCCGAAGGTGTCGGGGCCGTAGCCGAAGAGCTTATGCATGAGTGGGAAATTGGCATACAGCTCCAGGGATTTCCGCCAAATGTAACCGCGCATGGTTCCCCAGTTATCGTTAAACACCAGGTAATTGCCCAGGCTTCCGTAGCGTTCGCCATGGCCGAGGGCGTTGGCATCGATCAGCATCAGGACGACAGCCAGCGCACCGAGGGCAATCAGTCCAAGCCAGAGCTGAACCAAATTGAATTTTAACCTAGATTTTAGGTTCTGTTTGTTTGACTGATTCTGGTGGTTTGACTGGCTCTGGTGGTTCGGCTGATTCTGGTTGTTTGACTGGCTCTGATTGCTCGACTGGCTCTGGTTGCTTGACTGACTCTGATCGCTTGACTGGCTCTGTTGGCTTGACTGTTTTTTCTGGTCTGACCTTCTCTGTTCTTCCAGGCTTCTGCCACGGTTTCCGGCCAGCAGCGCTGCCACATCTTTTTTCTCCTGCTTTTTAAAATAGAAGGTCACAGCCACAGGAAGACACCACAGTACGATCACAATCACAAGGAGTCCCGGAAGGTTTACCAGGATCTTAAAGAGGCTGTCTAATCCGATAACGATGTCTGCATAGGCCTGGTTGATGTAATCGATGCACTGGATTACGGTTGCAAAGGTTGCCAGGATGACCAGATAGCGGACAATTCCCTGCCGGTTGCGAAAGATCAAAAGCGGAAGCAGGGCAAACATGGCTCCCAGTGCCAGGTAGGCGTTATCACTGCAGCCTAAGATGATCGCGAAAAAGGAAATCACCAGGCAGAAGTAATACCAGCAGGTCTTTAACCAGCCCTTCGCCGTTGCAAACATGGCCGCGGAGGCAGCCATGACCAGAGCTACATAAGCTGTATAGGTGTTGATATTTCCCAGCGTGGACGTAAAGATGTCCGACTGATCCGGGTTGATATGTGCCCGAAAGTTCAGGATATCCAGCCGGAAATAATCCGTAATTCCGATACCGCAGACAACCATTCCTGCTGCCAGAAAGGCCTGCATCATCCAGGAGTTCCATTTCCAAAACCGGCTCACAACAAAGTACATCACCACATACAGGGTCATCAGAAAGAGTCCGCTGTAGCGCCCTTCATTTCCCCAGAAGGATTCATAAAAGTACTCCGACTGAAAGGTGGAGATCACGGAAGCCACCCAAAACAGGATCACTGCCGCATCTGCCGGATGGAAGGTTTTCTTCCAGTTTTTGGGCTTTAAGGTTGAAAACAAGGCCTTTGCATGTTCTCCTCCAAACTCTTTAAAATCAATGATCAGCATGATCAGGCTCAAGACGAGCACTACCGCCAGCATAAGCAGAAAGCTGACATAATACCACTGATATTTTGACTGTAAGATATCAAAATACGAATCATGCAAGTACAGCGGAAGCCCCACCACCAGTGCCAGCAAAAACACACTAATCACGCCGCTTATGATGGAGCGGCAGGTATCCGCAAATGAATCTGTCTGAATGTTTTTGTTATTTTCCATGATCTCTCCATTCTTCTGATCTTGTATTATCTTTGTATTATCTTTGTATCATTTTGGTTCGAGTGCCATAAACTCCGCTTCTCACCGACATGCAAGCATGTCGCGGGAAATGAGTTTTGACACACAACCAATTTTTCGGCCTCAAAAGGCAGGATGATTCCTTATTATAAGGGTTTTCTTCCTTATAAACAATGCCTAAGTAGAATTCTATAAAATTCAAGTTTTAGTTTTCGTTGCGTGATGTCTCCATTCTCTTGGCAACGACCCGGCAGCGCTTCTTATAAAAGGCAATGCCATACGCCCAGATATCACTGCGGCCCTCATTGCGCAGATATTCATCATATCTCCGATCGTAAATCTGTGCCATTGCCCGCTCACAAGCACGATCCAATTCTGTTATTTTATCTGCAATCTTTGCTTCAATGATTAAGCCGGCATTGATGTCATCCGTTTCCACCATCAGATCCGCAAAGCCTTCGCCGGATTCCTTGTTCGACGCGACACCCCAGCTGCCATTTCCAATCAAGATTCCTGCCAGTAATGCATGATAAAACTTTTCTTTTTCTGTCTCGCTTCCCTTCGGATCAAGGACGCTGATGGTTCTGCTCATGATTTTTGTCAGAATATCTTCTATAATAAAGGCATCTCCCTCCGAAAATGCTTTCCAAAGAGGTTGGAGTCCCCCTTTATCTTCTTGAATGGTTTCTTTGAACCAATCGCTTATCTGCGTTCTGTATACTTCCTTTACTTCCTCATTTGGAATTCTCAGCTTGTATACACCGCCTTCCGGCTTTCCTTCCATCGTCAGATATCCGGTCGTAAATAACACGCTCCATACATTGTCAATGGTGCGATCAATCTCCTCATAGGTTAATTCCAAGCGTATCTTTTTCTCGATTGCTTCACCATTCATAAGCTTCTCGATCTCATCTCGTGTTGTCTTATCTGCCTTATCAATAAAGCGCTTCACCAGGCCATTTCCACTTGAGTTAATCCAATATGCCTGCGGCTCTGCTTCCGGATCATCCTTTGCATCATAAATGTAGTTGACCACATCCCACGGGCAATATATATCTGTGTCGCCAAAACGGTAGCCATCGTACCAGGCCTTCACTTTTTCCATATGAGATTCAATGCCGTAAAACGCAAGCATCGACCGCACCTCTTCATCGGTAAATCCGAACTGTTCATCAAATTTCAGATTGATAACGGAGTGAACCTTGAAATTATTAAGGCCTGTAAATATGCTCTCCTTTGAAATATGCAGGCAGCCTGTCAGCACGGCAAATTGAAGAAACTCATTTGTCTTTAACGCATTGCCGAATATCCCACGTATCAGCGAAACCATCTCCCTGTAATATCCGTTTTGAAAGGCCTTATCCAGGGGCACATCGTATTCATCGATCAGAATGACGGTTTTTTTTCGGCAATGCCTGCACAACAATCTGGACAAAATTTTCAAAGATGACAGAAGTCCCTCGCCATCCATCAAAAATTTGCCATCGCGCTTTGCAATCAATGCCTGATATTCCCGTTTTTCTCCTTCGGATAAGTTTTCGCTGTCAGCAAGAAAGGAAAAACGTTCCGCTTCCTCGCCCACAAGCCTGATAAATCTTTTTTCTGCCTCCTCAAAGGTCAGCCCCTCCACTCCCTTCAGCGTGACAAATATCACGGGAAATTTTCCCATGTAGGCATCGCAAAGACTGACATTGTCCTTTATATATAAGCCATCAAACAAGTTCTGATCGGTTCCAATCTCAAAAAAGGCTTTGAGCATGCTCATGTTAAGCGTCTTGCCAAACCGGCGGGGTCTGATGAAAAGATTGACTTCACTCCAGTTGTTGAGAAGCTGTTCTATCAAGGCTGTCTTGTCAACATAATAAAAGCCTTCCTGCCGGAGCTTTTTAAAGTCATCGATTCCTATTGGCAATTTCACGCACTCGTTCATCGCGACACCAGCCTTTCTGTAATTTCAATAGATTTCATTTGATCTTTTGATCCCAACCTCTTTTGATATTGCTATGATAACATGAAATAACTGCTCGGGCAAGGAATGCCGGCTTGTGAAAAAGAGGAAAATACATGAATCAAAGGAGTAAATATTATGATGGAACAGGAATTCAAAACGTATCTGACAAACAAGAATCTGGCGAAAAACACGATCACTTCCTATCTTTATGCCATTCGCCAATTTGAAGAAAAGTACGACAGGATCAGTCGGAAAAATCTGAAGGATTACAAAATATATCTGATTGAGCATTATAAACCACAAACCATCAACCTGCGCATCCGAGCCATGAACTGCTATCTGGAAAGCATTAAGAAGGAACAATGGAAGCTTCCCTCTGTGAAGGTACAGCAAAAACCATTTCTCGAAAACGTCATCAGTGAGGCAGATTACCTGTATTTTAAAAACTGTCTTAAGCGCGACCGGGAAACGTACTGGTATTTTGTGGTGCGTTTTCTGGCGGCCACCGGTGCCCGAGTCAGTGAACTGGTTCAGATCAAGTGTGAACACGTCCGGATCGGATATCTGGATCTTTATTCCAAAGGCGGAAAGCTGAGGCGGATTTATATTCCGTCTGCCCTGCAGAAGGAAACCCTGAAGTGGATGGATGAAACGCATAAAGAAAGCGGTTTTCTTTTTCTGAATAAATATGGAGAGCTGATCACAGCCAGGGGAATTGCGGTGCAGCTAAAGCACTTCGGAGCCCGATATGGACTTGATCCGTCTGTCATTTATCCCCACTCCTTCCGCCACCGTTTTGCCAAAAGCTTTCTGGAACGCTATAACGATATTGCCATGCTGGCCGACCTGATGGGCCATTCCAGCATAGAAACCACCAGAATCTACCTGCGAAAAACCAGCACTGAACAGCAGGACATCATCAACAAGGTGATCAACTGGTAAGGCAAAGGCCAGCCCTGGTGCAAACAGGGCTGGTTTTTTCTTGGCAAAAGTCATATAAAGTTATATAAAAGATAATGAAGTGCTGATCAGCTGCCTTTTTCAGCGAACAGCAAAATTTCTTTTGCTGCCTTATCTTGTGGTTGAAGCGCTACTTCCCACTTTCCGGCTTGAACATAGCGTTTGTCGTAAACATGAAAACCTTCTGATTCCAGTAATTCACATATTTCATTGCATCGATAGCGCTTGTCCCGAATCACGTATTCAGCAGACAATTCATCTTCATTTTCGAACTGCTCTTTTCGATATACAACACCAGTATTCGTTTCAAGCAAAAAATACTCCGGGTCAAAAATATTTCCACTGTTTTGCATAATCCTGCTCGGTTTCAAACGTGCTAATTCATCCAAATGTTCTGAAACAATCGGCACTTTATGGATTGCTATAGCTTCTGTCAATTCAAGGTTCATGACACTCAAAACAAGCACGGCTCCTCTGTTCAAATGCCGATAAATATTACGCACGATGGCGCGATTATCTTCTTCCTTAACAAATGAGCCTACCACATCATATAGACAAAGTGCCAAATCCGCTTTCTTCGAAAGCTCTATATTTCTGCAATCCCCCTCAACAAAACAGGTATTCCATGAAGCACTCTTTTCTCTTGCTTCAGAAATCTTTTTGAGTGAATAATCAATACCAATACAGTGGTAACCATTGCTTGCAAACTCTAAGGTATGACGCCCATTTCCACAACCAAAATCCATCACCGTCGCTATATTTTTTGTTTTTAATTGTTCCAGAATAAAAGCTGCCTCCCGTGCTTGATGACGATTCCACGGTTGTTTTGTGAAATTCATGCGATTATAGGCATCATTTACAATTTTCTCTGAATTTTCAAACAATTCACCATATTCATCTTGTGTCATTTGATAACTCTGACTTTGAAATGTAAATGCGAGCCATTCGTGACCTTGTGGCAGGTCACCAAGTTCCCAGGTTCCATCATATAGCTTGAGATTTTTTTCAACTATCAGGCGATCTACCGGAAAGCCGGAATTCAAAACAGATTCTTCTTCATTAATGCGAACTTCTGACTGCTGTGCAAATGGAATTTTGTTTTTTATCATAATAATTTCATCTTTATGCTTTTGCATCTCTGACAAATCCACTTTCCGAAACGTCGCCTTCTCCAGAGTTTTTACTGTCAAAGCATTGGATGTTGCCAATCCCCATGCATAATCATCCGTAAAACCCCAGATAGAATATAGCAGTGTTTTAGCTATCCCTCGTTGGCGGTAATCTTCATGCACAACAAGCTGGAGCACCCAAGCAATCTTTTTTGTATCCCGAACTTCTGTTTTCAGATAAAATGCCTGACCAATAACATTTCCATCATGAGTTGCCAATGCTACATAAGCATTATCCATGTGGCGATATTTTTCATATAAGGATTTTGGAAAGCGAATTCGCTCGCCTCTTTTAGGGCTTCCCTCTCCCCATTTTCCGTAATGTTCATCAAATAATGCCTTGCACTGTAGCAATTCATCATCTGATAATTTCTGGCAAGCCGTCGTTTTAAACTGTATATCCCAAATTGTTCCCTGCGTATAAAATGACATAGATTTTCCTCAGCAATAACACGGTTCTATTATTTCTGCAATTTACAGCAACACATCCGATTTCTAAAGAAAGCATAGCACATTCGTTCTGTTGTTTCAAGAAAAATGATCTTCCAAAGATTGACCAATATCGACAAAAAACGCGCCGTCCATCTGATTCCAGCACCCACTCAGCACTTCCTGAAATTTGCCTTATAGGAAGTATAATCGTCTCGTAATGCAATTTAGGAATTTCGTAGCAAATTCAAAAAAGTAAAAAGGAGAGTGCATTCATTATGAGAAAGCAGACTAAAGTAGTTGCAGTTGCATCTGCAGCAGCTCTGTTAGCTATCGGTGGTGCTATGACCTCTTTCGCAGCTCAGGGTTGGGTTGAGGAAGACGGAACCTGGTACTACTATGATAAAGATGGCAATAGAGTAGAGAACGAGTGGAAAAAATCCGGAGACAACTGGTTCTGGCTGGATTCCGAAGAAGGTGGCGCAATGGCTACCGATAAGATCGTTGTTGACGACAAAGATAACACCTACTATGTAGACGCTAACGGCGCAATGGTTACCAATACCTGGGTTAAAGTTGTTAACGAGGATCAGGACGATGATGATGATCCGGCTGAATATCGTTACTACTACATGCAGTCCAACGGTAAAGCTTACAAAGCTAGCAACAACAGCAACGTACAGTTCAAGACCATCGATGGCAAGAAATATGCTTTCGATGAGGATGGTAAGATGCTGTATGGCTGGGTTAAAAAGTCCGAGCCGGCTCTGGCAAACGCTGATGATGACTGGAAAGAGGCTACCTACTATCTTGGCTCTTGGGAAGATGGTTCTCTGAAAACCGGTTGGCAGAAAATCACCGTTTATGATGATGATGACGGAAAAGATGATGACTACGACTACTGGTTCAACTTCAAGTCCAACGGTGAGAAGCGTACCAATACTGCCACTGACAAATCTGTATATACCAAAAAGATTAATGGCAAAACCTACGGTTTTGATGAGCGCGGTGTAATGGTATACGAGTGGACCCTTTCTACCAGCAATGTAGCATCTGGTTCTACTATTTCTAACTGGTCTTACTTCAGCAGCCCAGAAGATGGTGCTCGTTACACCAAGGGTTGGTTCAAAGTAATAGCTCCGGATAGCGATGGCGACGACAATACCTTCAAGGATTACAGCGGAAATACCTTCGCTAAGGGTGATGCTGACGATGAAAACGAAAGATGGTATTATGCAGATGGCGATGGCGAGCTGTATGTAGGCGAGATCAAGAAAATCAAGGGCAAATATTATGGTTTCGCGCCAGAAGGAAATAAAGCTGGTTCCATGCTTACTGGCCTGTGTGCTCTGAGTGTTGACAGTACCGGTAAGATTACCAAACTTTGGGATAGAGATATGGACGCAGATGCTCTGGATGATTGCATCAACGGTGAAGGTGACTTCGTAGGATTTAATGGTACTCTGTACTACTTTGGTAGCAATGAGGATACCGATGGCGCTATGAAGACTGGTGCTGTAAGCATCAATCTGGATGGTGATTCCTATCAGTTCGAGTTCAGCAAATCTGGCGGTTCTGAGGGCAAAGGTAAAGGTCTGACCGGTATGGAAGACAACAAGACCATTTACAAATATGGCCTGAAGATGAAAGCTGACAGCGATGATAAGTATCTGGTTGTTTACTGCAGCGGCGATACCGCAACTGCTTCTACCAAGGTTGAGAAGATTTCCAGTCAGGCACTGAGAAATAAATATATGGCCGATGCTGATACTAATAAAGACGGCAACATGGTACATTATGTTGGTTCCTTAGAAGCTGATAAATACTTCCTGGTAAACACCAGCGGTACTATCATTAAGAATAAGACCGCTGCTAAAGATGGTGATGACTGGTACTTCTATGTAAAGAACAAACAGATCAAGATGTACACCAGTGAGAAGACTCTCAACGATGGTGATTCTTCTAAGTCCACTGTTCTTGATGTATTAAATGATATGTGGGATGATGAAACCTATACTGTTACCAACAGTGAAGGTAACTTAACCGGTGCACCGGATAGCTCCTTAATCAAGAAATAATTTTCGATTAGGTCTATAAAAAAAGCTACACGCATACGCGAGTAGCTTTTTTTAGTACGATTCTCGCATTGCTTACCTTTCTCGATCAGAGAAATAAGCATAAATAAAAATGCCCGCCCTGTTCGCACCAGGACGGGCGCCTCTGAATAAGAGGTAATCACCGCTTTGGGAAGCTCCACCTTTGGAGTGGGGTTCCAGGAAGGCACCTGTTCACGCAGGTGCCTTTCTTTATATCCAATATAACACAGGCAGATATAAATTTCAATGATATTTTGAAATGCCATATACAAAACTCCCTGGCACTCCTCTTACGCATACGAACCGTCCTTCCTGCAATTCTCCTTCGCAAATTCATAAACAATCCAGAGGTACAGGTGCTTTAACATCCGAACCAAGTTTTGATTAGCAAATACATTTCTACAACAGACGAGTATTCAGGTGCGGTATACATTTTTTGATAACACATCGTTTTTTAAAAAAAGAAATCCCATAACACAGAATCTGATCATAATCATCTTCCAGGTCTTTTGCATACATACGTGCATCAATCTGCTTGAGCGCCGCATCACAATCTCTCGAAAGATTCCCGATATTCTTGCTGTATTTAATCTCAAAAACGGCTGCCACACCCTCTGACGGAGCGCAGACGATCACATCACTGCGCCCTTCCCCATGCTCCTTATTGGATTCCACCATATATCCTGCACCGGCAAAGATTCCGGCCAAAAATGCATGATAAAAATCCTCTTTGTAATCATGGTAGCTGATAGTCTTGCGAAGCAGGCGATTCATTTCTGCAGCAGCCGTATCGCAGTCACCGGTCCAGACTGCGTGAAACAGCGCCTGCCGATCCCACAGCCGCGCGTTATCAGCAAACCAGTTTTTGACAGTCGTTTCAAATATCTCGTGGATTTCCGCATTGGGGATCACCAGTGCACTTTTTCCTTCCTCCGATGGCTCAGAGCCAGGATTCGAAGCAGTCTTTGTCAGATAACCGGTCAGATATAATACACTCCACAAATTTTCCTCTGACGCATGAAGATAATCATACGTCAGGCTTTCCTCTACCTTCTGAACAATAGCCTGCCCGGAAAGCAGTGCTTCCAGCTTTTTGGTAATACTGTCCCCCGCATAATCAATGAACGAACGGATGATCGCATTGTCACTGGTATTTTTCCAGTAGCTGGCCGGAACTGCCTTGGGATCATTTTGAAGATCACGAACATAGTTCATGACATCCCAAGGGCAGTATACTTCCAAATTTCCAAAGTGATAACCGTCATACCAGGCCTTGATCTCGTCCATATGTTCCGACAATCCCGCGTCCTGCAAAATTTGTCTCACATCCGTTTCCGTAAAACCAAAATATTCATTCAGGCGGTTGGACGAAATACTGTCCGACACAAAATTGTTGGTTCCGGTAAAAATACTTTCCTTCGTGATCCTCAAACAGCCGGTAATGACTGCAAATTTTAGCGATGGATTATCCTTTAACGCTGTACTCATCATTGCTTTCACAACATTGAGCATTTCCTGATAATAGCCATTATTGCCGGCTTTGGCAACCGGAACATCATACTCATCCATCAGCAGGATCGCCGGTTTTCCATAATGGCTATGCAGCATTCTGGTCAGAAGAAGAAAGCTGGTTTTGATCTCCGTCAAAGAAGCCTCCTGAATTGCAATTCGATGAAAAGCTGCTTTGTCATACTCACTGGTCTTCTCGCTTGTCAACAGAAAATCATATTGCTGAAAAAGAAACGCGATCAGCGCAGTCAGCATGCCATAGGCATCCTGAAAGCTTAGGCCATCAACATCTTTAAAAGTGAAAAACACAGTCGGCCACTGATTCAGCCAGCTCTGACACAACTCCTTCCGGTGACTGATGACCAGGCCGTCAAATAGAGAAGCATTGTTCTTTCGTATATCAAAAAAAGCTGCCAGCATGCTCATAGCCATGGTTTTCCCAAAACGCCGCGGGCGAGTGATCAGAGTAACTTCGGTACCTTCCGCTTTCAGCAAGGTAGAAATAAGGGCGCTTTTATCTACATAGTAATAACCATTTTGACGAATCTTTTCAAAATCTGAAATGCCAACCGGCATATTCAAACAGCTCATAAAAACACTCCCTTCCATGTTACTTGACATACAAGTATGATAGCATGAAACGATTTTGCGCACAAGGAAAAGCATTGCACGCTTCACACTTAAAAATATTTCAACCGGCTTGCCGGAATATACCGGAAGGGTGGTGGTGCTGATGACAGCATACGAAATTTTATCGATTGTTATCGGGATATTGGCTTTGCTGATGTCTTTCGGAAGCTTGATTCTCGCATTGCTTACCTTTCTCGATCAGAGAAATAAGCATAAATAAAAATGCCCGCCCTGTTCGCACCCAGGACGGGCGCCTCTGAATAAGAGGTAATCTCTGCTTTGGGAAGCTCCACCTTTGGAGCTGGGTTCCAAGAAGGCACCTGTTTGCGCAGGTGTCTTTCTTTATGTCCTTCCGTTTCCTTGTAATGATGCATTCTTTTTTTCAGCACATCGTAGTACATGTCGGTTGAATTGATGCACCGAAAATTGTCCAGGATTTCTTCGATTTCCTTAGAGGGGATATATACTTCTCTCATACTATCCACAGCATAGCACATTCGTTCTGTTGTTTCAAGAAAAATGATCTTCTAAAGATTGACCAATATCGACAAAAAACGCGCTGTCCATCCGATTCCAGCACCCACTCAGCACTTCCTGAAATTTGCCTTATAGGAAGTATAATCGTCTCGTAATGCAATTTAGGAATTTCGTAGCAAATTCAAAAAAGTAAAAAGGAGAGTGCATTCATTATGAGAAAGCAGACTAAAGTAGTTGCAGTTGCATCTGCAGCAGCTCTGTTAGCTATCGGTGGTGCTATGACCTCTTTCGCAGCTCAGGGTTGGGTTGAGGAAGACGGAACCTGGTACTACTATGATAAAGATGGCAATAGAGTAGAGAACGAGTGGAAAAAATCCGGAGACAACTGGTTCTGGCTCGACGGAGACAACGGCGGAGCAATGGCTACCGACAAGATCGTTGAAGATGAGAGCAACTACTACTATGTAGACGCTAATGGCGTTATGGTTACCAATACCTGGGTTAAGGTAGTTAACGAAGATCAGGATGATGATGATCCGGCTGAGTATCACTACTACTACATGCAGTCCAATGGTAAAGCTTACAAAGCTGGCGACAGCAACACCACCAAGTTCAAAACCATCGATGGCAAGAGATACGCTTTCGACGATGACGGTATCATGCTGTATGGCTGGGTTGACGGCAACGCAAACCGCCTGACCGATGATTCCGCTTGGGAAGCAGAGGGCGAGGATGTTTACTATCTGGGTTCCTGGGAAGACGGTTCCATGAAGACCGGCTGGCAGAGGATCTCTGTATGGGATGACGGCGAAGACGACGATATGGATTACTGGTTCTACTTCCAGTCCAATGGTAAGAGATATCAGAAGCTTAGCACCACCACAGACGAATACAGAACCAAAAAAGTAAATGGTAAGACCTACGCATTCGATGATAGAGGCGTTATGGTTTACCAGTGGGCAATTGCTTCTGTTGCAAGTGCTAACACTACTACAGCAGCTAACTGGGGTTACTTCAACAGCCCAGAAGATGGTGCTCGTGTAACCAAGGGATGGTTCAAGGTAGTTCCGCCGAACGAGGATAATACGTTCAAATCTGGCTTCGACAATAAAGATGGTTTCGATACCAAAGATGCTGATGATGAGGATGAGAACTGGTACTATTCCAACGGTGACGGTACTCTGGAAACCGGTAAGATCAAAAAGATCAAAGGCAAATACTATGGCTTCATGCCGGATGACGGTCGTGAGGGCGCAGGTAAGATGCTTTCCGGTCTGTGCCTGATGCAGGTTAACTCCTCTAATGGTAACATTACCGGTGTAAAACTTGACGACATGGATAGTGATGATATCGATGACCTGTTAGATGGTGATTACGATGATCTCTTAGCAGATGGTTATACTCTGTACTACTTCGGTAATGATGCAGATACTGATGGTGCTATGAAGACTGGTTCTGTATCTGCAACCATCGATGGCGATAGCTACAACTTCTCCTTTAAGAAGTCCGGTGGTACTGAGAAACGCGGTGCTGGTGTCAATGGTATTGACGACAACAAGTACATCTACAAAGCTGGTCTGAGAATCAAGGCTGGTTCTGACGATAAGTACAAAGTTGTTTATGTTGAAAATACCAATGGTGGAAGCACCGTAGATGTTGGTACAAACGACTACATCAAGGTTACCAAGCTGTCCGGCAGCAAAGTAAGAGCAAACAACACCACTGATTCCTTCGTAAACAGTGATGATGATACTGTAAATTACTGCAAGCTGAATGGCAAACACTACTATCTGGTGAACTCTACCGGTAGTGTTGTTAAGAACAAGAGCGGCATTAAAGACGGTGATGATTGGTACTTCTTCGTTCAGAACTACGACGTAAAACTGTACGCTAGTGAGAAGAACGTTGAAAAGACCAAAGATTCAAACGGCAAGTCTGTTGACTCTGCTCTGGCTAACTGGAAGACTGATTACGTCGCAACTAAATAATTGCAGGCTCTGTATCAATCTTTAACCTAGCAACCACAAAAAAAGCTACACGCATATGCGTGTAGCTTTTTTCATTACAACCAATTGACTACCAGTCAATACTCATTATCTGTCGATGACATCATCCAGAGTAATGGTATTACCATTGTCGATGGTTACGCCCTTATCGCCAGCTTTTCTCAGCTCGACACCCTTTGCATCAACCGGAGCAGCCTTACCAGTTTCAGCGGTCAGAGTCTTGTTGTTGCTGTACATAACGATCTGCTTATCCTCTACATAGAAGTACCAGTCATCGCCATCCTTAGCAGCGGTCTTATTCTTAACGATAGTACCACTGGTATTTACCAGATAGTAGTTGCCGTTTAAGGAACCAACGTACTTAACGGTATCGCCGTCTTTGTTCTTGTTGGTAGCTTCCTCAGCCAGAGCTCTTAACTTAGCGGTATCGATCTCTTCAACTACTGCAGTTTCATCACCGGTATCACCAGTTGCGTAAACAACTTTGTACTTATCCTCGGAATCTGCTTTCATCTTCATACCGAACTTGTAGATGTACTTCTTATCATCTACGCCGGTCAGACCTTTACCCTTGCTCTCAGCACCGCCAGTCTTGCTGAACAGGAACTGATAGGAATCGCCATCCAGGTTGATGGTTACGTTACCAGTCTTCATTGCACCATCTTCGTCCTCGTTGTTGCCGAAGTAGTACAGGGAGATGTTGGAACCAGTCTCGTACATCTTAGCAAAGTCGCCCTTGCCGTCCATGCAGTCATCCAGGTCGTCAGCATCCATATCGCGAGCGATTACGCTGATGATCTTGCCATCCTCTACTTCCAGAGCGCACAGACCGGTCAGCATGGAACCTGCTTTGTCGGTTCCTTCCGGATAGAAGCCATAGTATTTGCCTTTGATCTTCTTGATCTCGCCCTTGTAGAGCTCGCCGTCGCCATCAGCATAATACCATCTCTCGTTCTCGTCCTCAGCATCACCCTTAGCGAAGGTTCCGTTGTAATCTTTGAAGGTGTTGTCGTTGTCATCATCAGGAGCAACAACTTTGAACCAACCCTTGGTTACACGAGCACCGTCTTCTGGGCTGTTGAAGTAAGACCAGTTAGATACGGAAGAAGCGGTTGCAGAACCGTTGCTTGCCAGTGCCCACTGGTAAACCATTACACCACGGCTATCGAAACGATAGTGCTTACCATTGAGTTTTTTATCCTCGGTAGAGGTACGTTTCTTACCGTTGGATTTGAAGTTGAACCAGTAATCGTAGTCGTCATCCTCGTCCTGATCGTAAACAGTAACTTTCTGCCAACCAGTCTTCAGAGCACCATCTTCCCAAGAACCACAGTAGTACTCAGCGGTCTCCCAGTCAGAATCATCGGTAGCCAGGGTAGAATCATCGTTTACCCAGCCATACAGCATCTTACCATCCTCATCGAAAGCATATTTCTTGCCATCGATGGTTTTGAAAGTGGTGTTGCCGCTGTCTTTAGCTTTGTAAGCTTTACCGCTGGACTGCATATAGTAGTAACGATACTCAGCCGGATCATCATCATCCTGATCTTCGTTAACAACTTTAACCCAGGTGTTGGTAACCATAGCACCGTTGGAATCTACATAGTAGGTGTTGTCGTCATCGTCAACCAGCTTATCGGTAGCCATTGCGCCACCTTCTTCGGAATCCAG
>CAVALB010000053.1:0-18664 GCA_963589345.1 uncultured Selenomonadales bacterium | reverse complement strand
CGTATCCGCCAAATAAAATTTCAAAATCAGCCTTAGAAATGCAAGCATTTCACGACTGATTTATAAAATTTTGCTTGGCTCTGAACAGTTACCAAAATTTAATTTATCACTTTCCGGATCCTTGGTAACCGTCACGGTCTCTCCTGCCTTGACCTTGCCGTCTAACACAGCTTCCGCAAGTCCGTCCTCCAAAAGGTTCTGGATCGCGCGACGAAGCGGACGTGCACCGTATTTTTCATCGTATCCTTTTTCTACCAGAAAAGCTCTGGCCGAATCATCTACGGTAAGCTTTATGTTCATCTGGTTCATGGTACGCTTGCAAAGACCCTTTAACATAATGTCTACGATCTCACCCATATGATCCCGGGACAGCTGATGGAAGACGATGATCTCGTCAATCCGGTTTAAGAACTCCGGCTTGAACATGCGCTTCACTTCTTCCATGACGCGCTCCTTCATAAAGCGATAACGCTCTTTTGCATCATCATTGGATGCAAATCCCAGGCGTTTCGGGGAAATGATATTCTCTGCGCCTGCGTTAGAGGTCATGATCAGCACCGTATTCTTAAAATCGATCTTTCGTCCCTGTGCATCCGTGATATGACCGTCATCAAGCACCTGAAGCAGAATATTGAAGACGTCCGGATGTGCCTTCTCGATTTCATCAAAGAGGATCACGGAATAGGGATTTCGGCGGACCTTCTCGCTGAGCTGACCACCTTCCTCATATCCTACATATCCAGGCGGTGAGCCGATCATTTTGGAGACACTGTGTTTCTCCATATATTCTGACATATCAACGCGGATCAAGGCATTTTCCGTGCCGAACATGGCCTCGGCAAGTGCCTTGCACAGCTCTGTCTTTCCTACGCCGGTCGGTCCGAGAAAGAGGAAGGAACCGATGGGACGTTTCGGATCCTTTAAACCTACGCGGCCTCTTCGAATGGCTTTCGCCACAGCAGTGACAGCCTCCTCCTGGCCAACTACGCGCTCATGCAGGATGGATTCCAGCCTGCGCAGGCGTTCTGACTCTTCCTCTGCCAGCTTTCTTACCGGGATCTTTGTCCAGCCGGAAACAACATCTGCAATTTCTCCCTCATCCACAATGAGCTTTCTGGATGTTTTTTCCTTTTTCCATTTTTCGCGGATCTTTTCGATCTTTTCACGCTTTTTTTGCTGCTTCTTTTTAATATCTCCGGCTTTTTCATAGGCCTCTGCCTTGACAGCCTGTTCCTTTTGCTGCTCCAGTTTCTCAATTTCCTCTGAAAGACTCGCAATCTCCGGCGGTTCCACATAAGCGGTAAGTCTGAGCTTTGAAGAAGCCTCATCAATCAGATCGATTGCCTTATCCGGCAGAAAACGGTCGTTGATATAGCGGGCTGACAGACGCACGGCTGCATCAAGCGCCTCATCCGTAATCGTCACCTTATGATGTTCCTCATATTTTGGACGCAGTCCTTTCAGGATAGCAACAGACTGTTCCTCTGTCGGTTCTTCTACCACAACCGGCTGAAAACGGCGCTCCAGTGCCGCATCCTTTTCAATATACTTCCGATACTCCTCTCTGGTGGTGGCACCAATGAGCTGGATTTCCCCGCGCGCTAAAGACGGTTTTAAAATATTGGATGCATCAATGGCTCCCTCCGCACCGCCTGCGCCGATGATGGTATGGATCTCATCCAAAAACAGGAGTACATTTCCGTCTTCTGTCACCTCAGAGATCACACGCTTGATCCGCTCCTCAAATTCACCGCGGTATTTGGAGCCGGCAACCATGCCGGACAGATCCAGGGTCATCACACGCTTTCCTTCGATGGTTTCCGGCACATCACCTTCTGCAATCATCTGCGCCAGTCCCTCTACGACTGCAGTCTTTCCGACTCCCGGCTCTCCGATCAGGCAGGGATTGTTCTTGGTTCTCCTGCTCAAAATCTGAACAACCCGTTTGATCTCCTGCTCTCTTCCAATGACTGGATCCAACTTTCCCTCTCTGGCTAACTGAGTCAGATCACGGCTGAAGCTGTTTAAGGTCGGTGTAGCTGCACTGCTTCCCTTTGCAGTTTTTGAAGGTTGCAGATCCTCTCTTGCATCCGCACCGTCTTCGCCCATGGCACTGCGCAGATCCACGTAGATCTTTTGCAGGCTCACGTCCAGTGTATTTAACAGGCGAACTGCAGCACAGTCTGCTTCCCGGATCATGGCGATCAAAAGATGCTCGGTGCCGATGAGCGGCACCTTAAATCGCACGGCCTCCCGGTAGCTCTGATTTAAAACGCGGATTGCCCCCGGGGTGTATACTGTCTCACCGATGGTTCCCACATTCTGATTCGGAAAAATAAGCTGGCTGATCAGTTCCTTTACCTTATCTGCCTTAACTCCGTTCGCATCCAGGACTCTGGCTGCCACTCCCTCTTCTTCCAGTAAGAGTCCGAGCAGAAGATGTTCGGTTCCCACATAATTATGTCCAAGCTCATTTGCCGCCTGGGTCGATAATGCAATCGCATTCCAGGCCTGCTCAGTAAAATGATTTCTGTCTATCAAATTCAAGTCCTCCTTGTATTAATCCAGAAGCTGCGGCAATTCTGACCGCAAATAAGCAGCCCGCGCGATCTCCAGCTCTTCTCTGCCTAACGGTCTTGTAGACAGCTTCTGAAGATTTGCCGGCTGGATGCCGAACATCAGACGATACACTGCACAGGGTGTCTCCATATGTAAAAGTCCGTCTGCATATCCTGCCATCAGCTTCGACAGCAGAGTCATCGCTTCCTTCAGGGTTAATTTTCTGGCATATTTTAAGGTGCCGTATGCTCTGCAGGCATCGTCCTCCCTGGAAATCCGATTTTTCTCCAGAGCAATCTTTCTCATCTGTTCCTCCTGGGCAGTCAGCTGTAAGGCCACCTTTGAAACCATATCCAGGATTTCCTTTTCTGTCATACCCAGAGTTTTCTGATTGCTGACCTCAAAAAGAGCGCCGCAGTTTTCTGCTCCTTCTCCGTAAAGGCCCTTAACCGATGTGCCAAAGCGCGTCATTTCCGTTACCATGCCGTTAAACCGCTTGCTCTGGGATAACAGCGGCAAATGCAGTACGACTGCTGCGCGAAGCCCTGTCCCTACGCTGGTAGGAAAGGAGGTCAGATAGCCGTATTTGTCATCAAAGGCATAGGAAAACTGCTCATTGATATAGTCATCGATCTGTCCTGCCTGCGTCCAGAGCTCATCCAGATGCAGACCGGAAGCATATACCTGGATCCGGATATGATCGGTGCCGTTTAATACGATCCCTACCTGTTCATCATCCGACACGATGATCCCGGCCGGTGCCTTTCCGGAAGCGATGGTGGAATTAAAGACTCTGCGTTCCCGAAGCGCTCTGCGATCCAGATCCCCCAGCTCCTTAAGCCTTGCCTGCTCATAATGACGTCCGTCCAGACTTCCGAGATCCTTTAATCCCTGTTCCAGACGTCCGATCATCTCATCCGCCTGGCTTTCGCTCAGACGGGAAGGGAAGGCATACTCTTCAAGATTTCGCACCAGACGCACCCGGCTGCAGATGACCGACGGATGGATCTGATTTACTTCCTCAAACCATTTCATCATGACTGCGCCTCCTTCAAATTTCGGATCTCGTCACGGCATCTGGCTGCCTCCTCATACTCTTCTGTCCGTATTGCTTCCCGAAGTCTTGCTTCCAATTTGCTGATCGCAGCCTGGGCCTCACTTACTCCATTCGTGGCCGTGTTAGGATCCGTTTTCTTCGATCTCGCAGAGGCAGCAGCCGTCTCTGTATCCTCCTCCGGCTGTCCAGGCGTACTAAGGTGAAACGGGTCAGCCTTGATCTTTTGAAACTTCGGATGCTTTCCGGTATGGCATACATTCCCCTGAAGCTGTTTGATCTTATCACTGATCAGAAGATCGAATACACTGTAACAGTCCGCACAACCAAAACGGCTGTTTTTCACGAACTCTTCGTAGCTTGTTTTACAAGTCGGACAGACGATCTGACCGGTCTTATCCTCCTCATCCTCGCCGTCCGGCACACCGAGAAGACCGGACAAGAGCTTTCCTAAAGGAAATTCCCCTTCAAAAATTGCAGAATATGGGCCAAAATCCATTTCCTTTGCGCACTGAGTGCAATAATTATGCTCTGTACGCACCCCGTTTACAATTTCTGTATACTGAATATTTGCTTCTCTTATCTTGCAGCGCTCACATAGCATAGCATGTCCTCCATATCAGCTTCATCGTTACACTTTTATATAACAGTTTTCTGCTGTAATAACTCTTGAGATCAACGTTCCTCACTGCCTGTATAAGCATCGTAAATCTCATCCACCAGCTCGTGAACCTCTTCCCTGGAAATATTTTTGCAGACGCTCCTTGCAAGAAGAACCGACAGCTCTTCCCGCAGACGTTCGATGGAGCGAAGCTTATCGATATCTAAGGCGATCACGGCCCCCCGGCGGCGATCCAGCTTGATAAAGCCCTCCTGTTTCAATACCGTATATGCTTTGTTTACGGTATGCATGTTGATTCCGATGTTTTCCGCCAGCTGACGAACCGACGGAAGAGAATCCCCCTCATGGATCCGATCTGTGGCAATCCCCAGAATGATCTGGTTGCGCAGCTGAATGTAGATCGCTTCCTCGCTTTCAAAATCAATCTTTATGATCATATTGTCACCATCTTTGTTATAGAAATTATATAACAGTATTATAGCAAAAAAAGCGGCGAAGTCAATACACCGCTTTTTTCGCTTGATCTATGAATTACAAATGCAGTTCTTATAATTCATCATCCAGGTCAACGACTTCGAAATCATCCTCGTCTGAGTCAGAAGTCTTGACAGGGGCCTTACGGCTTACAGCTGCAGAAGTTGTTTGCCCTGCAACATGATCAGCAAGCTCCTTTGTTACCTCTTGAAGCTTGGCATCCGCAGATTCAGAAGAACCAAGATCCTCTTCCTCAAAATCGTCCTCCTCGCCCATCATATAACGTTCTTCTTTGCTGAGCCTACGGCCGTTTTTACGGGAATCTCTTCTCGCACTTTCTTCTTCCGGTTCATCTAACTGTGCATAATCCATACCGTACCGGTCATCTTTTCCTTTTTTCGACAGACGGCTGATGATCAAAAGGATCAGAAGCACAACTGCAATGACTGATACGACGATCAGAGCAATTCTTACCATATTATAGTCATCCACCAGAGCATTATATCTCTCAGCCACATCCTGAAGCTCCAGACTCTGTGTATTACCCTCTGCTGTCTGTTCGAAGTAACGCTGGATCGTCTTATCTGTCAAATCATAACGGTAGAATCCGGCTGTACCGTTTTCATCCACACCATAGAAAATGCAGTACTCTGGCTGGCCACCCTGGGTGTCCGGAACCCATCCGGAAACCTTGGTCTCTCCAATGGTGATCGAAGTCTCCTTCATACCATACGGCACAGTTACATCCGAAGGAAGTGCAGTGATACCGATCTTAAGCGGAGTTCTGGATGCTTCTAATTCTGCAAGTACTTCCAGATCTGCAGCAGCAGTCTCCTCCTGGCCTTCTGCAATGCTTTCGCCGCCTTCTACGCGGTTTACAAGGATCGTATAGGTGCGGACAGTGGTTCCATCCTCTGCAGTTACGGTACAGGTTACGGTATTTTCGCCCTCCTGTAAATCTGTTCCGCTCAATGCAACCGTTGCCTTATCACTGGCGGGAACTGCACTCACGGTAAGTTTCTCCGTATCCAGGCTTACCGAAGCCGTATAGCTGTCTACCTGCGCATCAAACTGCGGACTTAAGGTTCCCGGTGAAATCTGAAGGGAAGAAAGGGAGGCATCATTGGATGCCGCTGCGGTTGTACTGCCGGTTTTAATGGTAACAGCAGAGCTTCCGAGCTGTGTGATATCAAGAAGCTGTTCATCCGCATCATAGCCTTCGTAATCCGTTACCTCGATCTTGCTGGTTCCGGCTTTGAGTGCCTTAAAATGGATGGTAGACGAGGATTCGCTGGTTCCGCTGGCGCTTCCGATCACGCGGATCGCGCCGTTTCCTCCGCTGACATCCGGTTCGCCGCTCAAAAATTCCATAACGCTGGTATCATAAGAAAGCATCACCACTGTCTTGCCGATTTTTTCACCGGTAGTGCAGCTAAATTTGACTGTTACGGTAAATTCGCTTCCTACATCAGCTGACGGATCCGAAAATGCGATTCTTGCATTCCCTGCAAAGCTCTGAAACGGAACAGCCAAGGCAAGCATCAGCACAATGGCAAAACGCATCCAGATTTGTTTCCAATTTCTGTTCATAATGATCTGTTATCTCCTGTTTTTTTCATTCATTTTATGTAACTATTCAGAACCAACCTCCAAAATGCTTTGCATTTCGTCGGTGTGGCGTATTCGCCAAATAAAATTTCAAACTTAAAGCATCCTGCTTAATTTCCGCCGGGGCTTGAAAAGGTTACCGTGTTGGAAGACGCAGCAGTAGTTGAAGTCGGGGAAGATGCCGCAGTCTGTCCGCTCGAGTTTCCTCCCGGTCCTGCCGTGATCACACCGGAGGTTGTCGTGCCGGAGTTCACTGTACCAGAGGACGGGTTATTCACTGTCACCGTGGAGGATCCCGTGCCTGGCGTGCTGCTTCCGGCACCCGCATTATAAGTCGGACCTCCTGACTGACGCACAACATGGATCGTGTACGTGCGCTCCGTTCCGTTTTCAGCTCTTACTACAACCGATATATCATTGGTGCCGTTAGAAAGCGATACCGTTCCGTTGCCGCGGATCGATGCCTTCGAATCGATCGCCGAAGCACTTACCGTCACGTTGGATACGGACTGATCCACGATCAGATCATAGGAATAGGTGTCACGGTTAAAGGTCGGGGTCAAGGTAAAGCCCTCTACACCAAGTCCGTTCAGCTTATTGTTCGGACTTCCGCTCAAGGTCGGCTGTGCACACGGAGTATCCGGCATATTGTTGTAAACCGGAATCTTAAAATTCAGCGCCGTGTTCTTTTGTTCGGCAGTAAAGCCTTCCGCAAAAATGGATCCCTCGGAAGCTGCACCGTCTACATTTGTCATATACTGATGCTTATAGATATTGCTGCCCTGTACATTGTACTTTTTCAGATAAAGGGTATCCTGTCCGGCCTTCACATAGTTTGTTCCGTAAAACTGTGCACCACCGGCGATCGAGCTTTCCGGGGTTGTCCATGGTCTTCCGTAGCTTCCGCTCTGGGATGCATACCAAAGTCCTCTCTGGACTGCACTCATACCATCGGAAGCGTAGGCACCGACATTAAAATAATTGTAGTAACCGGTATAACCTGCATAATTTCCGGATATGGAATTTCCCGTTCCGTTTCGTCCCTGTTCCTGAATGATCATTGCTGCGATCACATAAGGGCTTACACCCGAGCTTTGTGCCGCACTCATGATAGCATCCGCATAGGTCGCTCCCGAGGAAGCGGACGTCGATGTCTGAGATCCGGGAGAAACAGTTCCCGAGGAACTGCTGTTTGGAGAGCTGCTCGCCGAAGTACCGCTGCTTGTTGTGCTGCTCCCCGATGAGGACGCTCCCGGTCCTACTCCGATCACGACGCTTGACGCAACAAGCTCTGCCTTATTTTTACTGATTGATGCACTCGGTCCCTCTAAGCGAACGGTCTGACTCTGTCCGGATGACGGTGTCTGACTTGTGCTCGAAGAGGAGGAACCGGTACTGCCTCCCGGTGTCGCAGACGTAGTGCCGGAATTTCCCGTATTCGTGGTTGATGACGAGGAAGCTCCGGATGAAACACCGGGGCCTGCCGTCACAACATTGGAAGAGCCGGAGGTTGTCGTGCTGCCTGTCGAGCTTCCTGAACTGCTTCCGGAAGAGCTTGTGCTTCCGGAAGCCGAGATTGTCGTTTTCACGCTGTTCTCCATGAAGGTTCCCTTCAGCATGGACTGAAGGCCCTCCTTAGTATGGAGTGTGGAATTATAGCTCTGATCCAAAAACTGAAATACATTAACCTCATCCAGGAAGTTTCTGGGATCCATGTAATAGCTAATGATTTCGGTTGAAGCAGCAACCCAGGTACTGCCGTCAAATCCGGTCCAGGTTCCAGAATCCCAGTTATAGGCTCCGTCTGCTAAGGACTTATAGGAGGAAATGCTGTTGGTGTGCACCAGATTTCGTCCCAACACCCCTTCATTCTGGATCACGGTGTTCCAGTCCAGCCCCGTCTTTACAGCTGTAAATGTCCAGTTTGGATAACGAGCATGGATTTGGCGCAAACCTTCCTTATAAGATTCCGGAAAGCCCTGCGCAGACAGCTGTGATTCAAAGCTTGAATCATGACTGTAGGTTACCGGAAATTTCACGTAAGTACTCAGCACATATCCTGTCTGTGTGGTTCCTCCGCTTGTAAACCGGATCTGATACCAGATTTTTCCGTCGGAAGCATTTTTTTCACCCACCACCGTAACTGCTGTGCCTTTTGTAAGCTTTGCCACAGAAGAATAGGAGGTTCCCGCACCACTGCGCACGTTCAGGCTGGATGCATTGATCGTAGCCGATCGTTCCTGTGCATAGGCAGAAATCTGTATCATGCTGTGTACCGATGGCATCTGCAAAAAAAGCGACAGCCCAAGTACGGCAGCCAGACCTTTTTTCAAGGTTTGTTTTTTCATTTGATGATCTCCTTTGTATCGCATTTGCCAAAAAAACATCGCGTTGCCGCTTATGCAATACATCAAGGCAACAAAAATAAATGCTTTTCGGACAAATTCGCGCTAGCTTACATTATAATGATAAAATCAGATTGCGTCAACGGGAAGCACAGAAACTTCACAGAATCCTAAAAAAAATGTAATCGACGAAATGCGTAGCATTTTTGTGGCGTGCTCTGAACCATTACAAAAGGCAGGAAGAAATCTGCTTTCACAGATTTCTTCCTGCCTCATCTTCTTGTTATGATTGATTATACAGGATAAGCCTTGCTTGCGGTATCCGCTACGGTTGCGTCAACCTTAGTCTGCTGAGCCTCTCTGTACTTAAAGAACTCTTCTGCTACCTTCGGGAACAGAGCATAGGAAAGGACATCCTCATCCTGCTGTTTCCACTGTGCACATTCTTTCTCAAACTGCGGCAGCTGCGGAGCGATCAGGTCTGCAGGTCTGCAGGTGATCGGTGTTTCGTCGCCGATGATCTTCTTCTGTACTTCTGCGTTGAACGGTTTTACAGTCTGACCGAACTCGCCAAGCATGATCTTCTTGGACTCCTTCGGAACCAGCTTGTAACGCTCACCGGAGATAACGTTCATAACAGCCTGGGTACCAACGATCTGAGAAGACGGGGTAACAAGCGGCGGCTCACCGAAGTCCTTACGAACACGCGGGATCTCCTCAAGAACCTCCTGATACTTATCTTCCTTACCAGCCTCTTTTAACTGGCTAACCAGGTTGGACAGCATACCGCCCGGAACCTGATAACGAAGGGTCTTGATGTTAACACCGAGTACCTTCGGATTTAACAGACCGGATTTTAAAGCCTCCTCGCGGATCGGTGCGAAGTAATCTGTGATCTCAGCAAGCTGATCCTGGGATAAACCAGTATCGTACGGGGTGCCCTTGAAGGTCTCTACCATAACCTCGGTTGCCGGCTGGCTGGTACCAAGTGCCAGCGGAGAAATTGCGGTATCAATGATATCGCAGCCTGCCTCTACAGCCTTTAAGTAAGTCATGGAAGCTACACCGGAGGTGTAGTGGGTATGCAGGTCGATCGGCAGCTCGGTGGATTCCTTTAATGCAGTTACCAGTTCTTGTGCTGCATACGGAGTTAACAGACCAGCCATATCCTTGATACAGATGGAATCTGCGCCCATATCTTCAATTCTCTTTGCAATGTCTTTCCAGTAATCCAGGGTATAAGCATCACCCAGGGTATAGCACAGTGCGATCTGAGCATGTGCTTTCTCCTTGTTTGCTGCCTTTACTGCGGTCTGCAGGTTGCGCAAATCGTTTAAGCAGTCGAAAATACGGATGATATCGATACCGTTTGCAACGGATTTCTGTACGAAGTACTCTACCACATCGTCTGCATAGTGGTTGTAACCCAGAATGTTCTGGCCACGGAACAGCATCTGTAATTTTGTATTTTTAAATCCGGCTCTTAACTTTCTAAGTCTCTCCCACGGATCCTCCTTCAGGAAACGAAGGGAAGCATCGAAGGTAGCGCCGCCCCAGCACTCTACTGCATAATAACCAATCTTATCCATCTTATCGATGATCGGAAGCATCTGCTCGGTGCTCATTCTGGTTGCGATCAGGGACTGATGTGCGTCACGCAGGGCAGTCTCAACGATCTTAACCGGTTTTTTCTGAATCTCAGCCATGATTCTTTTCCTCCAAATTTATGTTCGAATGTAACTGTTCGTACTATTGAACTCCGAAAATTGCCATGAATGTACCGGCTGCAACTGCAGTACCGATAACACCTGCTACGTTCGGACCCATTGCGTGCATCAGCAGGAAGTTCGTCGGGTCTGCCTCAGAACCAACCTTCTGGGATACACGTGCAGCCATCGGCACTGCAGATACACCTGCGGAACCGATCAACGGGTTAACCTTACCGCCGGTAACCTTGCACATGATCTTACCAAAGATAACGCCGGCTGCTGTACCTACTGCGAATGCAACAAGGCCAAGTGCAACGATCTTTAAGGTGGTTACCTTTAAGAAAGCCTCTGCACTGGTAGATGCACCAACGGAAGTACCAAGCAGGATAACTACGATGTACATCAAAGCATTGCTTGCGGTCTCTGTCAGCTGTTTTACAACGCCGGACTCACGGAAGAGGTTTCCGAGCATCAGCATACCAACAAGCGGTGCGGTAGTCGGCAGGATCAGACAAACGACTACGGTTACAATGATCGGGAAGAGGATCTTCTCCAGTTTGGAAACCGGACGAAGCTGATCCATGCGGATCTTACGCTCTTCCTCTGTGGTCAGCGCCCTCATAATCGGCGGCTGGATGATCGGAACCAGAGCCATGTAGGAATATGCTGCCACGGCAATCGGTCCCATGAACTCAGACTGTCCAAGCTTACCTGCAAGGAAGATGGAGGTCGGGCCGTCTGCACCGCCGATGATGGAGATTGCAGCAGCTGCCTTATCATTGAAGCCCATGAAAATTGCCAGGAAGTATGCACTGTAGATACCAAACTGAGCTGCTGCACCAAGCAGGAAGCTCTTCGGGTTTGCAATCAGAGGACCGAAATCGGTCATAGCTCCGACACCCATGAAAATCAGAGACGGAAGGATACTCCACTCATCCAGAATGAAGAAGTAGTGAAGCAGTCCGCCTACGCCATTGGACATATCTTCCGGGTCAGCCATAATATCCGGGTAGATATTAACTAACAGCATACCAAATGCAATCGGAACCAGTAAGAGCGGCTCGAATCCCTGTTTGATCGCCAGGTACAGGAATACAAATGCAACCGCGATCATAAGGAAGTTTCCAACGGTCAGATTGCAGAATGCGGTCTGCTGAAGAAGATTAGCCAAAGTAGATCCAATATAATCCATTTTAATCCCTCCATGTGGAACTTGCTTACTTGCAAGCTATTAGTTTAATGTAGCAAGAGTTGCGCCAGCTTCTACTGCGTCGCCTGCTGCTGCATTAATGCTTGCAACGGTTCCATCCTGAGGAGCTACGATGTCGTTCTCCATCTTCATAGCCTCGAGAACCATGAGAACATCGCCTTTCTTAACTGCCTGTCCTGCGTTAGCCTTAACAGCCAGGATCTTGCCCGGCATCGGAGCGGTTACTGCTACAGAACCCTGAGCGCCTGCCGGTGCTGCTGCCTTCGGTGCTGCCGGTGCTGCCTTCGGTGCTGCTGCTACCGGTGCCTGAACTACACCGGCGGTGGTTCCTTCTTCTACGGTTACATTATATACGTTGCCATTTACAGTAATAGTATAATTTTTCATGATAAGAATCCTCCTATTCGCTTATGCTCTTTTCCACTTTGCACCCGGTGCACGTTTGATAGAGCGTACTACCAGGGAGTCGGTTGAAGAGTTGGTTGATGCTGCGATCGCTGCGGTAATTACAGCTACCAGTTCCAGATCATCCACAAGCTCTTCCTCTTCTGCTGCCGGTGCTGCTGCAGGTGTTTCCACCGGAGCCGGTGCTGCATTCTTTGCTTTCATCTTGTTCTCAAAGATGCTGATGAATTTGAAGCAGCTGATCAGAAGGCTGATGAAGATCAGCACCAGGAATACGGTACCCATACCAAGCAGGGTATTCATAGCTGCTTTTGCCATGTTCTCGCCGATGGTATACTCCGGGCTGAAGGTCAGGCTGACCGGATTTAAGTTCTGAGTCTGTGCATCCATGGTATAGAACGCCTTAAACTCTACATTGCGGTTTTCGAACTGAGCCTGTACCGTACATACGTACTGCTCATCCTCATTGATCTCGGTATCAGAAGAAAGGATGCTCACGAATGCGCCGGTATCATCCATAACACCGATCCAGGAAGTCAGACCGCTTGCAAGTCCGCTCTCGCCCTGTTTTGTCAGAGCAGCCTCAGACTCTTCTGCTGCGGCCTCATCCATCTCAGCGATGGTCTGAAGCAGGTTTTCCGTGATCTGAGAAATGTAGGAAGCAGTCTGCGGATCCAGAGTTTCTGCGTCTGCTGCGTTCTTATTGGAGCATGCGGACAATGCAAAGAGGCTGACTACCATGCTTAACACTAACAAAACTCGTTTCATATACTGTTTCATATATTTGTCACCTCATTCTAAACCGTTCCATGTTTTCTGTCCGGACGATCCTCTCTTTTCGTAAACAGCATCTCGAATGCTGCGATCACGCGTTTTCTGGTGTCACATGCCTCGATGATATCGTCTACATATCCTCTCTTTGCTGCTGCCAGTGCGCTGGACTGCATATCGCGGTAAGCAGCTGCCTTCTCATTGATGAGGGCAACGGAATTATCTGCTTTTGCGATCTCGTCTGCATACATGATCTTTGCTGCAGCAGTTGCATCCATCATACCGATGGAAGCGTTCGGCCATGCATAAACCACATCAGCTCCGATGGACTTGGAGTTCATGGTCAGGTAAGCAGTACCATATGCTTCACCGACTACAACGGTTACCTTCGGAACGCTTGCATTTGCAAATGCGTAGGTCAGGCGTCCTGCACTTTTGGCAATGCGGCGCTCGGTGCATTTGCATGCCTTATAACCTTTTACGTTAACCAGAGTCAGCAACGGAATGTTAAATGCATCACAGAAGGATACAAATTTTGCTGCCTTTTCCGCACCGTTTGCAGAAAGAACAGCCTCAAACTCCTCTTCCTTCACACCATCCGCCGCATAAACAGCGGTACGGTTTGCAACGCAGCCTACAGTCACTCCGTTGAGACGGATGAATCCGGTCACCATGGACTTATCGTAGTTTTTCTTAACCTCTAGGAAGAAGTTGTCATCGGAGATCTGTGCCAGGGCCAAATCGGTAGCACCCGCATAATTCTCAAGATCGGAGCATACACGATTTAAATCGTCTGTGCACTCGCTGTAGGACATATCGTCCTCATTGTTTGCCGGAAGAACAGTTACTAAGGAGCGGATCTGGGATAAGATATCCTCTTCGCTTCCGACAAAGTCTACTAAACCGGTCTCCTCGCTCTGGAATGCTGCGCTTGAAGTGTCGCACTTCTCTACGCTGTTTCCGTCAATTGCGTTCGGAGAATTTACAAATAATTTTGCATGCTTCTCTTCCATAAAGATGAAGTCAGACATAGCAGAAGCTACTGCCATACCGCCGCCACAGGTGCCAAAGATCGCAGAGATCTGCGGAACAACGCCGGATGCCATAGTCTGGCTTAAATACATCTCGCCAAAGCCGTTTAATGCGTCGGTTGCCTCCTGTAAGCGAAGACCTGCACAGTCAACCAGACCGATCACAGGTGCGCCCATCTTTACTGCCATGGAATAGATGTTGGAAATTTTCTTCGCATGCATCTCACCTAAGGAACCACCCAATACGGAAGCATCCTGGCTGTACACATACACAAGGCTTCCTTCGATGGTGCCGTAACCGGTGATTACGCCATCTGCCGGAGTCTCCTTGTCAGTCATGTTAAAATCAGTGCTTCTTGCTGTGATATAAGCGCCGACTTCAACAAAACTGTTCTCATCAAGTAATGCGTTGATTCTGTTACTTGCTGATGTTTGATTACTCATGTTGCAATCCTCCATTTTGAAATATTTGACGATCATTTGCTCCTCTCTGACACGCTTGGGTGTTTTGCCACCCAAACGATCAGCCCTATAGATTGTTAAGGGAAAAACAAACTATCGTTTAGTAAATCCAATTTCTGCCGATTCTAATCATATAATGTAAAAGGATAAAATTCAAGTATTTTTGAATGTTTTTTTCTTTTTTTCTATTTCAAAGGTTCTGTTTCTGGTAATTTTCCCGATAGTCTGTTATAATATTAACTTGCTATTCATAAGATAACCAGAAAGGACTCCTGTATCATGCCCCCTTTGATCCATCATTCCTATGTACCGTCAATAAACGGCCAGACCGTCGAAGAGCTGCTGCGCTCACAGGGATATTCAAAAAGCCTGATCAATCGGATCAAGCTGACTGAGGACGGCCTTATGATCCGTAAAAAAAAGGTTTACACCACATACAGGCTTCAAACGGGAGATCGTCTCGATGTATTCCTGCCCGAGGAAACTTCTTCGGAACATATCGTTCCGATATCCATGCCTCTCTCCGTTCTTTTTGAGGATGAGGATCTAATGGTCATCAACAAACCGGCTGATCTTCCCGTTCATCCATCCCAGGGGCATTTCGGAGACTCTCTCGCCAATGGACTGGCCTGGTACTTTAAGCAAAAGGATCAGACCTTTGTATTTCGTGCTGTCAACCGACTGGACCGGGATACAACCGGTCTTCTGATCGTGGCAAAGAATGCACTGAGCGGCTGCATTCTTTCCGATATGGTAAAGTCCAGACAGATCCACCGAACCTACCTCGCTGCGGTAAGCGGGAATCTCTCCGATTCCTGCGAAGGCACAATTCGCGTTCCTATTGCCCGCCGCCCCGGTTCGACCATTGAGCGGATCGCAGATCCGATAAACGGTGAAGAAGCGGTCACGCATTACCGGTTCCTCTCTTATCAGAAAAAAACAGACTCCTCGCTGCTTGAGATCCGTTTGGAAACCGGACGTACCCACCAGATCCGAGTACACATGAAACACTTCGGCCATCCGCTTTACGGAGATTTTCTGTACAATCCGGACTACCGGTTTATCAAACGGCAAAGCCTGCATTCCTGGAAGCTTTCTTTTTTGCATCCGATCACAAAACAGACTCTGAACTTCACAGCACCGATCCCGGATGATATGCGTTGTTTTTGCAACAATCTTCTCCTGTATTGAATTATATACAAATTTCGTTAAGAAATCGTATTGAAAAGCCCGTCATATTGCCTTATACTTTTTAAATCAGAACACAAATGCATAAAAATTTTCAACAACATGTATAGGGGATTTTTATATGAAAGGGAAAAAAATATCCAACAGCACCATCATCAACGAGGTTGCTCTCGGCTTTTCCGTTGCTTTTCTGATCTCAGCGCTGATTTCAGCCGGTTATACCGGAGAGGCCGGAAAAGTGCTTCACGGCTGGTATCTGATCATGACTTCACCAAGCCCTTTGGTAACAGACTATTTTGAAATCGGCGGTCTGCCAAGTGCCATGCTGAATGCAGGCGCCTGCGGCATGGTCTGCTGGATCTTTATGGTAAAATTAAAGGGAGAGTCTCGCCCAAACACCTTAGCCGGGTATTTTCTTGTTGTGGCACACTGCTTTTACGGTCTGAACTTTTTAACTATGTGGCCATGTTTTCTTGCACCGTTTCTTTATCTTCGTTTAAAACGGCTTGACTTTAAGAGTAACCTGCATGTCTGCATGTTCACGACCTCCTTCGGCCCGTTTATCGGAGAGCTGCTCTTTCGCTACACCCAAAGCACCTTTGTATTCGGTCACCCCACTCTTACCGTTAGCGGTGTACTGCTGACAATCGCCTTCTCGATCATGCTCGGCTTCATTGTCCCGGCGATCCTGCCCGGTGCCCATGCATGGCATAAGGGCTATAATCTTTATAACGGTGGTCTGGCCTTTGGTTTTTTCGGTTTTCTTTTATTTAACTTTTTTTACAACACCATGGGAATCGATCCATCCTCGAAGCTGACCAGATTCAACCCGGTCTATGAGCAGTTCGGACATTCTTATCAGCTCTATGCAAACTGCTTTTTTATGATCATTTTTGCAATCTGCATCCTGACCGGTTATTTTTTAAACGGAAAAAGCTTTTTCGGTTACGAGGAGCTGACGCATGATACCGGATACCAGAGTGATTTTGCATCCAAATACAGCATGCCGGTTTGTCTCATCAACATCGGAACCGTTGGATTGTTCTTTTTATTTTATCTGGACATCATTATGGTTTATACGGAGGGCGCCGGATTCACCGGAGCCACCTTCGGTGTGATTCTGGCGGCGCTGACCTTTACCTGCATGGGACAGCATCCGGGAAACATCTGGCCGATCTTAGCAGGTTATCAGCTTTTGTATCTCTTCACTCTGCTGATCTGCTACGTCAACGATCGAGAGATCAGCTGGACGATCACAAACCAAGGCTACATCAACGGTGTCGCCTTTGCTACCGGACTATGTCCGATTTCCGGCCGCTACGGAAGACGCGCAGGCGTTGCCGCGGGCTTTATGTGTGCCTGCATGTGCACCGCAACCAGTTCCCTGCACGGAGGTCTTGTTCTGTATAATGGAGGACTGACCGCCGGCATTACAGCACTGATCCTTCTTCCGATCCTGGAGCACTATATTCCGGAGACTCGCGAATTTATGAACAATAAAAAGCTGAACAAGCAGGATATGATCGCCATTGTGGAAACCTTCCATACCCACGACTGATACGTATCTAAAAAAATACGGTTTGGCACATTCGAGAGTAATAAATCGTCGAAAATAGTTTTTGATTCATAGGACATGATTTTTGCAAGTTAAGAAAGGGCTTCGCATAACAGGGATCAACCCTGTATGCGAAGCCCTTTTGGGTAATGATTCTTTATCGTGCCGGATGCCGCCTTTCCCCACCCCAGTGGAAACGATCCGACACAGACCAGTGTCCAGCCGGAAAGCTGTTTTTCCGTCTGAATGGTATTTCCCTTCAGATAATCCAGGATTCGCGAATCATCCGGTTCCAGGCAAAGTGCGGATGCAGCCTGATCCGGGGCAAGAAAATGTGACAGTGCATGCGCCGGTTCAAACCGCTTTGTTTTGAAAGCGCCAAGGTGAAGTCCCGGCCGCAAAACACGGAGTCCCTTTAGATCCGGCATATTGTCCGGCAGCTGATACAGCTGATCACCAAACAGGATCAGACGACTCATGCCGGATTCCAGTCTGCCATATCCGGTCTCAGTCAGAGATTTCTTTAAAAACTCCTCCAGATAGGAACGGCCTGCTTTCTCATTCCAGAATTTTGGCTGTTTCCGTTTTCGGCCATCCTCTGCCGCCCAGGTTCCATCCTTGTAAAGCAACGCCAGATAATGTCCCTCTCCCTCTGACTTATGCGGCCAGATGCGAAAGGTATGGGACAGTTCTTCCCTCTGACTTTGACTCCACTCCGGCTTCCCGAACGATAAACCCTTCGGAATCCTCTCCTCGTCCGGACAGACCACAGAAAATTCCGGGTGACGGTTTAAGAAAGCCTCTATGCCGGCCTCATCCTCCTCCGGTGCAAAGGTACAGGTGGAATAAACCAGCCTTCCGCCCGGCTTTAACATAGAAGCGGCATTATCCAGGATTTCCTGCTGGCGCTCTGCGCACAGCAAAACATTCGCCTCACTCCACTCCTTACGCGCCTGTTCGTCCTTTCGAAACATCCCCTCTCCGGAGCAGGGTGCGTCCACAACCATGCAATCAAAAAACTCCGGAAAATGATCTGCCAATGTCTGAGAATCCTCGTTGGTCACAACTGCATTGCCGATCCCCATCCGTTCCACATTCTGTGACAGGATTTTCGCCCGGGCAGGATGGATCTCATTGCTGACAAGAAGACCTTCTCCATTTAGGCGTGAAGCAAGGTGTGTTGTCTTGCCGCCCGGAGCCGCGCACAGATCGAGCACCCGTTCTCCCGGCTTTGGATCAAGCAAAGACACAACAGCCATGGCGCTTGGTTCCTGAATATAGTATACCCCAGCCTCATGATAAGGATGACGCCCCGGGCGGCTTTCCTTTCCGTAATAAAAGCCCTCTGGGCACCAGCTTACAGGGCGCAGAGAAAAGCACTTCTGATAATCCTCTTCAAAATCCTTTGCAGCGATTTTCATGGTGTTTACCCGAAGACCAAGGGCGCGTTCCTTTTCATAGGAAGCTGCAAATGCCTCCCATTCACTGCCAAGAAGCTTTTTCATCCTCACAACAAAGTCTTCGGGAAGTTTCCACTCGTCCTGCTGTTCCATCAATGTCTCTCCTTTTCTTATATCCTGGTGCATCATTTTATAAACAATGAGTGAGGCTCTGATTTCAAAGCCTCACTCCACTCATTACAAAGTATACAGATATAACTGAGATTCCTGA
>CAVALB010000052.1:0-18982 GCA_963589345.1 uncultured Selenomonadales bacterium | reverse complement strand
GTAGAAGTTCCGGGACTGGCATACAGAATAAGCAGACCCTTTGGAATTTTCTGAGTGCGCGAGCATAGCGTCTCCCCGGAGGCCCTGTCTGAGCGTGCGAAGCACGCGAGTTTGGCCGCAGGGGAGACAATAGGCGGCGCAAGCGCACGAGGAAAAAATTCCACAGGGTATGCGTTTCTGTACGGCAGTCCCGGAACTTCGGACCTTTATGAAACAATTCGTTAAATTGGCATTTTACTGCGCAGCTCCCATGCTGCCCAGGATACTCTGCGCCTGTTGATAGATCTGGCGGACTAATTCTGCATTGGCCGGATCCCTTGCGATGCTGTAGACCAGTACGTACTGGAAAAAAATGAAAAAGCTTAAGAGAATGCAGAAAATCCCGATCACAAAGCCGGTGATTCCGAAGCCGGTAAAGTGTCGATCCCGTCTGGAAATCCATGCACTCAAGGCCGCTGCTGAACCGAGCACGATCTGAACAGGCGGGTAAAACCAGCTGAAAATCCCCAGGATACTTAAAAGCAGGCTGGTCTGTGCAAGCCGGTTAGGAGCAGGGCGTTTTATCTCGTTATTTTGATTCATATAAATTCCTCCGTAACATCAGAAAATCCGTTTATCACGCATGGTATATCATAGCATGAAAAAGAAAAACCTACAATAAAATCCCTTTTTGATCAAACAACACAATCGAACACCATGCTGGAATGAATACTTGCGAAGCATTTCGTTATGGATTATAATGGAAAAGATTTGTGCTGTACAGAAAATAAACGCTGCAGCAAGAAAAAGGAGTTTTTTATTCGATGGATATTTTTAAGATATTGCAGGAAGAACTGCAGATTGGTTATAAACAGGTGGAAGCCGCGGTCGGACTGATCGATGAGGGCAATACAATCCCTTTTATTGCCCGTTACCGGAAAGAGGCAACCGGTTCCTTAAATGATGAGGTGCTTCGTAACCTCGACGAGCGTCTGCGTTATCTGCGCAATCTGGAGGAAAAGAAAAACCAGGTGCTCTCTTCGATTCGCGATCAGGAAAAACTGACAACGGAGTTGGAAAAACAGATCCAGGATGCCATGACGATGGTAACCCTGGAGGATCTTTATCGTCCGTATCGCCCAAAACGCCGGACACGTGCGATGATCGCAAAGGAACGCGGCCTCGAGCCGCTTGCAGAGCTGATCCTTGCACAGCAGGCAAAGGAACCGCTTGAAAAGCTGGCAGAGTGTTACGTTTCGGAGGAGCAGGAGGTGCCGACTGCGGCCGATGCGATTGCCGGAGCAAAGGATATCATTGCCGAGCGCATCTCCGATCAGGCAGACTACCGTACCTATATCCGAAAGGTAACGACAGAGCAGGGCATGATCCGTTCTCAGGCAAAGGATAAGAAGGCAGAGTCTGTATATGAGATGTATTATCAGTATGAGGAGCCGGTAAAGAAGTGCGCAGGACACCGTGTTCTGGCGTTAAACCGCGGAGAAAAAGAGAAGGTCCTGACTGTGAAGGTGGATGCTCCGGAAGAGATGATCCTGCGTTATCTGGAAAAACAGATCATCACACAGGATAATCCGTATACCACGCCTGTTTTAAGAGAGGTGGCAGCTGACAGCTACCGCCGCCTGATCGCTCCGGCCATTGAGCGCGAAATCCGCAGCAACCTGACTGAGACTGCAGAGGCCGGTGCGATTAAGGTATTCGGCAAGAACTTAAAACAGCTTCTGATGCAGCCGCCTGTGGCTGGGCGTGTGGTGCTTGGCTGGGATCCGGCCTTCCGCACCGGATGCAAGCTGGCAGTTGTGGATGCGACCGGAAAGGTGTTAGATACCACGGTCATTTTCCCGACTGCTCCTCAAAATAAGGTGGAGGAAGCGAAAAAGGTCGTGAAGGATCTGATCAAAAAATATGGCATTTCTCTGATTTCTTTGGGAAACGGAACTGCTTCCAGAGAGTCCGAAAAAGTGATCGTAGATATCATTAAGGAAACTTCACAGCCGGTACAGTACGTGATCGTCAACGAAGCCGGAGCCTCTGTTTATTCTGCCAGCAAGCTGGCAACCGAGGAATTTCCGAATTTTGATGTGGGACAGCGCAGTGCTGCTTCCATTGCAAGAAGACTGCAGGATCCGCTGGCAGAGCTCGTAAAGATCGATCCGAAATCCATTGGTGTAGGTCAGTATCAGCATGATATGAACCAGAAAAATTTAAGCGAAACCCTTCAGGGAGTTGTGGAGGATTGCGTAAACCGTGTCGGTGTTGACTTAAATACCGCGTCTGCTTCGTTGTTGGAATATATTTCCGGTGTTACAAAAACCATCGCGAAAAATATTGTGGCTTACCGGGAGGAAAATGGTGTCTTTACGAATCGCAGACAGCTTTTAAAGGTAGCAAAGCTTGGCCCGAAAGCCTTTGAACAGTGTGCCGGCTTTATGCGCATTAACGGCGGAGACGATCCGTTAGATATGACTTCGGTACATCCGGAGAGCTATGAAGCGGTCAGAACGCTTTTAAAGAAATTGGGATACCAGCCCGGAGACATTGCTGCAGGCGGCTTAAAGGAGCTTGGCAGAAAGGTGCGGGGCTGCAAGGGACTGGCAGAGGAAATCGGCCTTGGTGAAATTACCTTAAAGGATATCGTGAAGGAGTTGGAGAAGCCGGCCAGAGACCCGCGTGAAGAAATGCAAAAGCCAATCCTGCGCACCGATGTTCTGGAAATGAAGGATCTGACTCCGGGCATGGTACTGAAGGGAACGGTACGCAATGTGATTGACTTTGGCGCCTTTGTGGATATCGGAGTGCATCAGGATGGTCTGGTGCATATTTCCCAGATGACAGACCGTTATATCAAGCATCCGCTTGAGGCAGTCAGTGTAGGAGACATTGTTGAGGTGAAGGTGCTCGGGGTTGACTTAAACAAAAAGCGCATCTCATTGACAATGAAGTTATAAAAACAGGGTTACAGATTCGGAGAGGAGGGTCTGTCTATGACGCAGGAGAAAACCGTGCAGACAGGAAAGACAGTGGATGTGACTCTGCACATTACGGCAAAGGAGCTCTGGATTTTTTCCATGTACCATGCAAATGCCGGATTTATGGGGATCTTCAACGTGCTGTTTTCGCTGGCAGCCTTGTATCTGCTGATCTTTCGCTGGAGCAGCACGACGGTGCAATACCGGTGCCTTTTGGCAGTCTGTGCACTGATCTTTACAGTCTGGCAGCCATTTCTGCTCTGGATGAAGGCAGCAAAACAGGCAAAGCGACCGGCGGTAAAAAATCCCATGCGCCTGAGGTTTGATGATGAAAAATTAACGGTAAGCCAGGAAGAAAACGCAGCGGACTTTGCCTGGGAACAGATGGGACGGCTGGATGCAAAACCTTCTATGTACATCCTTTACATGGATCGTGTTCATGCATACCTGATTCCAAAGGCAGCTCTGGGAAATCAGGAGGAGGCTTTTCGTGAGCTGGTGACCGTGCATCTTCCAAAAGAGAAACGGAGGAAAATCTGATGGAGTATAAAAGCAACAGTCCCATGGAGACGCTTACACTCGGGAAACGCCTGGGAGAACAGGCAAAACCGGGTGAGATATACTGCCTGGACGGCGATCTCGGAGTAGGAAAAACAATTTTCACTCAGGGATTTGCAGCCGGCCTTGGCATAGATGAGCCGGTAAACAGTCCGACCTTTACCATTGTACAGCAGTACGACAGCGGCAGGCTCCCGCTGTATCACTTTGATGTCTATCGGATCGGAGACGTGAGTGAGATGGATGAGATCGGCTATGAGGATTGTTTTTACGGAGATGGTGTCTGCCTGATCGAATGGTCACAGCTGATCGAAGAGATCTTGCCGGATGAGGTGATTCACATTCGGATCGAAAAAGATCTGGAGCAGGGGTTTGATTACCGAAAGATAACCGTGGAGGGATTGGCATGAAGATACTTGGAATAGAAAGTGCATCACTGGTGGCTTCCGTAGCTGTTGTAACGGATGAGCAGGTAACTGCAGAATATACCGTGAATTTTAAAAAGACGCATTCCCAGACCCTGCTTCCCATGATCGATGAGGTGACCCGGATGCTGGGACTTGATCTTAAGGATGTGGATGCAATTGCAGTATCCGGAGGACCGGGCTCTTATACCGGCCTGCGCATCGGCTCTGCTACGGCAAAGGGTCTGGGACTGGCACTTGATAAGCCGCTTATACATGTGCCAACGCTGGATGCTATGGCTTATAATCTGTATGGAACCTCGGCCCTCATCTGTCCGATCATGGATGCAAGAAGAGGACAGGTTTATACCGGTCTTTATCATTATGAAGAGGCATTTGAGATCGTAAAACCGCAGTGCGGCCTGGATATCCATGAACTGATCCGGGAATTAAATGAACGCGGGGAGCGCGTGATCTTTTTAGGAGATGGCGTGCCGGTCCATGAAACCATCCTTCGTGCGGAAATGACCGTGCCCTTCTCCTTTGCTCCTGCTCAGGCAAACTGTCAGCGGGCAGCCAGTGTAGCAGCTCTCGGAGGCATTTATTTTGCAGAGGGAAAGACGGTATCGGCGATGGATCATGCACCGGATTATCTGAAAAAAGCACAGGCAGAACGGGAGCTGGAAGAGGCAAAGCGTCAGGGCAAGACCAGTGAACTGGCAGCAGGACACAGTGTCGGAACAGGAGATGAAAAATGATCCGTCACATGGAAGAACGGGATATCCCGGAGATTGCCCATCTGGAACAGATCTGTTTTTCGGAAAGCTGGTCGGCACATATTCTGGAATCCGGAATTCACAGTCCCTATGATGTCTATTATGTTTACGAACAGGATGGCCGGCTTTTCGGATACTGCAATCTGCGCGTGCTGGCCGGAGAAGGCGAGATTCAGCGGATTGCCGTTCATCCGGACAGCCGCCGCTTAGGGGTAGGCAGGATTCTGATGGATGCCATGCTGGCCTATGCAATCCGCGAGAAAGCGTACGCAGTCAGCCTGGAAGTGCGGGAGAGCAATCTGCCGGCCAGAAGCCTGTATGAATCCTATGGGTTTGCAAAGGAAGCCGTGCGCAAGGCCTACTATCATAATCCGACGGAGGATGCTGTGATTATGTGGAAAAGGGATCTTGTTGAATTCACTTAGGCGCTATGCTATGATAGCGGCATAAAAGGAAATGAGGTTAATTGATTTATGTTAGATATTTGTTTGCTCGGAACCGGCGGAATGATGCCGCTTCCGTATCGCTGGCTGACTGCGATGATGGCACGCTGTGACGGCAGCAGCCTTCTGATCGACTGCGGGGAAGGAACACAGGTGGCTTTGAAGGAAAAAGGATGGAGCCCGAAGCCCATCGATGTGATCTGTTTTACGCATTATCATGCAGACCATATCAGCGGACTTCCGGGGCTTCTTCTGACTATGGGCAACGCAGAACGCACGGAGCCGGTGACCCTGATCGGACCGAAGGGGCTGGAACGGGTAGTAAATGCCCTCAGAACCATCGCACCGGAGCTCCCGTTTTCACTGAAATTCATAGAAATCGAGGAGAACCGGCAGCAGTTTCAGATCGGTCCGTATGTGATCGATGCCTACCGGGTGAATCATAATGTAGTCTGCTACGGCTATTCCATCTCCATTCCGCGTACCGGACGTTTTGATGTGGAGCGTGCCAAGGCACAAAATGTTCCGATGAGGGTCTGGAGCAGACTGCAAAAAGGCGAAACCCTGGTCATGGACGGCATTACCTATACACCGGATATGGTGCTCGGGCCGGATCGCAAGGGCTTAAAGGTGACTTACTGTACGGATACCAGACCGCTTCCGGTCATTGCGGAATATGCAGATCACGCAGATCTTTTTATCTGTGAAGGCATGTACGGAGAGGACGGAAAGGAAGCCAAGGCAAGAGAATATAAGCATATGACCATGTATGAGGCCGCTAATCTTGCGAAAAAGGCACAGCCGACGGAGATGTGGCTGACACATTACAGTCCCTCCTTAAATCGGCCGGATGAGTTTATGGATAAAGTACGGGAAATTTTTCCGGGAGCAAAGGCGGCCAGAGACGGCTGGACCCGTGAGCTGACCTTTGATGAGGAGTAAGATCATGACGGATATAGATAAAGTAAAAGAAAACGTAGATTCAGAGGCGAAAAAAAAGGATACGCTGATCCTGGCTATCGAAAGCTCCTGCGATGAAACCGCAGCGTCGGTGGTAAAAAACGGAAGAGAGGTGCTTTCGAATGTGATCTCATCCCAGATCGCGCTGCATACCCAGTTTGGCGGGGTGGTTCCGGAAATCGCATCGAGAAAGCATATCGAAAAGATCAACCAGGTGATTACGCAGGCATTGGAGGACGCAAATGTGACGCTTGATGACATAGATGCCATCGGTGTGACCTACGGTCCGGGGCTTGTGGGCGCACTGCTTGTGGGAGTGGCTGAGGCAAAGGCCATTGCCTTTGCAGCGAAGAAGCCGTTAGTAGGTGTGCATCATATTGAGGGGCATGTGTCTGCAAATTATATCGAAAATCCGGATCTTGAGCCGCCCTTTGTGTGTCTGATCGTGTCAGGCGGACATACGCACCTGGTCATTGTAAAGGACTACGGTGAGTTTGAGATCATTGGACGCACCCGCGACGATGCAGCGGGAGAAGCCTTCGATAAAGTGGCGCGGGCAGTAGGACTCGGTTATCCGGGAGGCCCTAAGGTCGACAAAGCGGCAAAGGAAGGAAATCCGCATGCCATCGAATTTCCGAGAGCAAAGGTGGAGGGCTCTCCGTATGACTTTAGCTTCAGCGGCCTGAAGTCAGCTGTGTTAAATTACATTAATAAAGCCCATATGACCGGGGAAGAGATTGATGTGCCGGATCTGGTGGCATCCTTTCAGAATGCCGTGGTAGAGGCATTGGTAAGCCGTGCAGTACTGGCAGCAAAGGAATACGGCTATGACAAGCTGGCCATTGCAGGCGGCGTGGCCTCGAACTCCGCGCTCCGTGCAGCCATGCAGGAGGCCTGCGATAAGGCTCATATCCGCTTTTATCATCCTTCTCCGATCTTTTGTACGGATAATGCGGCAATGATTGGCTGCGCTGCGTATTATGAGTACTTAAAAGGGACGCGTCATGGCTGGGATTTAAATGCAGTTCCGAACTTGAAACTGGGTGAACGATAAAAAATTAACGATATAATGTAATTACAATAAGGAAGAAAGCTATGATCGATACATTACGGATCGGGGCTGTGATCCTGGCAGGCGGACGAGGTAGCCGGATGCACAGCGATGTCCAGAAGCAGTATATGCTGTTAAATGGAAGACCTCTGATCGCTTATGCCCTGGAAGCCTTTGAAAACAGCTGCGCAGATGACCTGGTGCTGGTGACGGGAGCAGGAGAAGCAGACTTTGTGCAGGCTCAGATCCTGTCAAAGCTGAAGCTTAAAAAGCTGCGTGCGATTGTGACCGGAGGAAAAGAACGTTATCATTCTGTCTACGAAGGGTTAAAGGCACTGAAAAACTGCGATTACGTTTTGATCCACGATGGAGCAAGACCTCTTGTGACAGAGGACATCATAGGGCGGTCAGCAAAGGCTGCTGTGCAGGATGGAGCCTGCGTGGCAGGTATGCCGGTGAAGGATACCATTAAGGTTGCAGACCCGAACGCTTTTGCCGTCTCCACACCGGATCGTTCCTCACTGTGGCAGATACAGACTCCGCAGGCTTTTTCCTATCCGCTGATCAGGCAGGCATATGATTGTTTGATGGAGAATCCTGACCTGCAAAAGGGGATCACGGATGATGCGATGGTGGTAGAACGTTTCGGCGGTGCAAGGGTGCGTCTGGTGGAAGGAAGCTATGAAAATTTAAAGGTAACAACCCCGGAGGATCTGGTTTTGGCAGAGGCTTTGCTTCAAAGAAGAAGTAAGACAACTTAACTTTGCTAAGCAAAGCAATGTAAAATTGATGAAAAATAAAGGTTAAACTTAGGAAAAGTTAACAAGATAACGAAGAAATATTGTGAAAAATGCTTGTGCAATTTATGAATTGATGATATACTTTGAACTAGCTGATAAATAAATATACACATTGCATAGAGAAAACAGAGCGGCGCAGTTGTGTAGGGCATGTCTTTGAAAGTTCGTCTTAGAACGTAGGGTGCCGTACGTCTGTGCTGTTTTTGCGTTAAATTGTGGAATATTTATGAACCTTGCTGTTACTGGGAACATGTAGATCAGTTGCAACAATAAAAAATGGAGGAAGTGTGTATGAAGAAAAAACTTGCACTGCTGCTTAGCGTTGCTATGCTGGCAACATCACTGGCGGGCTGCGGAGGAAAATCCGGCAGCACCACGACTGCGGATTCCGGATCTCAGGAGTCCTCATCGGAAACCACATCGAGCGAGGCTGTTGGCCATAAGGATACGCTGATCATCGGTACCGATGCCGATATCAACACCCTGGACCTGCAGCAGCAGCAGGACCAGATCAACAACATTGTATTAAAGAACACCCATCAGACTCTGGTATTCTTTAACAATGGTTCTCAGGGAGATGAGCGTTTCGTTCCGTGTCTTGCTATTTCCTGGGAATTCAAGGATGACACTCATATTGAAATGAAGCTGCGTGATGATGTTCATTTCAACGATGACGACAAGACCCCGATGACTGCAGAGGATGTAAAGTTCACCCTGGACATGGCAACCGGCAATATGGTAGCTTCCATTCTGGCAGGCTATGTCGGATGTACCGTCATCGATGATTACACCATCGAGATTGAAATCGAGAAATACAACAACGAATTCATCCAGTCTCTGGCATCCGTACCGTTATCCATCCAGTCCAAGAAGGCATACGATGACGGCGTGGAGGATCCGTACTACATCGGTACCGGCCCGTACAAGTTTGACGAGTGGGTAGAGGGTGAGTACTGCCGTCTGGTAAAGGTGGATGATTACTGGGGCAATGACCTTCCGGCTGATGACAACCTGGCACCCGGTGTGGCAGAGACCATTGAGTTCCGTCCGTACCTGGAGGCATCCTCCCGTGTTATGGCACTGCAGGCAGGTGAGATCGATGTCTGCGTAAACCCGCCGATCAATGAGCTGCAGTATCTGGAGGAGGATGACAACATCACCGTTTACGAGCAGACCGGTACCCGTCTCTTCTACTTCGCATTCAACGTAGAGAAGGAGCCGTGGAATAACCAGACCTTAAGACAGGCTGTTGCCTGTGCGATCGATCGCGATGCGGTTCTGGAAGCAGCAGTATACGGCAAGGGAACTTTACAGACCACCATCTTAAACCGCGGTCTGTGGGGCTTCTATGATGATATGGAAGGCTTTGATTACGACGTTGACAGAGCAAAATCTCTGATGGCAGAGGCCGGCTATCCGGATGGCGGCATCAGCACCACCTTAACCTATGCATCAGGTGCTCCGTATGAGCAGATCGCAACCATCATCCAGGCTAATCTGGCTGATATCGGCATCGATGTAACCCTGGAGCCGATGGAGACTGCAACCTTAAAATCCACTTGTGTAGACGGCAAGCAGGAACTCTTCCTGTGGAGATGGAACGAGGACTCCAAAGTTGACTTCGTATACCGTGACCTCTTCTATACCGGTTCCGGTTCCAACTATCATCATTATTCCGATGCGAAGGCAGACGAGATGATCGATATCGTAGCAACCGAGAAGGATCAGGACAAACGTCTTGAGACTGCAAAAGAGCTGCAGACTTATCTGGTAGATGCATGCCCGCAGGTTCCGTTATACATTGCAAACCTGGTTGTTGCATATAACAAGAACCTTCAGGGACAGTATTTCTATGGCGGCGGAAACCATGACTGGCGTCATGCATACATTGCAGAGTAAAAACAAAAAAATAGAATGGCTGAAAAGACTTGCGGGTGCTTCTAAAGCCCCGCAAGTTTCCATATAAGCCTCAGACTACAAAAAGGAGCGACAGGCAAATGCTGAAATACATTGGGAAAAGACTTTTGATGCTGATCCCGGTTATTCTGGTAACCTCATTTCTGATCTTCTGGGCTATGAGCCTGACAGGAGGAGATCCGGCATTGATGCTTGCAGGTGATAATGCAAAGCCGGAGCAGATTGAGCAGATCCGGGAAGAACTTGGACTGAATGATCCGTTTATTGTACGTTACGGCAACTATATGAAAGGTATGCTGACCGGTGATATGGGCAAGTCCTATGTGACCAAGCGTGACGTATTCAAAACCTTCATGGAACGGCTTCCGAATACCCTGATGTTAGGCGGAGCTGCCGTTTTCATTGCAGTGGTAGTATCTCTGCCGCTTGGTATTTATACGGCAATCCATCAGAATACATGGAAGGACACGGCGGGGATGATCTTTGCGCTGTTTGGCACGTCCATGCCAAACTTCTGGCTGGGACTGATGCTGATCATCATCTTCTCGCTGAAGCTTGGGTGGTTCCCGACGGGCGGAAAAGGCGGACCAAGCAGCCTGGTGCTTCCGGCAGTGACGGTTGGCTTTGGCCTGGCAGCGCTGATTACCAGAACCACTCGTTCCTCCATGCTGGATGTGCTTCGTCAGGACTATATGACGACGGCCCGGGCGAAGGGCTGCTCGGAAAAACAGGTAATCACTGTGCATGGCTTAAAGAATGCCCTGATCCCGATCATCACAGCGATCGGCCTACAGATGTCTCTGGTTATCACGGGTTCTGTACTGGCAGAAACCGTATTTTCCTGGCCGGGGATCGGACGTTTGGTATATGATTCCATATCAAAGCGAGATACGCCCATGGTTACCGGAGCCATCATCATGTGTTCCATTCTCATGTGTATCATCAATCTGGTGGTAGACCTGATCTACGCATTCTTTGATCCACGAATCAAAGCACAGTACAGCAAGAAGGGGTGATCCAATGGCACAGGCAAGCGAAATCAAGAAAAAGTACAAAAAACGGACGCTGTTTCAGGAAACCTGGCGGCGTCTGACCAAAAACCGCGGTGCTATGCTGGGACTGTCCTTTTTGGTGATCCTGGTACTGGCAGCGGCGCTCAGTCCGGTTATCTTCGATTATGAGAAGGATGTAATCGGACAGAACATGAAGGATCGTCTGATGGGACCTTGTGCGGCTCATTGGTTCGGAACCGATGAATACGGACGTGATCTCTTTGCCCGCATCATCTACGGAGCACGGTATTCCCTGATCATCGGTGTCGGCTCTGTACTTTTGGGCCTGATTGTCGGCACCATTCTGGGATCTCAGGCAGGCTTTAAGGGCGGCATTACCGATTCCATCATCATGCGCGGTATTGATATTTTCTATTCGATTCCGAACATCATGACGGCAGTTGTGATCGTATCCTTACTTGGACCGAGCACCGTAAACCTGATGATCGCGCTGGCATTCTCCTGCGCCAGCAGCTTTGCCCGTATCGTGCGTGCATCCGTTATGACGATCCGTGACCAGGAATATGTGGAATCCTCCTATGCCATGGGTTTGCCGACCTGGAAGATCATTGTAAAACACATTCTTCCAAACTGCCTTTCTCCGATTATTGTGCAGATCACACTGCTGATCGGTACTACCATTATTTCGGCTTCTTCCTTAAGCTTTCTTGGAATCGGTGTTCCGGCACCGGCACCGGAGTGGGGCGCACTGCTTTCCGCAGGACGCAGTCATATCCGTGATGCGAGCTACATGTGTATCATTCCCGGACTTGCCATCATGTTTACGGTTCTTGCACTGAACCTTCTGGGCGATGGCCTGCGCGATGCGCTGGATCCGAAGCTGAAAAAATAAGGGTATTTAGGAGGAATAGAGTATGGCAGACGAGTTAGTTCTTGATATAAAAAACCTGGTTGTTCACTATGAGACAGAGGATGCGGATGTCCATGCGGTAAACGGCATTGACATTTCCATCGCAAAAAAGAGAACACTGGGTCTGGTGGGCGAGACCGGTGCCGGAAAGACCACCACGGCGCTTTCTATCTTAAATCTGGTTCCGAACCCGCCGGGAGTCATCAAAGCAGGCGAGATCAGGCTGGACGGAAAAGATGTATTGAAAATGTCTCCGGCAGAACTTGAAAAAATGCGCGGCAACGAGGTGGCCATGATCTTCCAGGATCCCATGACTGCGTTAAACCCGGTTATGACTGTGGGGGATCAGATCGGTGAGAGTATTGCCCTTCACCAGAATATATCCAAAAAAGAAGCCTTTGAAAAAGCAAAGGAAATGCTGAAAATGGTAGGCATCGCGGAGTCCCGGGCACACGATTACCCGCATCAGTTTTCCGGTGGTATGAAGCAGCGCGTGGTGATCGCGATCGCCCTTGCCTGCAGCCCGCAGCTTCTGATCGCGGACGAACCGACCACCGCTCTGGATGTAACCATTCAGGCACAGGTGTTAGAGCTCATGAAACAGCTCATCCGCGAGAAGGAAATGTCCATGCTCATGATCACCCATGATCTTGGAGTTGTGGCAGAGGTTTGTGAGGACGTGGCAGTTATGTATGCCGGACGTATTGTAGAAAAGGGAACCGCAGATGATGTATTCAATCATATGCGCCATCCGTATACAGAGGGTCTGTTCGACTCTCTGCCGAACTTAAAGCAGAGGGGAGAGGAGCTGGTCCCGATCAAGGGGTTAATGCCGGATCCGTCCGATCTGCCGCCGGGATGTGCATTTGCACCAAGATGTCCGTATGCAACAGAAGCCTGCACAAAGGCTGTCCCGGAGTTGACATCCGTAGATGGAAGCGCAACACATTTTGTAGCCTGCAGTGCCTACAAAGATCCGGAATTCAGATTAAGGGGGAACTAAGATGGCAGGTAAGACAATTCTTGAGGTACAAAACCTCACCAAATTTTTCAATACCCCGGCCGGTCAGCTGCATGCGGTGGACGGAGTGAGCTTTCAGATTGAGGAAGGAAAGACCCTCGGCATTGTAGGAGAATCCGGATGCGGAAAATCTACGACCGGACGCACCATTTTAAAGTTGTTGGAGCCGACCGGCGGAAAGATTATTTTTGACGGTCAGGATATTACTTCATACAACCGCAGACAGATGCGTCCGCTGCGTCAGGAAATGCAGATGGTGTTCCAGGATCCGTTTTCTTCTTTGGATCCGAGACAGACCGTGATGCAGCTGATCAGTGAGCCGATCATTGAGCACAAGCTTTTAAGATCAAAAAGCGAAATTGAAGAGCGTACCCTGGAACTGATGCGGACAGTAGGCCTTGCCGATCGTTATATGAATGTCTATCCGCATGAGTTGGACGGAGGACGCCGCCAGCGAATCGGCATTGCCCGCGCACTGGCTGTAAGACCGAAGCTGATCGTCTGCGATGAACCGGTGTCGGCACTGGATGTATCCATTCAGGCACAGATCCTAAATCTGTTAAAGAAGTTGCAGGCAGATCTGGGACTGACTTACATTTTCATTACCCATGATCTTTCGGTAGTAAAGTACTTTTCTGATGATATTGCGGTGATGTACCTGGGACAGATGGTTGAGAAGGCACCGTCGGATCTTCTGTTTGAAAATCCGGTGCATCCATATACCAAGGCACTTCTCTCAGCGATTCCGCTTCCGATCGTCGGAAAGGAAAAACCGGTGCGTCAGCTGATCCGCGGCGAGATCACATCTCCGGTCAATCTGCCGGATGAATGCCGCTTTATGAAGCGCTGCGATTGTGCAGCAGAGTGTTGCAAAAACGGAAATCCACAGCTTCGCGAGATCGAGCCGGGACACTTTGTTGCCTGCAGCAGGGTGCAGATATAAAACCTCACAACATCATACATACGCAAAAAGAGCAGAAGAGGAAGCGTAACCACAAGCGCACAGAGTGAATCTGTGCTGCTTTGGGTACGCTTTTTTTAGTGTGGTTTCTGTAAAGATCAATAAGACCAAGAAGGATGAGGTAAAACTGGAATTTGATGTGGTTTTTCCGCCGGGCTATCAGAAAACCAGGCTGCTGGCATGCCTTGCAGAGATGGATGAGGTGCTGGCGGTCAGTGAGTAGGAAGGATATATAAAAGGAGATAGGAGTATGAATGAAATGAACTATGATGTAGTGGTGATCGGCGCCGGCGTCATCGGCTGCGCGGTGGCCAGAGAACTTTCTAAATATCAGCTGAAAATCTGCGTTGTGGAACGGGCAGAGGATGTATGTTCCGGGACGTCCAAGGCAAACAGCGCTATTGTTCATGGTGGCTTTGATGCAGAGCCGGGCACACTGAAGGCAAAGTTTAATATTCTCGGCAGTCGCATGATGGAAGAGCTTTCCAAAGAACTGGATTTTGATTATCGGCGCAACGGTTCACTGGTTCTTTGCTTTACAGAAGAAGACAAACCGGCACTGCAGGCACTTTATGACAAAGGAGTGCAAAACGGTGTAGAGGGAATGTCCATCATCAGTGGAGATGAAGTTCGAAACATGGAACCGAATATCGAGGATACTGTCGTTGCAGCACTTTATGTGCCGAGCGGAGGCATCGTGTGTCCGTTTGGCATGACCATTGCTTTGGCGGAGAATGCGTGTGAGAATGGCGTGGAATTTCGCTTTTTGACCGAGGTAGAAAAAATTGAGAAAAAAACAGAAGGCTACCGGATCGTGACAAATCGGGGCGAACTGACAGCACATTGTGTTGTGAACGCGGCAGGAGTCTATGCAGATGTTATGCATAACTGGGTAAGTGAGAAAAAACTTCACATCACTGCGAGAAAAGGCGATTACTGCCTGCTTGATGAGGAGGCCGGAAATCTGGTAAGCCATACCATTTTTCAGCTTCCGACCAGGATGGGAAAGGGCGTTTTGGTAAGTCCTACCGTACACGGTAACCTGCTGGCCGGTCCTACGGCAACGGATGTGGAGGACAAGGAACAGACGGCGACAGCGGCAGAAGAACTGGATTCTCTGATGAGCCGCGCGGCATTGAGTGTAAAAAATATCCCGTTCCGTCAGGTAATCACATCCTTTGCAGGCCTGCGTGCCCATGAGGACGGTGATGATTTCGTGATCGGTGAGGCAGAGGATGCTCCGGGCTTTTTTGATGCGGCAGGAATTGAGTCACCGGGACTTTCCAGCGCTCCGGCCATTGGCCGTTGGCTGGCAGAAAAGGTGGCAGAGAACCGGAAGGCAGCAAGAAAGGAAAGCTGGAACGGAACCCGGAAGGGTATTGTCCGTCCGGAACGATTAAGCAGAGAAAAACGCGCAGAACTGATTAGGCAAAATCCGGCATACGGAACCATTATCTGCCGCTGCGAGGGAATCAGTGAAGGCGAGATCGTAGATGCGATCACAAGAACTTTAGGTGCAAAGTCCTTAGACGGGATCAAACGCCGTGTGCGTCAGGGAATGGGGCGCTGCCAGGCAGGCTTTTGCACTCCGCGCACCATGGAAATCCTTGCAAGGGAGCTCGGTATCCGTATGGAAGAAGTCTGCAAGAATGTACCTGGATCGGAAATGCTTAAGGGAGAAAAATAGGGAGGATGAATATGAAGCATGACATTGTAATCATCGGAGGCGGTCCGGCCGGTCTGGCCGCAGCAGTGGCAGCGAGAAAAGCCGGAATCCAGGACATTTTGATCCTGGAACGTGACAGCAGTCTGGGAGGCATCCTAAACCAGTGTATCCACAATGGTTTCGGCCTTCATACCTTTAAGGAGGAGCTGACCGGACCGGAGTATGCGGCACGTTATATTGACATGGCAAAAAAAGAGCAGATTCCTTACCGCTTGAATACCATGGCCCTTGATATCAATGAAAAGAGAGAAGTAACCGTGATCAGTCGTGAACACGGAGTGGAGATGATTGAGGCAGGGGCTGTGATCCTTGCCATGGGATGTAGAGAACGTCCGAGAGGGGCCTTGAATATTCCGGGATACCGTCCAGCCGGAATTTATTCTGCGGGAACAGCACAGCGTCTGATGAATATAGAAGGCTGCAGCGTAGGGAAAGAAGTCGTGATCTTAGGTTCCGGTGATATCGGACTGATCATGGCACGGCGTATGACCTTAGAAGGCGCAAAGGTAAAGGTCGTGGCTGAGCTGATGCCTTATTCCGGAGGATTAAAGAGAAACATCGTCCAGTGCCTGGATGACTACGGTATTCCGCTGAAGCTTAGTCACACTGTAGTTGATATCCAAGGCAAGGAACGGGTGACCGGGATCACTCTGGCAAAGGTTGGAGCAGATAAAAAACCAATCCCGGGCACAGAAGAACATTACAGCTGCGATACCCTGCTTTTATCCGTAGGACTGATCCCGGAGAATGAATTGTCAAAAGCAGCAGGTGTAGAGATGAACCGTGTAACCTCAGGACCAAGCGTCAACGATCGTCTGGAAACCAGCGCGGAAGGCATATTTGCCTGCGGAAATGTGCTGCATGTGCATGATCTGGTGGATTATGTATCGGAGGAGGCAGCTCTTGCAGGAACTAATGCAGCAGCCTATGTAAAGATGCTGCGAGAAGGAAAGAAAGGCGACGTTTATCAGACACATAAGGTAACGTTAAAGGCTAAGAACGGTGTGCGCTACACGGTTCCTCAGAGCATCGATACCCTTCACATGCAGGAACAGGTTACTGTGCGTTTTCGTGTGGCGGATGTGTACCATGACCGCAGCATCAGTGTCTATCTGGACGGCACCCGTGTTCAGTCTAGAAAGAAAAAGATTCTGGCACCGGGTGAGATGGAACAGGTGATCCTAAAAAAAGAAGATCTGCAGAACTATCCGGATCTGAAAGAAATTGTGATCTGTACGGAGGTGGAATAAGATGGAGAAGAGAGAACTGATCTGTATCGGATGTCCGCTTGGCTGCCCATTGACGGTGACCATGGAAGGCACAGAAATCATGGTAAAGGGAAATACCTGTAAACGCGGCGAAATCTATGCCAAAAAAGAAGTCACCAATCCGACTCGTGTAGTGACCTCCTCTGTTCATGTGAAAAACGGTACGATTGCCATGGTTTCCGTAAAAACCAAAGAAGACATCCCGAAGGATAAGATCTTTGCGTGCATGGAGGAAATCCGTGCCGTTTCTGTGGAAGCACCGGTTCATATCGGGCAGATCGTGATCGAAAACTGCGCCGGAACGGGTATTCCGGTTGTAGCTACAAAGAATGTAGAAAAGAGGCTATAACTTTTCATTATACGGCCTGTATGGACATGCAGTCTGTGCTGTGCTATGATACGAACGACAGGAGGAATTAGCAATGAAAGTATATGCACACAGGGGTTACAGCGGCAGATATCCGGAGAATACCATGCTGGCGTTTAAAAAGGCGGAGGAGACCGGCTGTTACGGAATTGAGCTGGATGTGCAGCTTGCAAAGGATGGCGAAGTCGTGATCATCCATGATGAAAAAGTAGACCGCACTACGGACGGAATCGGCTGGGTGAGGGATTATACTCTGGAAGAGTTAAAAAAATTGAATGCAGCAGCAGTTTGGAACGAAAAATATGGTTTTGAGCCGATCCCAACTCTGGAGGAATACTGCGAATGGGTAAAGGACACAGATCTGGTAACGAATATTGAAATCAAGTCCGGCGTGTATTATTACGAAGAACTGGAAGAAAAGACATTGGCATTCGTGAAAAAATATGGTTTGGAGAAGAAAATCGTATTTTCTTCTTTCCTGCATTCTTCCATTACACTGCTTCGTAAGCTGGCTCCGGATATTCCATGCGGTGCACTGGTAGAGTATGATGACCTGGGGAATCCGGGCTATTATTGCGAAAAGTTTGATTTTCAGTATTATCATCCTGGTGTGAAAGCACTGACGGAAGATATGGTAAAGAGCTGTCACGAGCACAAGATTCCGCTGAATGTATGGACCATCAACGACATGGGAGCCTTAGAGCAGATGTATGAGTGGGGCGTAGAAGGCGTGATCAGCAATTACCCGGGTGTATGCAAAGGATGGATCGACAGTAAAAAATGATGAAAGCAATAGATTTATTGGAAATATCACCGGTCATTGCGGCGGTCAAGGACGATGACGGACTGAAGAAATGTCTGGATACGGAATGTCAGGTTGTATTTATCCTCTACGGAAACATCTGCAATATCAGAACTATTGTTGAAACAGCAAAATCGCATGGGAAATACGCAATCGTGCATGCGGATCTGGTGCAGGGACTTGGATCAAAGGAAGTGGCCATCGACTTTATAAAAGAGCAGACAGGAGCAGATGGCATCATCAGTACAAAACCGATGCTGGTGCGCAGAGCACAGGAACTGAAAATGTTTGGGATCCTTCGCGCATTTATTATTGACTCCATGGCCGTGGATAATACGAAAAAAATGCTGGAAACATTCCGGCCGGATATGATCGAGGTTATGCCGGGCGTGATCCCGAAAATCATCCAGCGCCTTCGTACAAGCACGAGCATTCCGCTGATTGCCGGAGGACTGATCTCGGAAAAGAAGGAAGTACTGGAGCTCTTTTCGGCCGGAGCAGATGCAATCTCTACGACCAGGCAGGAATTGTGGTATATTTAACCGGTTTTAACCGGCGGTTTTCACCATACGAAATTGCAGGGAAGCGCTTTCGTCCATGCAATCGTAAAGTATGCGCTTCTCTTTGATTTCGTATATTTTGAAAAAATGAAAAAGATTCGAAAAAGCTATTGACAGTGATGCTGGCTTGTGCTAAAATTTGTCAATGTCGCATGTGACAAATGCAACACAACAGTCACACAAGATGAAACAAAAAAATAAAAAAGTTCTTGACAAGGACGAATGCTTTTGATAAAATTGAAAAGCACGTTTGAGGAGAGATATCGAAGTGGTCATAACGAGGCGGTCTTGAAAACCGTTTGTCCGCAAGGGCGCGTGGGTTCGAATCCCACTCTCTCCGTTGGACAAGCACAAGGCTTGCCGATGACAATATAATACTTACTGATGTTCAGGCATCGGGACTTTGCAGAAGTACCCAAGAGGCTGAAGGGACACCCCTGGAAAGGGTGCAGGTCGTTAATAGCGGCGCGAGGGTTCAA
>CAVALB010000051.1:0-19198 GCA_963589345.1 uncultured Selenomonadales bacterium | reverse complement strand
GAAAATATGGATGCCAAAGCAGCGCTCAATCTCTATAAGAGCAGAGATACCTCGGTGAAGCTGTTCCGTGGAGATAAATCCTATCTCGGAGATAAGAGCCTGCGAGTTTATGGAGATTCTGCTGCGGATTCCAAGATATTCATTGAATTTCTGGCACTTATCGTGCGAAATCGGATGTATAACTGCCTGAAAGATGAAATGTTGAAGTTGGATAGTCGTCCGAACTATATGACAGTGCCTGCCGCAATCCGCGAGCTGGAGAAGATCGAAATGGTTCGGTTGACCGACAATAAATATCGTTTAGATCATGCGGTTACTGCTACACAGAAAACGATACTGAAGGCATTTGGAATAGACGCAGCATTGGTCAAGTATTACGCAGAGGGAATCAGTAAGATTTTGAGGGAGGAAAAATAAAATGGCAAGAGGAAGAAAAGCCGGAACGACAGTCGCTGCAATTGATCAGCAGATCGAGAAAGCACAGGAAAAAGTGATAAAAACCAAGCAGGCATACGATGCGGCGACAGATGCTCTGCAGAAGCTGTTGGATAAGCGAGACGCTCACCGCAAGGACGAGCTTTGGTGTGCCATACTCAAAAGCAAAAAATCGTATGATGAAATCCTTGGTTTCATCAGCGCAGAAACAATGGAGCAGGAAGAATAGAAAAAGCCTCGATTTATACAAAATGCACAAAGTGAGACTTTTAAGGTGCAAAATAAGAGGAAGTTGACAATACGATCTTCTGATCCACATCTTTATAGAGGAAGAGATCCTTTCCGATCCGCCTGCCGTCGTTGACATAAAAATACCAGGTGTCAAGCTTCTTTCCCCGTCTTGCGCGAAGCCCCACACCGATGGTCAGATAATTGTTTCCGTCCTTGCGCTTCAGCTCCAGATACAGATAGGAGGTTCGCTCCTCTCTGCCGTCGCCCTCCTCTAAAAGATAGTTTTCCATCTTTCTGGCTCTCGAGCCAAAGGGATCGAGTCGCTCCGGGCGCATGTTTCCGTCCAGAATAAGAGGAATGAAGCTCTGCATGGTTACGGATTTTCCGGATCCGTTGGAACCGCGCAGCAGCATCCTTCCGTCTGCAAAGTAAAATTCTTCTTCATCATAATACCAGAAATCGATCAGGCCGATCCGGTTCATCTGCCATCTGCTGTTCATTTATCTGTCTCCGTTTCCTTTTCACCGTGATAATCCACGGGATACTGTCCCATGATTTTTCCTGCCACCGGAAAGATCCGCACCTGATCCTGCTCCCAGCCGATAAAATCCAGCTCCTCCAGATAAGCTCCGATCGTCTCGCAGAATTCTCCGGCCGCCATCTCCCGGTAGGTCTTTACAAAGCCTGCACCATACCTGCGGCGGCATTCCTCCAAAAGCCCGGTAAACTCCGCCCGCGAGATCAAAAGGCTCTCATCCGGCTGAAGCTTAAAGGCTCCGGCTTCTTCCTTTTCCCGGATCAGACCGCAGCACAAAAGCACAATGTCCCCCATGGTCTTTTCCTCCGGAAAGCAATGACCCGGATTTGCATTTTCTCCGGCGATCAGATAAGCGCTTCCCCGGTGCACCTGCAGTTCACAGCCCAGAAGCTGCTCGAAATCATCCGAGATCCTTCCCTGATAATTTCGAATATAGTTAAAGTCTTCATCCGCCTCCGATGAGCGGTAGACCCCAATCTCCATCAGCAGCTTTCTATAGACTCTCTGTCTTCGTGCCACACCGCGGTCGGTGTTGACATCGATCCATTCATCCGTCTCAAAATCCGCGATGCTCTGGTAATCCATGATATCCCGCGTGAAATTCTTCATGAAATACCTGCTCGCTCCCGTATTCCGGTAAAGCACCTCACCGTTTTCGCTGTGCATGAAGCTGTCCTCGCTTCCGTCGTCGATATCTAACATCCCCTCTGACACACAAAATTTCAGCACGCGGATCAGATGCCGTCTGTGGGTATAGGAGGTCCAGTCGATCTGAATATCGCCGCATTGTGCCTGGATAAAATCCGTAAGCTGTGACAAAACAAACTGATCCCCCGCCTCCCGAAGCTCCAGAAAGCTTAAGATCTGGCAGAGAAACACATACTGGAGCGGATCCTGAAACTGACGGATTCCCATCCAGGGTCTGGCCTTGGCCGGTATCTTTTCCAGACGGATCAGGTAAGGGTTGACGATCACCTGATAGCCCACCTTCTCCGTCAGAAACTTCTTTACACTGTCCAGTTCATCCCGCACCTGATAATAAAGCTCCCTGTCCCTGGATTTTAGGATCCAGCGACGGTTGAGCAGGGTTTCCAGTACATTCATTATCCTCTCTCCTCAAATATGATCGAAAATGCCGGCATTGAAAAGCTTCCGTCCGTGCACTGCAAGACGCAGCGTTTTCCCGGTTCTGCTTCCTCCACCGTATAATATCGCCCATCTTCAGTCTTGGCAGACTTGGACTTATGCTCCAATGCCTTCGACAGCCACAAAAGGAACACGTCCCGCACGTAAGGCTCTAAAACCGGCAAGGAGGCAAAATCCAGCCGTCCGTCCTTGATATATTCCTGCAGCAAGGCCTTATTCCTTCGTTCCCGCTCTAAAACCCGTTCTCTTGCTTCCTGTTTTTCCTTCGTGCGATCCTGAATGCTGCTTCGCGCGGCCTTTTCCTTATAGGTGCGAACCCGCGGTGCGATGGTCAGGCATAACGGTTTTTCCTCGTAAACTCCGCTGTTGATGCTGTCCGTCTCCCGCTTAAAATCTCCCTTTAAGTGGATCGGCTTTTCAATGCCAAAGACCAGGGCAGACAGGCAGTGCGCCTCTCTAATATCCCGGCACTTTCCAAACATGGAGGCTAACTTCTGATACTCCTCCCGCCGGTTGGCTCCGCCGTTTCCGGCCTCACTGATCCGCGCCGCATACCGGGTGATCTTGCGGATGATCTCGTTGGTCGTATCAAAGACCTTTGCAGCCTCCGACTCCTCCCCGTTTTCTCCCACAAACCAGCCGCGAATGCTTAAGAAGCGTCCTTCCATCCGCTCTCGGATCTGCTGCTCGCTCACCTCGGTATCAAGTCTCGGAATAGAAAGCTCAAACTGTGTCACCTTATCCAAAATTTCAGCCGTCACCTTCGAATCTGCCTTTTTTAAGTGTTCCTCGATCTTTCCCACATTCATCTGAAGACTGCGCACAAAGCTGCGCAGATAATCGATCAGCCGGTCTTTAAATACCAGAAATTCCCGGGCACGCATCAGCTCCTCCGCCCGGACACTGTTTAGTTCTCTCATATAATCCTGATAGTTCTGGTTTAACCGCATAAAATCATGGTTCAGATCATTCCACCAGGCATGAACCTGCTCAGGCTCAAGCGCTGCCGTCTCCTCGAGCTTTCCGATCTGGATCCGAAGCCGATCAAGGAGAGCCGGTTCCAGCGAAGCACCCTCTATAAGCAGGTTTTCCAGCCGCACTACCATACGCTCGATCTCCACCGAGTACTCCGTCATCTGATACCGGAAGTTTTTGTTCTTAAAGGCCTCAATGCTCTTGACATTTCGGGTATCCTGAAGCGTGGATAAGTTCTTCCATCCGGTCAGGGCATTTAAGTCCTGTCTGCACTGCTCCATCGTATAATCCGCAAAATACGGATCCGCCTTCAATTCCTCAAACACTTCCTCCTGATAGAGCCAGTAACGCATTTTCTCATAATGTAAATAAAAAAGCCGCATGATCGAACGGTACCTGTCCGCGTTTTCCGCGCTCAAGTACCGTGATTCAATCAGCGGCGCAGTGATTTTTTCTGTGATGTTCATTGCAAATGTCTTCCTCGGTATGTATTTCCATCGATACGGATATCTTTCTGATAAGTTGTATTATACCGATGTATGAAAGACAGCGCAACCTGTTTCTATGTTTCTGGTAAGTTTGGTTCGCGTGTCATAAACTCATCTCCCACCGACATGTGAGCATGTCGGTGGGAGATGAGTTTTGACACTGTAACCAAGTTTCTTACCCCAGCAGGATCAGGCGGGCCACCGCCAGCGGGTCATCCTCCGGGAAAGACTGGATGCAGATGAGGACGTCCTTCACCTGCTGCTCCTCCATGTTCAGCATGGCTGCGATCTGCTCTGCCCGGTGTCCTGCCCCGGAAAGCTCCTTTGCCTGCTTTACAAGCTCTGCCATAGCCTCAAGCTGCTCGGAAAGACTGCTTCCCTGCATCAGTCCGGCGGGCGCATTCGTCGGCTCCTCCGTCTCCATAAAATCCTCCAGGCGAAGCTCCTTTGTTCCTGTTTCCTCTTTATAATATTCCTCCGATAACTCCCAATCCTTTGTCTGATCCTGCATGTTTATTCTCCCTTCCTGTACTCTCGGATTGTTTCTGTTCATGTGCTGCATGTCCGGCAATCGGATTTGCCGATGCTTCGCATTCCATACGTCCATCTTCCTGCCCTTCGGACAAGAATCTTTCTCTATCCCGTTATTCCGCCTGCCTGTTCTCCGCCAGCTCTCCAAGTTCCCCAAGAATTGCCCGTGCCACCTCCATCATGGCAACGCAGTCCTTCTGCTTATGTTTGCGATCCGTATACAAGAAATACGAGGGCTCCGCCGGCACAAAGCGCAGAGCTCCGTCGTACCCTGCCATCACCTCCGGAATTCCTTCTGTGTTGAGCCTTGCCTTCGGATACATCGTCAGACGGATCTCCTGACGGTTGATGCGAACCTCCGTCACATAGGCGCGGTGTGCCATCGATTTTAAAAGTGCCACCTGCAAGAGATTCGTCACAGGCTTCGGGATTTCTCCGAAGCGGTCCATCAGTTCATCCTGCATATCGAGGGATTCCTCCTCTGTCTCTATGCCGGAAATTCGTTTGTATATGTCTAACTTTTGATATTCATTCTTAATGTAGGAAGCCGGAATATAGGCATCGACATCACATTCCACCGTGGTGGCAAAGTCCTCCGTCTCATCCCGGCGTCCCTGAATGGCCAAAACAGCCTGGTTTAACAGCTTGCAGTACAGATCATAGCCGACAGCCTCCATGTGCCCGTGCTGCTCCGCGCCCAGGACATTTCCCGCACCGCGGATCTCCAGATCACGCATGGCAATCTTGACACCTGACCCAAGCTCGGTAAATTCCCGGATCGCCTGGAGGCGTTTTTCGGCCTCTTCCTTTAAGAGCTTGTCGCGCTTGTACATCAAAAATGCATAGGAAGTCCGGCTCGAACGGCCGACTCTTCCGCGCAGCTGATAAAGCTGGGAAAGTCCCATGCGGTCTGCATCCTGGATGATCATCGTGTTGGCATTGGGGATATCCATGCCGGTCTCGATGATGGTGGTGGATACTAACACGTCGATATCTCCGTTCACGAAATCCAATAAAATCCGCTCTAAGGTATGCTCCGGCATCTGCCCGTGAGCATACACCACCGTGGCATCCGGCACCAGCTCCTGCACATGCCTTGCCACATCCTCGATCTCCTTGACGCGGTTGTATACATAGTAAACCTGGCCGTTTCGCGCAAGCTCCCGGTTCACGGCCTCGCGCACCATCTCATCGTTGTATTCCATCACGTAGGTCTGGATCGGCACGCGATCCACCGGCGGCTCCTCCAGCACACTCATGTCGCGGATCCCCACAAGACTCATGTGCAAGGTACGCGGGATCGGGGTCGCAGTCAGGGTCAGCACATCCACATTTTCCTTCATCTGCTTGATCTTCTCTTTATGCGTCACGCCAAAGCGCTGCTCCTCATCGATGATCAAAAGTCCCAGATCCTTGAATTTCACATCCTTCGAAAGCACCCTGTGGGTTCCGATGACGATGTCCACCATTCCTTTCTTCAGGTCTTCGATGGTCTTTTTGATCTGTCCCGGCGTCCGAAATCTGGAAAGCAGATCAATCCGCACCGGGAAATCCTTCATGCGCTGGAGGAAGGTATTGTAATGCTGCTGCGCCAAGATGGTCGTCGGCACCAGGTATACCACCTGCTTACTCTCCTGCACCGCCTTAAAGGCCGCCCGCAGGGCAATCTCCGTCTTGCCGTAGCCCACATCTCCGCAGATCAGACGGTCCATGATCCGGCGGCTCTCCATGTCCCGCTTGGTATCCTCGATGGCCGTCAGCTGATCCTCCGTCTCATCATAGGGAAACAGCTCCTCAAACTCCTGCTGCCAGACCGTATCCTCCCCGTACTGGTAGCCGCCCATCTCCCGGCGCGCTGCATAAAGCTGAACCAGATCCTTCGCGATCTCCTTCACCGCCGTCTTGACCTTCGCCTTCGTGCGCTTCCACTGCTCTCCTCCAAGCTTGTTAAGCTTCGGTGCCTTCGCATCGGAGCCCGCATACTTCTGGATGCCGTCCAACCGCGTTGCCGGAAGATACAAGGTTCCGTGATCCGCATACTCTAGCTTCAGGTAATCCTTTGTGACACCATCCCGCTCGATCTTCTCGATTCCGCGGTAGATGCCAAGGCCGTGATCCTCATGCACCACATAATCCCCGACGGATAACTCGGTAAGGCTCTGGAGCTTTGCGCCCTCTCCGGCATATTTTTTTCGCCTGCGCTTTTTCTTCTCCTTGCCGAACATATCGCCTTCCGTGATGACGGCAAACTTGATCTGAGGATACAGAAAGCCCCGGTGAAGATTCCCATAGGTTACCAGGATCTCCCCCGGCTGCACACTGCGGTTTTCATCCTCCGTACAGAATGCACTCAGCTCATACTGTCTTAAGTCCTCCGCCAGACGGCTCGCACGGGTATGGGAGCCCGATAAGAGAACCACCCGGTACCGTTCCTTTTTCCAGGCAGTCAGATCCTTGATCAGCATCTCAAAGCTGTTCTGGTATGAATTCATGTTCTGGACATCAAAGGAAAACCGCGCCTCGGTAGTAAGTCCGGAAAGCTTCTGTTCCAGACCGGTCAGATATACCGTATCCTCGCGCTGGATTTTTGCAAGGATCTCCCTTGCCGGGTACAAAAGTCCGGTCTGACCGGGAAGCAGATATCCCTTTTCCAGGCGATGCTCCATGCTCTCCCGAAACTCAAGCTCCACCGCCTCGCCCTGCTCCTTTAAACGCAGGGGCTCATCCAAAAACACCATGCTGTTTTCCGGATCAAAATAGTCTAAAAAGGAGACGGTATCCCGGTTAAAATACGAAATCCAGGCATCCAGTCCGGTCTGCCTGAAACCTTCCTCGATGCCTTCCGTTAACTCTTTTACAATGCTTGTGATGCGGTACGCTTCCTCCGTCTCCTTTCGGTCGCGCAGCTTCTTTGCAAAGCCCTCCGCTTCCTTTCGGATCCGCTCCACGCCTCCTTGCAGCTGCTTTTTTGTCAGCACGATTTCCGATGCCGGATAGATTTTAATCGCATCCAGCTGTTCCACCGACCGCTGACTCTCCGGGTCAAAGGTACGGATGGAATCCACCTCCGTATCCCAGAGCTCGATCCGCACCGGAAGCTCCTCGGTAAGCGGATAAATGTCCAAAATACCGCCCCGCACGGAAAACTGTCCCATGCCGTCCACCTGAGGCATACGCTCATAGCCAAGCTCTGTAAGCCGAAGCTTCCATGCCTCAAGATCAAGCTCCTGACCGGTTTCCAGATGAAGGATCTGCTCTTTCATGCAGGGAAGTGGAAGCAGCGGATCCATCAGGCCGGTAAAGGTCGTTACGACCACACCGCTCTCATCCTCGATCAGATGGCGCAGCACCTGCAGCCGCTCCCTCGTGATCAGGTTTCCGTGGATATCCGCACTGTAAAACAGAAGATCCTTTGCCGGATACAGCCAGACATCGTCCCGAAAGCAGCCAAAATCCTCGTAGATCTCCCGCGCCCGGGTATCATCGTAGGTCACAACCAGCTTCCATAAGCCCTCCCGCCCGGTCTCCTGCATCAGGTGTACCTTCTGAGAATCCAGGCAGCCGCTGACCTGAACCGGCCCCTTTCGTTTCAGCAGACTTTGCTGCAGCTTTTCAAACTCCGCAAGCTCTGTCAGCGGATTTGCAAATGCTCTGCTCATAATCCCTTACTCCGCCTTCTTTTTCGCGTTATAGTGGTTCATGGCACGCTCTGCCCCGTCCGTCATCATCATGACAACAGCCTCAGCCGCCTCGCCAAAGGCCTCATCCATCAGCTTCTGCTCCTCTGCACTGAAATGTCCCAGCACATAAGCGGCCAGATCCATCTTCGGCGGCTTTGCGCCCACGCCTACCTTGATGCGTGGAAACTCCTGCGTTCCTAAATGCGCGATGATGTTCTTGATACCATTGTGACCGCCGGCACTTCCCTTTAAGCGAATACGAAGCTGACCCGGATCCAAGCTGATATCATCATAGATCACAATAAGCTCCTCCGGATCCAGCTTATAATAATCGATCACCTCACGGATACTCTCACCGCTTAAGTTCATAAAGGTCTGGGGCTTGATTAAGAGCACCTTCTCACCCTCGATCACACCCTTGCCGCAAAGCGCCTTGTGTTTGCGCTCGCTCACATCGATATTATATTTGTCCGCCAGCACATCGATCACCGAAAAGCCGACGTTATGTCTTGTTTTGTCATATTCCCGCGTAGGGTTTCCAAGTCCTGCAATCAAATACATGTTGTTCTCTCCATTTTATGTAACTGTTACTATTTTTTTCAGCTGTCGGGAAACAGCAGCGCCCTGGTATAGCCTTCCATTTTCGCAAACGCCGGATTGCAGTACACAAAGGTCACGTCCAATTGTGTCCAATTATACTACAAAAAACACACGCGTATCAACAGATATGTACTCTTTTTCGGTATTTTCACCATGTACAATTTTCTCAACCTGATATATAATACTTCAGATTTTGTAACTGTTCAGAGCCAAGCAAAATTTCATAAATCAGACGTGAAATGCTTGCATTTCTAAGGCTGATTTTGGAATTTTATTTGGCGGATACGCCACACCGACGAAATGCGAAGCATTTTGGAGGTTGGTTCTGAACAGTTACCAGATTTTGTAATGGCCCGGAGTCATTTTTTCTGCAATTTGGTTACAGTGTCATAAACGCATCTTTTACGACCTGCGCCCCCCTTTTGCAGGTTGGCTTTGGACTTGATTCTGTAGCAGCATTGAACGGATAAAGGAGTAACTATGCAAAGAAATGAAGTAAAAGACCTGACGGTCGGATCTCCCATGAAGCTGATCTTAAATTTTGCGATTCCGATGCTTTTCGGATTTCTTTTTCAGCAGTTTTATAATATGGTGGATACCATCATCGTCGGCAAATGTCTTGGCGTGTCAGCCCTGGCCTCAGTGGGCTCCACAAGCTCCATCAACTTTATGATCATCGGCTTTTGCACCGGAGTCTGCAGCGGCTTTGCCATCCCTGTGGCTCAGAAATTCGGTGCCGGTGACTACGCAGGCATGCGCAGATTCGTGGCCAATGCCGGATGGCTGGCTGCTGCCTTTGCAGCCGTCATGACCACCGTTGTCGGCTTCCTCTGTATGCACATCTTACAGTGGATGAACACACCGGAGGACATCATCCAGGGCGCCTACGATTACATCTTTGTAATCTTCCTCGGCATCCCGGTCACCTACCTCTATAACCTGTTGGCCGGCATCATACGAAGCCTCGGAGACAGCAAGACCCCGGTTTATTTCCTCCTTCTTTCCTCCCTTTTAAACATCGCCTTGGATTTCTTCACCATCCTCGTGCTCGGCATGGGAGTCGGAGGTCCGGCCATCGCCACCGTAATCTCCCAGGGGATTTCCGCTGTGCTCTGCCTGATCTATATGATCCGGCATTATCCGATCCTTCATATGAAGCAGGACGAATGGAAGCCGGATCCGAGTAAATTCCTTGTCCTCTGCGGCATGGGAATCCCGATGGGACTTCAGTATTCCATCACCGCCATCGGAAGCGTTGTGCTCCAGACCGCAGTAAACGCCCTCGGCTCCATGGCCGTGGCTGCCGTCTCCACCGGAAGCAAGGTCAGCATGTTCTTCTGCTGCCCCTTCGATGCCCTTGGCGGCACCATGGCAACCTACGCCGGACAGAATGTCGGTGCCAAAAAGCTTGACCGCGTCAAGGAAGGCCTGAAGGCCGCAAGCCTGATCGGAATGCTCTATTCCGTCATCGCCTTTGTGGTCCTGCTCTTTGGCGGTAAGTACATCGCCCTCCTCTTTATGGATGCCGATCAGACCGAGATCATCGGCCGCGTTGCCACCTTCCTTGCAGCCAACAGCCTGTTCTACATCCCCTTAACCCTGGTCAACGTCGTCCGCTTCACCATCCAGGGCATGGGCTTTTCCACCTTCGCCATCCTCGCCGGAGTCTGCGAGATGGCCGCCAGGTCCTTAGTAGGTTTTTGCCTGGTGCCGGTCTTCGGCTTCCTCCCGGCCTGCTTTGCCAGCCCCCTCGCGTGGGTGTTCGCCGACATCTTTCTGGTTCCGGCCTTCTTCCACTGCTTGAAGAAGCTGAGGGTGATGTTTGGAGAGGTGTGATTTTGGGAGAGGCGTGATTTTTAAACATGAAAAAAGCAATCGTATGTTTACGATTGCTTTTTTCGTGTTGACGGATTCCAGGATCAAAAAATTCTCCTGCAAGCAAGACTGCATCGAACCTACGATCTTTTCATCCCAGTGTATCATACCTTACTCAGCTGTGGTAGTCTCTGCGCTGTCTGCTGCCTTTGCACCTGCCGTGATGGTCTTGGAGGTTACAGCCGGGGTTTCGGTCTCGGTGGTTTCTGCAGTCTCAGCAGCTGCCTCCTCGGTCTGGTCGCTCTCGGTCTTCTCGCTGCAGGTTACGCTGATCTGGATCTTGTTGTTATTGTAAGTCAGAGAATAGCTGTTTCCGCTGTCGGTCAGACCCTCGCGGGTAAGCTTGGTCACGCCCTGCTCACGCTGTCCCTGTACATAATCGGTAACAGCCTTGCCCTCGGTCTCGCCCAGTGCTGCCACAACACTCTGCTCATATGCGGTGTTGTACAGCTCGCGGTCTGCCTCCGGTGCTGCATCGTAAATATAAACGAGGTCAACAGAATTTGCCTTCTGCTTTGCACTGTTCCACATGCTAAACTTGTAGAACTCTACGGAATTGCTGCTGCGGAAGGTACGGGATACTTCCAGGGTATCCTCGGTCGTCAGAACCTCTACAGAAGAATCCGTGCGTGCCTCAGTCAGAGATCTTGTGATCTTATTGATGATCACCTTCAGCTCCGCAATATAGCTTCTGCGCACGGTGCTCACTGCTGCATTCTTCTCCTTCGCGTCGGTTGCTGCAACCTTTGCTGCTGCTACAGATTTGCCCGGATTTGCCTTTGCAGTCTTTGCTGCCTTCTCACGGTTCTCACGATCGATCTGCTCCTGGCTCTTCTCCTGACGAACACCGTCAGCATCCAGCCAGTAGCCCTCTACGGTGGTCTCCTTCATGCGGTAACCATCCGGATCCAGGAAATATACCAGCTGAGTCTCCGGATCGGTAAACCAGTTGCCGGACGGCCAGTTGCCGTCATCGTAAACATATTTCTGCTGGTCACCGTAAGGTGTAGTCTCAGTCACCCAGCCGGCTGCAAATGCAGTAATGCCGGTGGACAGGGTCATAGCTGCAGCAGCTGCTGCGATCACAAGTGCTCTCTTTTTCATAGTGAATGTACCTCCAACGTTATTTTCGTTACGCTTCATGCGCTGTATGATCTGCAATCGGATTTGCCGATGCTTCGCATTTCACTCTGTGTGATAATCGATCCTGTTCCCCTTTTTTCTGCAGAAACAGGCTTTTATCTCGGTTCTTCGTTACGAAAACAGTTTTTTCTGTTTTTCCTAACATACAGAAGCATACCATAAATAACGCTTCTCCACAACTACCTGAAAAGTGAAGATTTTATGACGTTTGGCTAAGATTTGTGTCATAAAAATGTAATAAGACGGCGGATCACTTTTTCTTTACCAGACAACGTTTCTTATAGAAGGCAATCCCATAGCAATGAATATGATCCCTGTCATATTCATCTTCAAAATCTTTGGCATACATTCTTTCATCCATTTGCCTCAGTGCTCTTTCACATTCCGAGTCCAAATCGTCTAACGTCATCGCACGTTTGGCCTCGAAAATAGCCATATGACCATGGATGGCATCACAGACAACAACATCGCTTCTGCCTTCTCCATGCTCTTTATTGGAATCCACCTGGTACCCGGCGCCGGCAAAAATACCGCTCAGAAATGCATGATAGAAATCCTCTTTGTAGTCATGGTAACTAATGGTTCGCCTTAACAGTGCACTTACTTCTTTTGTAATCCTATCGCAATCGCCGCTCCATACAGCAGAAAACAGCTCCGTTCTGTTCCATTTTTTCGAAGTGTCCTCAAACCACTTGGAAACCTCCGTCTCAAAAATCTGTTTGATTTCCATATTTGGGATTTTCAATGCCACCATATTATTCGGCAGAGCTTCGTCCATTTCGCAATCTCTGATCTGTGTTAAATAACCGGTCGAGTACATCATGCTCCACAGATTTTCCTCCGAAGAATGCAAATAGTCATAAGTCAGATTTTCATCCACCCTCTGAACAATATATCCGCCACTCATCAATGTCTCAAGCTTCTTCGTAATATTTGCACCGGCATAATCAATGAAGGAACGGATAATTGCGTTATCGCTCGTATCCTTCCAGTATTCGTCCGGCCTTGCATTCGGATTACTCTGTAAGTCATCAACATAACACATCACATCCCAGGGACAATAGACATCAACATCTCCAAAATGGTATCCATCATACCATTTTTTTATCACATCTTCCTTGCCCGTAATACCTGCGTCTTCAAGGATCTTCTTGACCTCGTCTTGCACAAATCCATAGTACTCATTTAATCGAGAGGACGTAATCGTATTCGAGACGAAATTATTTGTGCCTGTAAAGATACTTTCCTTTGCGATTTTCAGGCAGCCCGTAATCACTGCAAGCTTAATGCACTGATTATCCTTTAATGCCTGCATAAACCCCTTCATGATCTCCAGCATTTCCTTATAGTATCCGTTGCTGGTTGCCCTCGCCATCGGGACATCGTACTCATCAATGAGAAGGATTACATTCTTCTTATAATACCTGCTCAAAAACTCGGAAAGGATTTGAAGAGAACGCATGACTTCAATTTTCCCTGCTCGCCCATATCGAAGGTCCGCAAACTTCTTTTTCTCTTCTGCGTTCAGTACGAAACTTTCCAAAAGATATTCATGCTTTTTATAAAGTTCTCCCACTTCATAAACCAGCTGCATATATGCAGTCGAAAAGTCGTTTCCCTCAACCGCCTTAAGACTCAGACTCATCACCGGCCACTGATTCATCCATTCATCACAAATATCCCTTTGCTTTGAAATTTCCAGCCCATCAAATAAAGCCCTGCTGTCTCTTTGAATATCCAGAAAACATTCCAGTGTGCTCATTCCTAATGTTTTTCCGAAACGGCGCGGACGAGTTATCAAGGTAACCTGAGTGCCGGAGGACTTCAGGATTTCATAAATGAAACCGGTTTTATCCACATAGTAAAAACCCGCTCTGCGGATCGTCTCAAAATCAGATCTTCCCTTCGGAATATTTAAAAAAGCCATCCAGGTCACTCCTTTCCGACATTGTATCCTTTATTTGCTTATATCATTCACTTTCTGCAAAACGAACTGCACTGCCTCCGACAAAATAAAAGTTTTCATCTTATCATCACCGAATTTCAGATCCGGTTTTCCGCATAAAAGATGATCTTTATGATTTGATACGCAGCAAAGAACAGCTGATTCACCAATTGCCAGAAATGGAAACCGGCGCCTGTATCTTCTGTCCATAAATTCTTTTCTCTCCGTATAGATATCAATCACATCGACCTCTCCTTTTTCACATCAAACTACTATACATGCTTCGGTCTCTGAAACAGCGAGTCCTCTTTCATCCTAAAAAATACTCTCTTTGTTGGCTCAGCCCAGTTCCTTCTCACACATATCCAGTGCAGAAGCAATCACCGCATCCATATCATAATACTTATACTCACCCAAGCGGCCACCGAATACAACCTTCTGTTCCTGCTCAGCAAGCTTCTTGTATTCTGCGTAAAGATTTCCGTTCTTCTCGTCATTTACCGGATAATACGGCTCATCTCCCGGCTTCCACTCGGAGCTGTACTCGCGGCTGATGACCGTCTTTGGAATCTCATTGCCCTCATCATCCTTGCCGAATTCAAACCATTTGTGCTCAATGATCCGGGTCCACGGAGTCTCGGCATCAGTATAGTTCACAGCGGCATTGCCCTGGAAATTCGGCTTGTCAAGAAGCTCTGTCTCAAAACGCACAGAACGATACTCCAACGCACCAAGCTTAAAATCAAAATATGCATCGATCGCACCAGTGTAGATGACTTTCTCGGCCAGCTTATCATAGGCTTCCTTCTCTGCCAGATAATCCACACCCAGCTTCACCTCAATGCCCTCCAGCATATTGGCAACCATCTTCGTATAGCCGCCCATCGGAATACCCTGATATAACGCATTGAAATAATTATTATCAAAGGTCAGGCGAACCGGAAGACGCTTGATGATAAAGGCCGGAAGCTCTGAACACGGTCTGCCCCACTGCTTCTCTGTGTAGCCCTTTACCAGCTTCTCATAAATATCCGTGCCGATCAGGCTGATTGCCTGCTCCTCGAGGTTCTTCGGCTCCGTGATGCCTGCCGCCTTTTTCTGCTCCTCAATCTTCGCAGCAGCTTCCTCCGGCGTCACCACGCCCCACATCTTATTAAAGGTATACATGTTGAACGGCAGAGAGTATAACTCTCCGTGATAATTCGCTACAGGAGAGTTCGTAAAACGGTTGAACTCCGCAAACTGATTCACGTACTCCCAAACCTTGCGATTGTTGGTATGGAAAATATGCGCACCATATTTGTGCACATGAATCTTCTCCACATCCTCCGTGTAAACATTACCCGCAATGTTCGCCCGCTTATCAATCACCAGAACAGACTTGCCCTGTTTCTTTGCCTCATGCGCAAATACCGCACCATAAAGGCCGGCTCCTACTACCAGATAATCGTACATTTTTATATCCTCCTATTATTCTTTTCTTTCAAAATCAACTAATTCATGATAGGTATATCGAAAGAAATGCCTGCATTGTTCTTCCAATATCTCCGGCAAAATACTCTTCATCATTCGATCACCATGCAATTTTTTCGAATAATACAGATGCCTTGATTCAAAAATTTTCTTCGCATACGCAGGATTTTCTTTATGATCTATCAAATATTCTTTCAGATCACTCGAAATAATGTTGATCAGCTGATCACTCAATTTGTAATATACACCATCTCTGAAACCATATTGTTCGATATCATCCGCATATTCTTTAAGAACTTCACGATCAATATACTGTTTCAACTGATGTACAAAAAACTGCCTTTCCGAAAGAGCCAAATCATTTACTAAGTCGCTTTCATAAAGTAGCTTAAATCCATGCTCCCAATCAGCAACAAACCAAGCCTCTGCCTCCGGCGAAGCAAACAGTAAAAAAACTTTCATATTCTCATTTTCGAGAATACTTCGAACCTGCTTCACAATATTCGCCTTATATTTCTGAATCTCCTGCTCCGATTGATCATGAAATCTTCCGTCCAGATCATCTTCGATCAATATTGCACTGCATTGATTAAACTCGGCTTTATATTTACCAAGGATCTCATATGTCTTTTTTAAGAGCTTCTCCCCTGTCAGACCACTGATCTCATCTTTGATGATCTTAGGATCCCCCTTCTTTTTGACGGTTTTATTAGGCAGATATTGTTTATATTCGAATTTGTCATTCATTCTCCTCAGAAAAAACTGCATTGCACCCGCTTCTGTGTATCCACATGTCAGAAAACAGGCAATTCTATTATTTACCAAGGCCACCCTCCCAAAGCAGGATCATTTGTTCTGTATAAATCTCCCAGTTCCCAGTCTCCTAATTCATCTGCGATATCCGCATATGTGATTTTCTTTATTGTTTTATTGTTATCAAAAACAAAAACTGCTACATTTTCATGCTTAAACTCTTCTGTAAACACATCCAGAAAGTCCGGTGAATGTGTACTTACAAAACATTGATCATAATTTCCTGATGTTTGGATCCAGTTGCCAACCACCTTCTGCCATGCAGGATGGAGATTATTCTCCGGTTCATCAATCGCCAGCATAGATTTCTTCGTTCCCATCGGCATATTGATCAGCATATTAAGGATCAGACATTTCAGTGTACCTTCTGATACATCTGACAAATCATACTGTTCATTTCTATAAGCCAATTTAAAAATCAAATTGTCATAGAATGAAACCGTGTCAACCGCCTGTAAATCCGGAATCAACTCCCTCATATACAGCTCAAATTTGTTTTTCCACATAATATCTGCAGACTTGTAATGATTAAATACATTGGTAAAATTCGCTCCATCATAGCTTAATGTGCTATCAATGTTTTTTACATTGACCGGAATTCGCATTTTTTCTGTATTAAACTTTGAAGTTGCATACACGCTGTATTGCGAAAAATAATCCTGAATCTGATATAACAAATTCTGAAGTTCTCCTCTTACCAATGTGTTACCATAGATTCCCGCATTATTTAATAAGATGTCCTTAAACTGACGAATGAGTGATTCCTTACAATCTAATTTAAATCGAAGTCTCTTATTACTGTCTCCCTTCACAATACTGCTGGAAAAAACACCATCTCCCAACCTTTTTTCATGGCAACGAAAATAATTAAATACCTGATCATATTTTTTATCTTTTATTGCAGAATTCAGTTCTTCAAGAACAATATTGCAATTTTCTATACGATCCCCCACCGTGCATGCAAAAATATATTCTAATGGATTTCCATTAAGTTCAAGCTTCCATGTGAACCGGATCTCTCTATCTTTGTCTTCTACTGCACTCTTGTTTAGCATATGCTCCCAGCCATTTCTGGCGATTGCATTTAAGAAAGACGACTTCAAATTCCCTTCATCTGCCCGATCCAGCATCTCTGACAAAAAGGTCAATGCTCTGATGAAATTAGTCTTACCGGAATTATTCGGTCCTATGAGAATATTGATTTTCTCAAACACCAAATTATCTGCGGCAATATTTCTGAAATTTTTGCATGAAAAATTTTGTATCATATCTTCACCTCACAAATCACCACATTCATCCTTTTTTTTCATAGTTGAAAGCACATAATTATCAAATTTTCCATAACATGTATCACCATAAAATTTCATTTCACCATCTACATTCAATTTTGATGTAAATACCTCAAATCTATTTGAATCGTACTTTCTATAGATTTCATTGATATAGCTTTTATTTATCATGGATTTTTGTCCGCAAAATAATACCGGTTTCGAAACAAAAAAGCCCTTGCATTTTTTACTATATAAATTGCTCTCCGAAATATCATTAGCAGGGATTGCTAAATTTACTCCCTGTGGATACTGAAATTCATTTTCACCCTTCATCGATAAGTACGCGATGCCATCTATGCCATTGATATTAGCAGCCCTCATTAATGCCTGCGATAATAAATATTGATATTTTATTTTTTCCTCATATTTCACTCGAAATGATGTTGCTATCACGAGTGGAAAAATTTTTAACATGGAATTTTGTAATTCCCGTTTTCTTTTATTATTTCCATCACGAATTCTATCATACATTCCATTGATCAGTGCCTGGGAAATGGTCAAATTCAGCACCTTCAACTTCTTTCCCTGAGAATTGAGTATGAACACCGAAGCATACAACTCATCACTGCCATTCCAGTTTGTTTCTTTACTGCATACATAGGTGGTTGCTCCCAAATACAAACCAGGCAACCCCTCCGCGCTAAACCGCGCACCGGATGCCCTGTGCCGCAAATGATACGGCAAATGAAGCATATGATTCACATCCGTAATTTCCTGCTTATCATTTTTGCTCTTTGTTCTCACCCTATAGAATGTAAGGTCAGTGTTCATCATTTCTGCATAGCATTCATCATAACCTTCCGTTCTTAAATCTATAAATGGTGCAATGCCACGAAAAGAATAAGATTTATCCAAGTCACTAACCAAAAACGGATTTTCTAGAAAAGGCTTTAACAATTGCGAAATCGTTTCCTCTGCCCTCTTTTCATTTCCATTGATCAGGTCATCAATTGTTTGTATAATCAATTTGCATTCATTCTCTATACAATTTAAAGTTTCTTTTTCATAAACAAATGCCGGACGGTTCAAATATTTCATATATCTTAAAAAACATTGTTCTACTGCATTTCTGTATTCCCTGTTATTTTCAATCTCGATTGGCAAAGTAAAGCCCTTAAGATTATTATCTGCATATGCTTCATACCACACCTTAAAATGAAACACTTCCTTCTCTAACCCGAAACAATTACTTGTCAAATCCAATAAATGATACTTTTCTATTTCATCTTCAATACAAACAATATCATAATTATTCAAGTCATTTATTTGTGTTAATTCTTGTCGGTAAAACCCTCGTTTATTAAATGGTCTATTTGGCAAAACCAGTTCACCGTTCCGTATAAGTACATATGTTTTCATTGTCGCCTATTCTCCAGACAAATTCAAGACAAATCTCCGTGTTGTTTTTCAGCTCTTCCAATACGCTCATCCAAGCCATCAAGTCATCATCTTATTTCAAAAACAGTCTCGCTGTTTCTCAAATAAAAGTACGACAAGTTGCGATGAATGATCCGAAATTTCAAAAAAATGATGTTGCGGTACACTGGGTAGGTCATCAGCCGGAAAGGAAATACAGCTTATGACTACCGCAATGTGCCACAGCAAACGCTTTGAATCATACCGATTGGAAATGAACGGCAAAGATATGAGAAACCTGAAGCCTATCAACAAGAGATAAAACGGTCAGCGCACCGTTGGTGCGGAACCTCCACACCGCTTACGCGAAACGGGGGGTCCGTTCATCCGAAATATGCACACAAACGTTACATCAGTTTTTTAGGGCTGTCGTTCGGTCTGATTGGATGTTTTGGTACGATCTCAAGCCCTTGCATTAGCATCGCATATTGCTCTGATGAAATTTCCATGGCCTCTTCTGCTGATCGAGGCCAACTGAAGGCACCATTGTCTAATCTCTTGTAAAGCTTTTTTAATCCGGTTGTGAATATTCTCTTGCGGTAACACCGCAAATCCGGCAGGCGGGAAACCGCCTGTCC
>CAVALB010000050.1:0-19379 GCA_963589345.1 uncultured Selenomonadales bacterium | reverse complement strand
CGTGCGAAGCACGCGAGTTTGGCCGCAGGGGAGACAATAGGCGGCGCAAGCGCACACGGTAAAAATTCCACAGGGTATGCATTTCTGTACGGCAGTCCCGGAACTTCGGACCTTACTATTATAATGTAAAAACGCTTTTATAAATTGGCATTGTCCGGACTTTACCTTATCCTTTTAGTTGTTACCTAACAAACATCTGAACCCAATAATACTTATATCCATCCCCCTCTGAATCGTAATAAAAACCAATCGCACTCTTTGTCCAGGATTTACCCAGAATATTCTCCCTATGACCTGAGGAATTCATCCAGGCTTTCACCGCTGCCGCCGGTGTGGAATATCCTTCCGCTATATTCTCCCCCTTTCCGTTCAGTCTTTTGATTCCTACCTCGTCAAATACGGTAAAACAAAGTTCACCATCCGGTCTCAAATGTGAAAATCTCTCAGGAAGCTCTTCTGCACGAATATCACAAGCTTCTGCAATGCTGTCATCCCACTCAAGTTCATCCAGCCCTTGTTTCGTGCGTTCCTCATTGATCAATTCAAAGCATTCCTCCGCATAGCTGCTAAAATCATAAGAATTGTGCTTGGAACTGGAATTGGACGATGCACTGCTACCGGAATTGGATGTTACATTGTTGTTGTCTGTTTTGGATGCTGCGCTGTTGTTGTCGGAACTGGATGTTACGTTGTCACTATCGGAATTAGCAATTTCAGTTACTGTCTTTTTCGAGCTTGATGAACCTGATTTATTACTTTTCTTTGATTTTGTTGCCGGCATCTCACATGCAGTCGTTACCACTTTGCTGCCCGGCTCCTTCTGATTTCCACCTGCTTCATTTGAATTTTCCATAGTTTTTTTCTGAACGATGCCGTCCTGCACCCATGCTCCGTTTCCATCTACTACATATCCATCCGGAGTTACGGTATTCACCAGCAGGTAACCATTTGCATCAAAATCATAACACTCTGCAATTCCATCCCCGTTTCCATCGATCCACTGCCAGGTGTTGCTGCTCCAGCTTGTATTGTCTGCATTGGTTCCATACCACCAGCCTGCCTCACTCTGCTGCCATCCTGCTGCGAAACTGGTCATACTCATAACACCGGTCATTACCATAGTTGCTGCCATACATTTCATAAGATTTTTCTTCATACTCATTTTCTCCTTTTTTCCTTTGATAACGATTTTCAAACTGTGACTGCTTCTCTGTTGCCAGTACATTGATTTCTAAATACCCTGCCTAATGAATTTGCCCATTTTTCTGATCCGGATTTCCGTCTGTGTCAGCTCCGGAGAGCTTTTTTTCAGACTCGCCTCCTGCAATCAGGCTTTCCGGAACCGGAGTTTTGCAGGATGTACAAAAGTGACTTTTCGGCGCAATAGGAGCACCACATTTCTGGCAAAAACCAATGGCGTTCTTCCTTGCTGCCTTATCTCCCATGTTTCCTGCTATATCTCCGGCTGCCTTTGTCTCACTGCTTGATACCTGACTGACTGCGGATGACATCTGACGGAAGGTTTCCTGTGTTTTCGGATTCTGACAGGCCGTTTTCAGGTCACCCTCCAAATGTGCCTTTCCAATCAGAACCAGACAGGCCGTAAATATCAGCAGAACCAGTGCGATCAGATTTACGGTATACCAGCCGGTAGTTTCAAAGCTGCAATAATACTCGTCCGCTGCTTTTTTAAGGGCCGATTTCACAAACATCCAAACCGCCAGATCTGCGCCGGAACATACAAGCGTAATGACTGCTGCCTTCTTTCCGACTAAGGTTTTCACAAGCAGACTCGCAAGGATCACCGCCGGCAGCACAAGGCAGATCATCAGTGCCGGATACGAATCTGATTTTTTGCCATACAGCTCAACGCCAGTCACCAGATCCATCGTGCTGATTTCCAACTTCTGACCCGAACAGGAAACCAAAAAAGATGGGCAAAATACAAAGGCGATACACAACATAGCCAGCATTCTCATAATGTTTCTCACGGTTAACAATGATTTCGTTACGTTCAGATTTTCGTTCATAAAATTTCCTCCTCTTTGCTTTACGCTTTGGCTTTACTCATTTCCTCGATACACTAAGTTTAATGCATCATTTTCACTGTTTTTGGACACTTTTTCTTTCTTACCAAAGTGCTGTTCGATTTGTTATGACTTTATGATAAGCCATACATTTCACTGTTTTTGGACACAATAAAAATATGTAACTGTTCAAAGCCAAGCAAATTCACAGATTATAGGCAAAAAAAAGAGAGGCCGTAAGCCTCTCCTTCTTCCAACGTTTATTTAAAAAGCAGGTAACTCTCAGTCTTTATCAGTACCTTTCAGTACGCTTTCCCAGCACAGCCCATACAGTAGAAGCCGGGCGGTGCAAGATCTCGCGTAGCAAAATATGGGTACGGCGTGTCCGGCTGTGGCACGACTGATGTTTGAGGTAGGCGGACAGTTCTGTCCGACTGTCCGCAAACATCTGTCAGTTACACGTGTCCGAACACGCTGATCACCCATATTTTGCCTAGCGAGATCTTGCACTGCCCGGCTTCGGACCCTTTGCTATCTATTACACGCTTAAATACACTTTTACCTTTACCGTCCGATCGGCTCCTTGGCTGGCACCCCTGCCTTTCTCGGATACTTCTTCGCTGTCTTCGCAATCTTCTCAATCACCACCAGCGACCGTTCTGCATCAGCTCCGGTCAGTTCAAAGCGAATCACATCCGCAATGCTTCCGCCAAGACTTTCGATTGCTTTCGTTCCCTGCTCCAGCTCTTCATCGATTTTGCCGGATTTATAAGGAACAAAGGCACCACCTACTTTTACAAAAGGCAGACAATACTCCGAAAGAGTTGCTGCATTGGCCACGGCCCGGGATACGCAGTAATCATACTGTTCCCGGTATTTCACATCCCGTCCAAAATCCTCTGCTCTTCCGTGGATTGTCTCCACGTTCTGAAGTCCCAGCTGACTGATCACCTCATTTAAGAATTTAATTCTCTTATTTAAAGAATCAAGCAAAGTAATCTTCAGATCCGGAAACGCGATTTTTAACGGAATCCCCGGAAAACCGGCTCCGGTTCCCACATCGATCACGGAGACCTTTCTTCCATCCTGAAGCGGTGCGGCCTTCACCAGTGCCAGGCTGTCAATAAAGTGCTTGCTCACCACTTCCTCCAGCTCCGTGATTCCGGTAAGGTTCATGACCTTGTTCCATTCGATCAAAAGCTCATAATAATGATAAAACTGCTCCATCTGCTTTTCCGACAGGGTTATCCCCAGCTCCCGGGTGCCCTCTGTCATCTTATCCACAAAAATCTGCTCCATAATCCCTCCTGTGTGGAATGCAACGGTTGTAACGATTTTTCTATCTGGAATGCCTCATCTGCTCCAAATGTACCAGCAGCACAGAAATATCTGCCGGAGACACTCCGGAAATACGGGAGGCCTGTCCGATGGATGCCGGCTTATAAAGATTCAGTTTCTGCACAGCCTCGCGCCGCAGACTGTTTACGGTGCTGTAATCAAAATCCGGATCCAGCTTCTTTTTCTCCAGCTTCTTAAACTGCGCTACCTGCTGCTGCTGCCGTTTCAGATAACCTTCATATTTAATATTTATGTTAACCTGCTCTGCCGTATCATAAGAGAGCTCCGGTCGTTTTTCGTCAATTTCTGCCAACATAAAATAATCAAGTTCCGGTCTACGCACCAGCTCAGCCAAGGTTGCTCCGGTCTTTAACGCGGTACTTCCATAGTGTTCTAAAAATGCCTGCGTAGTCGGGTTTGCGCCCACGTTCGTCTTCTCCAGGCGTTCCACCTCTGCCTGAATATCTTTTTCCTTTTGCAGAAGCTTTTCATAGGTTTCATCGTCCACCAAACCAATCTCGTGACCGATTCCGCGAAGTCTCAGATCTGCATTATCCTGGCGTAAAAGCAGACGATATTCGGCACGGGAGGTCATCATACGGTATGGCTCATGATTTTCCTTGGTGACAAGATCATCGATCAGAACACCAATATAAGCCTGGGAACGATCCAGAATTACCGGTTCTCGACCAAGTACCTTCATAGCCGCGTTAACACCGGCCATAAAGCCCTGCACGGCTGCCTCCTCATAACCGGAACTTCCGTTAAACTGGCCGCCGCTGAACAGCCCTTCAATCTCCTTAAATTCTAATGATAATTTTAACTGTCTTGCATTGATGCAATCATATTCAATAGCATACGCATTTCTCACGATCCGCACATGCTCCAGGCCCGGCACGGTGCGGTACATGGCATACTGCACATCCTCCGGCAGAGAGCTGGACATACCGCCCAGATACATCTCATTGGTATAAAGTCCCTCCGGTTCAATAAATACCTGATGACGTGTCTTGTCCGGGAACTTTACCACCTTATCCTCGATGGACGGGCAGTAACGTGGGCCGGTTCCTTCGATAGCACCGGAAAACAGCGGGGAACGATCCAGGTTGTCACGGATGATCTGGTGCGTCTCCTCATTGGTGTAGGTCAGCCAGCAGGAAACCTGCTCCTTCTGCACCGACTCCGGATCAGTCGAAAAGGAAAACGGAACAACCCGCTTATCTCCAAACTGCTCTTCCATCTTGGAAAAATCGATACTGCGGCGATCCACACGAGCCGGAGTACCGGTCTTAAACCGGAACATTTCAATCCCATTTGCAATCAGGGAATCCGTCAGATGATTGGCCGGCTGCAAACCGTTTGGACCTGTGGCATTGCTGACATCTCCATAGATGCAGCGTGCCTTTAAGTAAGTTCCGGTTGCCAGCACCACGGCTTTTGCATGATACACCGCTCCGGAATAGGTTTTCACGCCGGTAATCCTGTGATCCTCCACAATGATCTCCGATACCTCTGCCTGACGAATCGTCAGGTGATCTGTGTTTTCCAGTGTCCGGCGCATCTGACGGCTGTAATCCTGTTTATCCGCCTGGGCACGCAGGGAATGGACCGCCGGTCCCTTTGACTCATTCAGCATCTTAGACTGAATGAAGGTCTTATCAATATTTTTTCCCATCTCTCCGCCTAATGCATCCAATTCCCTAACAAGATGTCCCTTGGAGCTGCCGCCGACATTCGGATTGCAGGGCATCAGAGCAATGCTGTCCACACTCACGGTAAACACAATGGTTTCCAACCCAAGTCTGGCGCAGGCCAGTGCTGCCTCACATCCGGCATGACCGGCACCAACTACCACAACATCATATGATTCTTCTAAATATGGCATGATTTTTTCCTTCCAGCTTTGTTACTATTCTTATTTTCCCATACAGAATTTTGCAAAAATCTCATTGACCAGATCATCCTCCACAGCTTCCCCGATGATGCTTCCCAACTGCTCATAGGCATCCATCAGATCAATGGTAAGGAAATCCTCCGGCATCTGATTTTCAATACTCTGCTTTACCATATACAAACTGTTTAACGCATTCTGAAGCGCTGTCTTATGGCGCACATTGGTGATCAGGACTTCATCGTTAAAATCGATGCTTCCCTCATAAAAGAGATTCTGAATCGTTTTCTCCAGTTTGTCAATACCGGTCTCTTCTTTTGCCGAAACGGAAATAACCGTCTTGCCGGTCTGCTCCTGCAGCAATTCTTCACTGATCACTGTCTTAAGATCCGTCTTATTTAACAGCACCACAGCCTTCCGATCCCGGATCAGCTCCATAATCTGAGCATCATTTTCATCCAGCTCCTTAGAGCCATCCACTACATAAATGATCAGGTCGGCTTCATCTGCTGCCAGCTTTGCCCGATTCACGCCAATCTGTTCCACTACATCATCCGTTTCGCGAATCCCGGCAGTATCAATAATATTTAAGCTGATGCCATGCATGCGGATATGCTCCTCGAGAGTATCCCTGGTTGTTCCGGCAATATCTGTCACAATGGCACGTTCCTCACCAAGAAGTACATTCATGAGGGAAGATTTTCCTGCATTCGGCTTTCCCAGAATCACCGTGCGGATTCCTTCCGAAACCACTCTTCCGCTGTCTGCAGAACGCACCAGCTTATCCATCTCTCCGGTCATTTCATTTAACATCACCGATAATTTTTCCTCATAACCCTCCAGGGAGATGTGCTCCGGATCATCTAACGCCGATTCAATAAACGCAATTTGATATAAGATCTGCTCTCTGAGTTTTTTTACCCTTTTGGATACCGAACCCTTTAATTGACTGACAGAGCTTTTCACTGCATAATCATTTTGCGCATTGATCACATCGATCACAGCCTCAGCCTGTGACAGATCGATCCTTCCGTTCAGGAATGCCCGCTTGGTAAATTCTCCCGGCTCTGCCGGTCTTGCCCCATATTTGATTACTGTTTCCAGTATTTTTTTCATCACCAGTACACCGCCGTGACAGTCAATCTCCACGGTATCTTCTGCCGTATAGCTGTGCGGCCCCCGCATCAGCATCACCAGCACCTCATCCAACAGCTCATCCCCGTCATGGATCATTCCGTAATAAATCCGATGGGTCGGTGCTGTATTTAAATCAAAGTTTTCTTTTTTTCCTGTAAAAATCCGGTTCACGATCGAGACAGCCTGGTCTCCGCTCACCCGAATGATCCCGATCCCACTGCTGCTCATGGCAGTGGCGATCGCTGCGATCGTATCTGAACTTCTGTCCTTCAGCATAACTTCCTCCGACCGGTTTTCTAAAGACCGATCCTAACACAATTTTTTCCTATAGTTATAAAAAAGTGAGCGGCCTACAAAAACAGGCGGATGTCAGGTGGTGGCCAAACCACTACCAGACACCCGCCTGCTCTATATCTTTCATTACTGTCCGCTCACAGCTCACGCAAATTCAAACGCTTACTCCTCTGTCGTCACAGCTTCCGCTTTTTTCTCAGCTTCGGCCTTCGGGGCTCTGTTTTCTGCATTTTTATTTTCTGCGTTTTTGTTTCTTGCACGATTATCACGGCGTGAACCATAGCGTTCTTTTCTTCCGCCTGCCGGTGTTTCCTTCTTTAATGCAATCACCACATGGCGGAACGGATCCTCGCCCTCACTCCGGGTCGTGACATATTTGTCATTCTGAAGTGCAGAGTGGATGATTCTTCTTTCATAAGGATTCATCGGCTCTAAGGATACCGGATGCTTGGTGCGTTTTACCTTATAGGCAATGTTCTTCGCCAGCGTTTCCAATGTATCCTTTCTTCTCTCGCGGTAATTTTCGGTATCAAGCTTTACTCTCAGGTAACCTTCCGTTTCCTTATTTACTACCAAACTTACCAGATACTGTAAAGAATCCAGAGTCTGACCGCGTTTTCCGATGAGGATTCCCATATCATCACCTTCCATGGAAACCAGAAGTTCTCTGTCACCGGCATTGTAGGAGGTCTCAATGGAAACCTGCATGCCCATTGCACCGAATACCTGATCCAAAAATTCCTTCGCAGCCTTTTTCACTGCCTCTTCGTTAATCTTTACTGCCTTCTTCGGAGCCTCTTCTGCAAAGATTTCCTTTTCCGTCTCCGGTGCTGCCTTCACAGCCTCACTCTTTGGCGCCGGTTTTTCAGGAGCCTTCGCTGCCTGAGTTGATCCTGCAGCTACTGCCTTTGCCGCCTCTGCCTTCTTTGCTTCCTCTGCTTTCTTCGCAGCCTCCGCAGCAGCAGCCTTTCTTTCCTCTTCCGCTTTTTTTGCTTTTTCGGCTTTCTTTGCTTCTGCTGCCTTTTTTTCTTCCAACTTTTTTGCTTCAGCGGCCGCCTTCTCCTCCGCCTCGCTCATCACATGAGCTTCGATGATACAGGGTTTTTTACCAAAGATGCCCAGCAAACCTGTGCTCTCCTTCTGGACCACTTCATACTGAAGATGTTCGCTGGTCGTCTGCAGCTCAATCAATGCTTTTGTGATTGCCTCGTCCAATGTACCGGCAGAGATTGTAATCTTTCCATCCATGGTGCTACCCCCTTATTTGTTATTGTTTTTTTCATTATATCTGGCAACCATATTGGCCTTTGATGCCAGACTTCCCGGTTTCGCATTCTTATTATAATAGCTGTTGGATGCTTCCACCTGTTTTTTGCTCTTTTCGAGCTTTTCTGCGCGATCTGCCTCTTCCTTTTCTGCAACTGCCTGCATATGCTTTAAGCTTGCCGTCGCATTCTGGTTTACATGCTGAGGCGGAAGACCCTTTTTCGCACGTTTCTTATTTGCCTTCTCTACATTCTTGCGGATCAGCTCATCCATATCTACCTTATTCAGATAAGAATTTACGACTAACTGCTGCAATAACTGGAAGGTACTGCTGGCTACCCAGTAGATACCGATAGCAGCCGGGAAGGTGAAGCAGAAAAATACAGACATGAGCGGCATAGTCACGTTCATGCTCTGCATCATCTGGGAACTCATGTCTTCCTCATTGTTTTTCTTCTTCGGCTGAGATGCCATCATAAGCTTGGTACTTGCATACTGGGTCAGACCTGCTAAAACAGGAATCAGCCATGCCAGGTTCGGTACAAAGCTTCCGTTAAACGGATTGGATGCCAGATTGATGCCAAGGAAGGTATTCATCTTTTCGATGGTAGCCGCATTATCAGAAATGATCGATGCAGCATTCGGAAATGCCTGAGACAGATCACTCCACTGAGCCGGATTCAGCTTGTAGAGGATGTCGACCATTTTGTTTGCCAGAGCCTCTCCGCTCACACCGGTTAAATCTCCGATCGGATTGACACCGGTTAACGAGATATTGTGGTCATTCGCAAATTGGAGCAGGTCTGCTGCTGCCCCCTCAGTCAGGGAGGCTGCAGAGGTTGTTCCGGTCAATGCGTAAACCACGTTCATAAAATGTTCCTTGATCGGCATAACATAAGCCGGAATGCAATAGATCACGCGGTACAAAGCAAACAGGATCGGCATCTGGATCACCAGCTGGAGACAACCTCCAGTCATGGACGTGCCGTATTTTTCGTAAACAGCCTTCGTCTCCACGTTCATCTTCATTACGGAGTCGTTGTCTGTTTTTCCCTTGTACTTTGCCTGAATAGCCTGAAGCTCAGGCTGCATGACAGCCATCAGCTTGGATGCCTTCTGCTGCTTGATCGTCATCGGGAACATCAGTATTTTCACAACCAGGGTAAATAAAATAATGGATAAACCGATGTTAAGCACACCAAAGGAATTGGTGAACGTAACCAACACATTCAGGATCCATCCGAGAATCTGGGAAATCGGACCCAGAATCGCCCCATGGACCTTCGTCAATACTAAGTAATCCAATGTGCTACCTCCTCATGTGTTACGGAACTGGATCATAACCGCCTTCTGCCCATGGATGACACCGCAGTATCCTCTTCACAGACAACCATAAACCTTTCACCACGCCGTACCTGGTAAGTGCTTCAATGGCGTATTGAGAACACGTAGGCGTGTAAATACAGTGAGTCGTTACCTTTAACGGGGATAAAAAAATCTGATAACCACGTATCATTAATATAAGAAGCTTCTTTATCATATTCTCACTTCGATTCTTTTATAATGTTATGCAGTCCGCACAGGTGCATAAATGCACGCTCAATTGTCTTGTATTCTGAATCTTTTGCAGCGACACGAGCCACCACGATGATGTCTAATCCTTCTTCCAATGTGTTCCTGTTCAATCGGAAACTCTCCCGCACCAGCCGGGCCAGGTGATGCCTCACCACACTGTTTCCAACTTTCTTACTGACTGAGATCCCAATCCTTGACTGAGATGCATCAGTCCTTCTTACATACATAACCAACTGTCGGTTGGCATAGGATTTCGCAGTTCGGTAAATTGCCTGGAAATCAGAATTTTTCTTAATACTCGGAAATCGTTTCATCTTCTGTTACCACCATACAGATCGATAAATCCTACTAATACAAAAGGCCACAATTTCTTGTGACCTTGATTCATTAAGCGGATAATTTTGCTCTTCCTTTTGCTCTTCTTGCAGCTAATACTTTTCTTCCACCTGGAGTACTCATTCTAGCTCTGAAGCCATGAACTTTAGATCTCTGTCTGTTCTTCGGCTGGAAAGTCATCTTCATGTTGCGGCACCTCCTTTTTTTCATCGCTTATTTGATTGAACACATTACGACTATTTTAATTAAACATCTTCTCAATTATATAGAATCCATGCGGGTTCGTCAAGCCTTTTCTTTAAAAAAGGTAACCTTAGAAATCCACACAAATCCACTATTACTCTAAATCCATGAACATACTAGGTGTTGATACTGTGAATAAGTTATCCACAAGTTGTGGATAAGTCTGTTGATAATTTTCAAAAAAAGCCCAAGTTTTTTCAGTTTTCATTGAAAAACAGCGGTTTATGGTATACAATGTTTCTAGATTGGGTGCTTTCGCATATCCACAAACGATCCTTTTTTTTCCACAGAAACTGTGGATAGATCTAAGATTAAACACAGGAGACGGAACCAATGTTAGAAACACTGAAAGAAAAATGGAATGATATATTAAAATACTTAAAAGAAGAATATGACATCTCCGATGTCTCCTTTGATACCTGGCTTCTTCCCTTGGAGGTCTACGACCTCACGCAACCGGGAAACCTCGTAAAGATCATTGTTCCGGATGCCAATTTTCTCGGTTATATTAAGAAGAAATACAGCACCATGCTCATGGTATCCATTGCGGAAGTCACCGGCATCAAATGTGACACGGTTCAGTTTCTTGTTGAAGAAGATATTGTTCCTGCACCTGCAGCCTCGTCCCAGCTGATTCAGGGCAACATAAATCCCGTCAGCCAGGCAACCTTGCAGAATGCAAATCTAAATCCCAAATATACCTTCGATACCTTTGTTGTCGGTGCCAACAACAACCTGGCACACGCAGCATCCCTGGCAGTAGCCGAATCTCCGGGTGAAATTTACAACCCGCTTTTTATTTATGGAGGCGTAGGTCTTGGCAAAACGCACCTCATGCATTCCATCGCAAACTTCATATTGAAGAACAACCCTAAGGCTAAAATCCTTTATGTTACTTCTGAGAAGTTTACCAACGAGCTGATCGACGCAATCCGTAATAAAAACAATATTTCCACCACGGAATTCCGTGAAAAATACCGCAATAATGACGTTCTGCTCATCGACGATATCCAGTTTATCATCGGCAAGGAAAGTACACAGGAGGAATTTTTCCATACCTTCAATGCCCTTCATGATGCCAAAAAACAGATCATTATTTCCTCCGATAAACCGCCGAAGGAAATTGAGACTCTGGAGGAACGGCTGCGCTCCCGTTTTGAATGGGGACTGACTGTAGATATCCAATCCCCGGACTATGAAACACGAATGGCAATCCTTCGCAAAAAAGAGGAACTGGAAGGTTACAATATTGATAATGAAGTGATCAAGTACATTGCCACCAACATCAAGTCCAATATCCGTGAGCTTGAGGGAGCCTTAACCAAGGTGGTTGCCCTTTCCAAGCTGGAAAAAAATCGTGAGATCGACATTGAACTGGCTGAAAAAGCACTCAAAGACATCATTGCACCGGGAGACTCCCAGGAAGTGACGCCGGAATTTATCATCCAGATCGTTGCCGATCATTTTAACCTTACTCCGCTTGACATCACATCTGCAAAGCGCAGCAAGGATATTGTTTATCCGCGTCAGATCGTAATGTATCTGTGCCGTACCATGACTGAAACCGGCCTGCAAAATATCGGAAAGGCCTTAGGCGGCCGTGATCATACCACCATTCTCCATGGAATCAAAACGATCAGTGCCGATCTGGAGAAGAATCCATCCCTTCAGAATACCATTGACATCCTGAAAAAAAAGATCAGTCCACAATAAATTGGTTTACATAAAACGTGAAGCGCTCCTTTTTCCCACTTATTCACATTTTTCTGTGGATATGCAGTGGATTAACTGTGGGCTGCCTGTGGATGATTTTCAGGACCAATTTTCAACATCAGACGCATGTGGATAACATCCCGATCATCCAGACGATTTGCGTGAGTTTTCAACACCCTTATTCACGACCTCAAATCCTTTGATTTTACGGGCTGGATTGACTTTTACACAAATCCACATCCCCTACTACGATTACGACGAAATTTTATTTTATATATCTTTTTAAAGACCCTGAACTGACAGAAAGGAAGTTATCAACATGAAGCTCGAATTTAAGAAGGATCTTCTCTTAAATGGAATCAATATTGTATCCAAGGCGATTCCGGCCAGAACCACCATGTCGATCCTCGAATGTATCCTCATCGATGCAGATACCAACGAAATCAAGCTGACCGGCAATGATATGGAGCTGGGAATCGAAACAAAGGTGGAGGGATCGATCCTCGAACGTGGAAAAATTGCATTGGATGCCAAGCTTTTTTCAGAAATTGTCAGAAAATTGCCGGATGGAGATACCACGGTCCGTATTAGTTCAGATGATCATTTCAACACGACAATCGAATGCGAAAATGCAATGTTCAATATCCAGGGCCGCGATGGAGAAGAATTTTCCTATCTTCCTTATATCGAACATGACAAACATATTTGTTTGAGTCAATTTACATTAAAAGAGGCAATTCGTCAGACTATTTTTTCGATTTCCCCAAATGACAGCAATAAGATGATGGCAGGGGAACTCCTGGAAGTAAAGGATGATTTTCTCAAGGTGGTTTCCCTGGACGGACACCGGATTTCTATCCGTAATATCCAACTGAAGGAACATTATGATAATCATAAGGTTATCGTTCCAGGCAAGACGCTTTCCGAGGTCAGCAAGATCCTGACCGGCGACAACGAAAAAGAGGTCGTTATTTATTTCAGCCAAAATCACATTTTGTTTGAATTTGACGATACAATCGTCGTTTCTCGATTGATCGAAGGCGAGTATTTCCGGATCGATCATATGCTTTCGAGAGACTATGAGACGCGTGTCCGGCTGAATAAACGTGAGTTCATGGACAGCATCGATCGCGCCATGATCCTGATCAGGGACAGTGACCGCAAGCCGATCATCATGAACGTGGAAGACAATATGGTAAATATGAAAGTGAAATCGGCTTTCGGTTCCATGAATGCCAATGTACCGGTACGTAAATCCGGTAAGGACATTATGATCGCATTTAATCCGAAATTTCTTCTGGATGCACTGCGCGTCATTGATGATGAAGATGTGGAGCTGTACATGCTGAGTCCAAAATCTCCGTGTTTTATTCGGGATGAGGAAGGAACCTACATCTATCTGATCCTGCCTGTTAACTTTATCAATGAGGCCTAGTGCCTCGTTTACAAAATAACTAGCCAATTCGCTTGTCTGCAAATCCGATTGCACAGTCCAAAAAGCCTCAGCGTAGCCCGCTACGCCTACGTTTTTTGAACTGCACACTCGAATCTGCATCCTGCGTGATTTGGCCAGTTATTTATGAAACGATGCACTAGTGACTCGTTTAAGAGAGGAAAATTATGGAAACTATTAAATTAAGAGATGAATATATCAAGTTAGGTCAGGCTTTAAAGGCAGCCGGCTTATGCGAATCCGGAGTAGATGCAAAATATGCCATTGAGGATGGCCTGGTAAAGGTAAACGGCAGTGTAGAGTACCAGCGCGGAAAAAAATTACATGATGGCGATGAAGTGACCTTTCAGGGAGAGACCATCCGGATTATAGTATGATCATAGAGTCTATTGAGCTTCAGGATTATCGAAATTACGGACATTTGCATATGGAATTTTCTCCGGGTACCAATATTCTTTACGGAAATAATGCGCAGGGAAAGACGAATATCCTGGAGGCAATCTATGTCTGCTGTACGACAAAATCGCACAGAGGCAGCAAGGACCGGGACATGATCCGTTTTCAGAACGATGAATCCCATATTAAGCTTACCGTCCGAAAGCGAGATGTTCCGTACCGCATTGATATGCATTTAAAGAAAAATAAAGCCAAGGGTGTGGCAATCAACGGAATTCCGATCCGCAGAGCCAGTGAACTGTTTGGCATTGTTAATGTGGTGTTTTTTTCGCCGGAGGATCTAAACCTTATAAAAAACGGACCGGCAGAGCGTCGGAAATTCATTGATCTGGAGCTTTGTCAGTTAAATAAGCTGTATGTTCATTCGCTGGTGTCCTATAACCGCGTTTTGATGCAGCGAAACAAACTTTTGAAGGAGCTTTTCTTTCACCCGGAATACGAGGAAACGCTGGATGTATGGGACATGCAGCTGGTACAATACGGCAAAGAGGTCATTCGATTTCGGGAAGAATTCATCGGGCAGCTCAACGAGATCATTTGCGAAATCCATAAAAAGCTGTCCGGAGGCAAGGAAAACCTGGTGATTGTGTATGATCCAAATTCCGGTGCAAAGGAGCTGGAAGCAAGTCTTTTAAGAAGCCGCAGCCAGGACGTGAAGCAGAAAACAACCCTGGTCGGGCCGCACCGGGATGATATCGGTTTTTATATCGGTGATATTGATATCCGGAAGTTCGGGTCTCAGGGGCAGCAGCGCACTGCGGCGCTGTCTTTGAAGCTTGCCGAAATTGAGCTGGTAAAAAAACTGGTGCGTGATTATCCGATCCTGCTTCTGGACGATGTCCTTTCGGAGCTGGACGGAGAAAGGCAGAATCATCTTTTATCTGCCATCGACCATATCCAGACCATGATTACCTGTACAGGGCTGGAAGATTTTGTAAACAACCGTTTTCATATGGATCAGCTGTTTCGCGTTGTGAACGGAACCGTGACAAGTGAAAACTGAAGATTTTTTTGACTAGGAGGAAATAACATGAGTGCAGAATACGGAGCAGACCAGATTCAGATCCTGGAAGGACTGGAAGCAGTTCGGAAGAGACCTGGAATGTACATTGGCAGTACTTCGTCCAGGGGTCTGCATCACCTGGTTTATGAGATTGTAGATAATGCGGTAGATGAAGCGCTGGCCGGATACTGCGACCGGATTGATGTCACCATTCACGAGGATAATTCTATCACGGTGCTGGATGACGGACGCGGAATTCCGGTCGGCATTCAGAAAAAAGCCGGTCTTCCGGCTGTTGAGGTTGTCTTTACCATCCTGCATGCCGGCGGCAAATTCGGCGGTGGGGGATACAAGGTATCCGGCGGCCTGCATGGCGTAGGTGCATCCGTTGTAAATGCACTTTCTACCTGGCTTGAGGTACGCGTGTTCCAGGATGGAAAGATCTATCAGCAGCGCTATGAGCGCGGAAAAGTTATGTATCCGTTAAAGGTAGTAGGCGAATGTCCTTTGGATCAGCACGGAACTGAGGTCCATTTCCTGCCGGATCCGGAAATCTTTGAAGAGACGGTTTATGACTTTGAGGTTTTGCGCATCCGTCTTCAGGAAACCGCCTTTTTGACCAAGGCATTGAAGATTTCCCTGAAGGATGAGCGGGAAGAGAAAAAAGAAAAAGTATTCCACTATGAGGGCGGTATCCAGGAGTTTGTCACCTACTTAAATAAAGGCAAGGCAGCTCTTTATAACAATGTCATTTACTGTGAGGGAACTCGTGATAATGTGTTCGTTGAGGTTGCCATGCAGCACAACGATTCCTATACAGAAAATATTTATACCTTTGTTAACAACGTCAACACACCGGAGGGTGGTACGCATCTGGCCGGTCTGAAAAATGCTCTGACCAAGACCATCAACGATTATGCCCGCAAGAACAAGCTCTTAAAGGACAGTGAGCCGAATTTAAGCGGTGAGGATATCCGAGAAGGCCTGACAGCCATTGTCAGCATCAAGATCGAGGAACCGCAGTTTGAGGGACAGACCAAGCAGAAGCTTGGAAACAGTGAGGCGATGGGCGCAGTAAACAGCGTTGTCAGTGAACAGCTCACTTATTTCCTGGAGCAGAACCCGACTGCTGCAAAGACGATCTGTGAGAAATCGGTTCTGGCTCAGCGTGCCCGTGCTGCTGCAAGAAAGGCGCGTGATCTGACCAGAAGAAAGACTGCATTAGAGGGCATGGCACTTCCGGGAAAGTTAGCGGACTGTTCCAATAAGGATCCGGAAAAATGTGAAATCTTTATCGTAGAGGGAGACTCTGCGGGTGGTTCAGCAAAGACAGCACGCTCCAGAGATACCCAGGCTATCCTGCCGCTGCGCGGTAAGATCTTAAATGTGGAAAAAGCGAGATTGGATAAGATCTATGCGAATGCAGAGATTAAGGCCATGATTACCGCCTTTGGTACCGGAATCCATGACGATTTCGATATTTCAAAACTGCGCTATCACAAGATCATTATCATGACCGATGCGGATGTGGATGGTGCGCATATCAGCACCCTGATGCTGACCTTCTTATATCGCTTTATGCCGGAGCTGATCAAGCAGGGTCATGTATATCTGGCACAGCCGCCGTTATACAAGCTGGAAAAGAATAAAAAAATCTGGTATGCCTACAGTGATGAGGAGCTTGCTCAGATCATCAAGGAAGTGGGCCGTGACAACAACAACAAGATCCAGCGATACAAAGGTCTTGGTGAGATGGATGCGGAGCAGCTTTGGGAAACTACCATGGATCCGGAGCGTCGTATTCTTCTGCGTGTAAATATGGATGATGATGTAGCCTCTGAGCTGGATCTGACCTTTACCACTCTGATGGGAGATCAGGTTGAGCCGCGTCGTGAATTTATCGAGGCCAATGCAAAATACGTACAGAACCTGGATATTTGATGCTGTATAACGGAAATGCTGACAGAAAGCAGGTGCTTTCTGATGGAATGAGACAACAAGGAGAACAATATGGAACCAAACATTTTTGATAAAGTTCATGATATAGATCTGAAATCCACCATGGAAAAGTCCTATATCGATTATGCCATGAGCGTTATCGCGGCCCGCGCCCTGCCGGATGTGCGGGATGGCTTAAAGCCGGTTCAGCGCCGTGTGCTTTACTCAATGATCGAGCTGAACAATGGCCCGGATAAGCCTCACAGAAAATGTGCGCGTATCGTCGGTGATACCATGGGTAAATATCACCCGCATGGCGACAGCTCGATCTATGGAGCTCTTGTTAATATGGCGCAGGAATGGTCTACTCGTTATCCGTTGGTAGACGGTCATGGAAACTTTGGTTCAGTGGACGGCGACGGCGCTGCAGCTATGCGATACACCGAGGCTCGCCTGAGCAAGATTTCCATGGAGATGTTGGCTGACATCGGAAAAGATACCGTAGACTTCAGTCCGAACTTTGATGAGACCGAAAAAGAGCCGGTTGTTCTTCCGTCCAGATACCCGAATCTTCTGGTGAATGGCACGACCGGTATCGCGGTCGGCATGGCTACCAATATCCCGCCGCACAACCTGCGTGAGGTGATCAGTGCAGTGGTAAAGCTGATTGATAACCGCATCGAGGAAGACCGCGAGACGACACTGGAAGAGATTCTGGATATCGTAAAGGGTCCGGATTTCCCGACCGGTGCGACCATCCTTGGCAAGGCAGGCATTGAGGAGGCGTATCGCACGGGCCGCGGCAAGATCCGCGTGCGCGCGGTATCTGATATTGAGGCGCTGCCAAACGGCAAGAGCCGCATTGTAGTAACAGAACTTCCATATCTGGTTAACAAGGCAAGACTGATCGAAAAGATCGCAGAGCTGGTTAAGGAAAAACGCGTAGATGGCATTACGGATCTGCGTGATGAATCAGACCGCCAGGGCATGCGTATTGTCATAGAACTGCGCCGTGATGTCAATGCCAATGTAATCTTGAATCAGCTGTTAAAGCACACACAGCTGCAGGACACCTTTGGTGTTATCATGCTGGCGTTAGTCAATAACGAACCGAAGGTTTTAAATCTCCTGGAGATGCTTACTTATTACTTAAAGCATCAGGAAGATGTAGTGACCCGCAGAACCAAATATGACTTAAATAAAGCAGAAGAGCGTGCCCATATCTTACAGGGCTTACTGATTGCATTGGATCACATTGATGAGGTTATCCGCATTATCCGCGGTTCTGAAAATGTACAGGCCGCAAAGCTGCAGTTGATGGAGCGTTTCGGTTTAAGTGACGCCCAGTCTCAGGCAATCGTAGACATGCGTCTGCGTGCTCTGACAGGTCTGGAACGCGAGAAACTGGAAAATGAATACAAAGAGCTGATGGCAAAAATCGAAGAGTTAAAGGCTATCCTTGCAGACGAGAAAAAGCTGCTGGGAGTGATCCGCGAAGAAATCTTACTTATTTCCGACAAGTACGGAGATGATCGTAAGACCGCCATTGGCTTCGATGAATTCGATATGTCCATGGAGGATCTGATCCCGAATGAAAATACCATCGTGGCTATGACCAAGCTTGGTTATATCAAGCGCATGAGCGTGGATAATTTCAAGAGTCAGAACCGCGGCGGTAAGGGCATCAAGGGTATGCAGACGATCGAAGAGGATTACATCGAGGATCTGCTTATGACAAAGACCCATAACTATATCATGTTCTTTACCAATAAAGGACGTGTATACCGTTTGAAGACCTATGCGATTCCGGAGGGAAGCCGTACAGCAAGAGGCACAGCTATTATCAATCTCTTGCAGCTTCAGCCGGAGGAAAAGATCACAGCTATTATCCCGGTGAAGGAATACCATGAGACCGATTATCTGTTTATGGCTACCCGCGGCGGTATGGTCAAGAAGACTCCGGTAAAGGAATACGAAAATGTCCGCAAGAACGGCTTACAGGCTATCGTATTGAAGGAAAATGATGAGCTAATCGAGGTTAAGCCAACAGACAATACCAAGGATATTTTCCTGGTTACAAAGAAGGGGCAGTGTATCCGCTTCCATGAAACTGATGTTCGCGTGACCGGACGCGTATCCATGGGTGTTATCGGCATGAAGTTAAATGAAGGCGATGAGGTAGTCGGCATGCAGATGGATACCCAGGGCGAGAAGCTTTTGATCGTATCGGAAAACGGTATGGGTAAACGTACCCCGATCGAAGAGTTTACGGCACAGAACCGTGGCGGAAAGGGTGTGCTTTGCTACAAGATCACCGAGAAGACCGGTGATATCGTAGGAGCAAAACTTGTTCATGATGACCATGATATCATGATGATCACCAACGCCGGTGTGGTAATCCGTATTTCTGTAGAGGATATTTCTGTCATCGGAAGAAACACCTCCGGTGTAAAGCTGATGAATATCGACCAGGGCTCTGATATTCGCGTAGCAAGCATTGCCAAGGTACGTGATGACGGAGAAAAATCCGAGGGAGACGGCATCGAAGAGTTAGAGCTTTCCGAAGGACAGCAGGAAGAAACAGATAAGCAGTAACAAAAAAACAAGAGGACATGCTGTCGGCTGTTTTGGCAGCCGATGACATGTCCTTTTTACTATAAATGAGCAAGTTCGTGATTTTGCATAAAAAGAGAGACATCTTGATTCGCG
>CAVALB010000049.1:0-19419 GCA_963589345.1 uncultured Selenomonadales bacterium | reverse complement strand
CGGTGGCATCGTCGATTGAAGTCAACGCAGTTCAATGGGAAAATAGACAAGTCATTAGTTGAAATATGAACGTGTCAGTGCACTAGGTTCCACCGGAAAGGAATGAAAGCTATGGAAAAATCCATGAAGCGATACATGAAGGTGGGAACCATCCTTCATGTATCCTACAAAGAGGTTGGCTCCGGAGAGGGGCCGATCCTGGAATGTTTAAAAAAGATTGTGACTGATCCCTATTTTGAGGCAGTGGAGATCGCCCACATGAAGGATCCGGCCGTGCGAAAGCAAGCCGCAGAGATGATCCGGGGTGCGCACATGGTCACAGCCTATGGCGGTCAGGGTCTGATGCTTGGCGCAGGCTTAAACATCAATGACTTAAACGAAGAAGGAAGACAAAAGGCCATTGCTTCCCTGAAAATGGGGATCGATGAGGCCTATGAGATCGGAGCGCAGGACTTTTCCTTTCTGGCAGGAAGATATGAGGATGCGACCATGGAAGAGTCCTTCCAGGCACTCTTAGCTTCCACAAGAGAGCTTTGTGCCTATGCAAAGGCAAAGGGAGATATGCCGATCCTCTGCGAGGTCTTTGATTATGACATCGCAAAGAAGTCACTGATCGGGCCGGTGGATCGGGTGAAACGTTATGCTCAGACCATCTGCGAGGAGTATGACAATTTTGGCCTGATGGTGGATTTGAGCCACATCCCGATGATCCATGAGACCATCGAGGAAAATCTGCTTCCGGTTCGCAAATTCATCCGTCATGCCCATATGGGCAACACCGTCATCAAGAGTCCGGAGTGCCCGGCCTACGGCGATGAGCATCCGCGCTTCGGCTTCCCAAACAGTGAAAACGATGTGAAGGAGCTGGCGGATTATCTGCGGCTTTTAATGGAGATTGGCTTTATCAGTGAAGAAAATCGCCCAATCGTAAGCTTTGAAGTGAAGCCTTTTGAAAACGAAGACCCGGATATCTGCCTGGCAGGTGCCAAACGAACCCTTGACCTGGCCTGGGAAATTGTTTAGAGTGTTTAGAGTAATAATTCATAACGAACAGGAGGAAATTGACATGAGAGAGTCTATTCACAAATATTTTCAGGTAGGAACCATTCGCTGGATGTCCTTCCCAAACCGCAGTGTTGTAGATCAGGTAAAACGCATCGCTGTTGATGATTATTTTGATGCCATCGAGGTTACCAAGTGTGCCGATGACGCAGAGCGCGAGGAAGTAAAGAAAATCCTGGAGCAGTCCCACTTAAAGGTTTGCTACGGTGCACAGCCAAGACTGCTCGGACCGAAGTTAAATCCGAACGACATCGATGAGGAAGGCAGAAAAAAAGCAGAGGCAACCCTGATCGAGGCTGTGGACGAGGCAGAATACCTCGGAGCAAAGGGTATCGCCTTCCTGGCAGGAAAATGGGAAGAGGAGACCAAGGATCAGGCTTACGCACAGCTCTTAAAGACCACCCGCAATGTCTGCGATTATGCAGCAAAGAAGGGCATGAATGTAGAACTGGAAGTGTTTGATTTTGATATGGACAAGGCAGCTCTTATCGGACCGGCTCCGTATGCAGCACAGTTTGCAGCAGATATGCGCATGACCAACAATAACTTCGGTCTCTTGGTAGACCTGTCTCATTTCCCGACCACCTATGAGACCTCCAAATTCGTCATCCAGACTTTAAGACCGTACATTACCCACCTTCATTTCGGCAACGCAGTCGTAAAGGAGGGATGCCCGATGTATGGAGACAAGCATCCGAGACTGGGTTATCCGAACAGTGCCAACGACGTAGAGCAGCTGACCGACTATCTGCAGGTGCTTAAGGAAGAGGGCTTCTTCAATGCAAAGAATCCGCTGGTGCTTTCCATGGAAGTAACCCTGGCACCGGGTGAGGATGATGAGATCATTCTGGCAAACACCAAGCGCTGCTTAAATCGTGCATGGGCATTAGTTGAGGACTAAAAACTGTTTCACAAAAACAGGTACAAAGAGATTTCTAGAATACATAACCGCAAAAAGGAGAACAGAACGATGAAAATTGTTGTATTAGATGGATATACCGAGAACCCGGGTGATATCAGCTGGGCACCGATCGAGGCACTTGGCGAAGTGACCGTCTATGACCGGACCGCATACGAGGAATCTCCGCTGATCGCAGAGCGCATCGGAGACGCAGATGTGGTTGTTATGAACAAAACTCCGATCAGCAAAGAGACCATGGATAAGTGCCCGAACTTAAAGGCTATCGCAGTGCTTGCTACCGGCTACAACGTAGTAGATTATGAGTATGCGAAAACCAAGAAAATCCCGGTTATGAATGTTCCGGTATACGGCACCGACAATGTCAGCCAGTTCGCAGTTGCCCTGCTGTTAGAGGTTTGCTCCCACATTGGTCATCACAGCGATTCCGTACATGCCGGTGAGTGGGCATCCAATGCAGACTGGTGCTACTGGCATTATCCGATGATCGAGGTATCCGGAAAGACCGCAGGCATCATCGGTCTTGGCCGTATCGGCGTGAACACTGCTAAGATCTTAAAGGCTATGAATGTCAATGTCATTGCTTATGATGCATTCCAGAGCGAGGCCGGAAAAGCAGTTGCTGACTATGTCGAGTTAGATGAGCTTCTTGCAAAATCCGATTTCATCTTCCTGCACTGCCCGCTGTTCCCGTCAACCCAGGGCATCATCGGCAAGGAGAACATCGCAAAGATGAAAGACGGCGTTATCATCATCAACAACAGCCGCGGACCGCTCATCGTTGAGCAGGATCTGTATGAGGCACTGGAGAGCGGAAAGGTAGCAGCCGCAGCCCTGGATGTGGTTTCCTCTGAGCCGATCAAGGAAGACAACGTATTATTAAAGGCAAAGAACTGCATCATCACCCCGCATATTTCCTGGGCAACCAAGGAAGCCAGAGAGCGTATTATGAACACAACCGCGGAGAATATCAAATCCGTGCTGGATGGTGCACCACAGAATGTTGTGAATAAATAATATATAAATATGAAACTTTCTTGAAGTTTTCGACAAAATATACAGGACTGTGGTATAATTTACCATGGTCCTGTGGTTTGTATATGACGGATTTTTCGTGTTACATGTCCGTCTGATAAAAGGAGAAGATTTCCAAGATGGCAAAGATAAGAATGTTTATGCCGCATCTGGAACTGAAACAGGTTTTCGAGGATGTGGCTCAGAAATTTTCCGGGGATCCGAATATACAGATTGAGACAACCTATGTATTCGGAACCCCGGAAACCCTGGCGCAGAATGCGGATGCAGATGTGCTGGTGGCACGCGGTATGACCTATGATGTATTAAAAAAGCTTTTTCCGGGGAAGCATGTGATTGAAATCCATGTGAGCAGCTTTGCGGTGTTTGAGGCGATCGCAGCCTGCAGAAAGCATCATGTAAAGAAAATAGCCCTCTGCCTTCGAAAAAAAACCTTTGGCTGTATGGAAGAGCTGGAGGAGCTGTGCGGAGCCTCGATCACGACCTATGATGTGGCAGACGAGGAGGCAACAGAAAAAGCGATCAAACAGGCCTTAGAGGATGGAGCCGATATCTTTGTCGGTGCCGGCACCATGTGCGGGATCTGTGACCGCATGGGGCTTAAGCGGATTCATATCCATACCAGCTATGATGCGGTGGAGGTGGCAGCGCAGGAGGCGGTCAATGCCGCGCGCACCATCAACCAGGAGCGTGCCAAGGCTGCTATTTTAAAAGAAATGCTTAATCACAGTGAGGAGGGGATCCTGGCTGTCAATGGACACGGCGAGATCCTGGATATTAATAACCAGGCTTACCGGATCTTCCACCTGTCTACGGTGGAATCGGCAGTCGGAAAGTCTGCCGAAGGATTGGAGCATTCACCGGAATGGAAGAAGCTGATTCGTGAGAATCAGAATCGGGAGCAGATCTTAAAGCTAAAGGGCAGCAGCTACTACGTGCAGCATAAGGCCTTGTCCGAGGAAGAGGCAGAGTCCGGAGCACTGATCTTTATCCGAAATGCTGACCGGATCATAGAGGAGGAGCAAAAGATCCGAAAGGGACTTTCGGAAAAGGGACTGACGGCCAAGTATTCCTTTCAGGATATCCTGGGCTCAAGTGCCGCCATCCGCGACAATATCCAGATGGCAGAGCGCTACAGCCGCGTCAATTCCAATGTACTGATCGTGGGAGAGACCGGAACCGGAAAGGAGCTTTTTGCTCACAGCATTCACCAGGCCTCCAATCGGAGGGATCAGCCCTTTGTAGCGATCAACTGCGCAGCCCTTCCGGAGAACCTGCTGGAGAGTGAGCTCTTCGGATACGAAGCGGGGGCGTTTTCCGGAGCCGCAAAGGGAGGCAAGATCGGCCTGTTTGAGCTGGCGCATAGGGGAACCATCTTTTTAGATGAGATCGGCGAGATCCCCATCACCCTGCAGGCGAAGCTTCTTCGCGTGCTCCAGGAAAAAGAGATCCGCAGGATCGGAAGCACCAGCGTGCACCCGATCGACGTGCGGGTGGTTTCGGCGACCAACATTAATATAGAAGAAAAGATCCGGGAAGGGCAGTTTCGCTCGGATCTGTATTACCGCCTGAATCTTTTAGACATCAGCATTCCACCCTTAAGGGAGCGCAAGGAGGACATCCAGGAGCTGGTGGATTTTTATCTGACCAGGTTTGCCTGTGAGATGGAAAAGCCGATCCCGGCTTTGACTCCGGATGCGGCGGCACTCCTTAGGAAACACAGCTGGCCCGGCAATGTCAGGGAGCTTCGCAATGTCTGTGAGCGTCTGATCGTGTTGAATGACAGCGATGTGATCAGCACCGACCTGCTTTGTCAGCTGAAGATCTTTCGGGAGAGTGCTCCTTTGAAAGCAGCGGTATATTCGGAAACGGAGATTTCAGAGAATGTCTATGATCATCTGAAGCCGAAAAAAAAGAAAAAGGATCTGGCAAAGGAGCTTGGGGTCAGCCGTACCACCCTGTGGAGGATGGCAAAACGTCAGAGTGAGCTGGAAGAACAGCAGAAAAACAGATAAGTATCACAGGATGTGACAGCAAGGAGAAGAGTATGCAGATGGATCTTAGTTATGGGATTTCACTGGAGCAAAGACAGCAGCTTTGTCAGAGTCAGATCCAGTCCCTTGAAGTATTAGCCATGGACAGTGTGGAACTGAGCAATTTTTTACAGGAGGAATACCTGGAAAATCCACTTTTGGATTACAGCGGGGATCATGATATGGCGGGAAATAAGGAGGATATCGGTCAGACCTACGAGCAGGTGCCGTATTCCGGCCAAACCTATGAGGATACGGCCGAGGAGGAGGATCGCAGAAGAAAGGATATCCCGATGCCGGAGCAGGCGGATATCAAAACCTATCTCTTAGAGCAGATCCCAAAAGGTGCCTGCAATCCGGAGCTTGCAGGTTTTCTGATCGACAGCCTGGATGATACCGGCTTTTTTACAATGCCGCTTGCGGAGGTGATGGAGAAAACCGGTGCAGAGGAATCGGAGGTAAAGTGGACGCTGAAGCTTTTGCAGGAGCTGGAGCCCTATGGTATTTTTGCACCGGATCTCACCCACTGCCTCTTAAAGCAGCTGGAGCTGCAGGGGCAGAAGGATACGCCGGTTTATAAGGTCGTGGAGAGCCATCTTTCCGATGTTGCGGCCGGAAAAATCAGCGCGATCTCCAGAGATCTGAAGATGACAACGTCGGATGTGCGCCGCTGCATCGAGCAGATCGCAAAGCTGAATCCAAGACCTCTTGGAGAATTTGGCGTATCCAGGACGGATTACGTGGTTCCGGATATCATCTTCCGGTTGGAAAACGGAAAATGGGAGATCGAACTCAACGACAGCTGGGTTGAGGACTATCACATCAACGATTATTACCTGAGGATGATGAAGGAGGCCTCCGATGCAGAGCTTGGCGCGTATTTTCGCAAGAAGCTGGAGCGCGTTCGCTTTGTCATGAGCAGCATCACCCAGAGACGGCAGACCATGCTGCAGATATCAAAACAGATCCTGAAAAACCAGGAGCAGTTTCTTCTGGGAAATGGCTGCCTGACCCCCATGACCATGACGGATGTGGCGGATCAGATTGGAATCCATACCTCCACGGTAAGCCGTGCCACCAAGGGGAAATATATCCAGTATCCGGGCGGCACCATTTTGATGAAGAAGTTGTTTTCTGCATCGGTTTCAACAGGGGGCGGCGAGGAGGCCGTTGGCTCCATGCAGATCAAGGAGCAGATGAAGGAGCTGATCCAGGGGGAGAACAAGAAAAAGCCCTACAGCGATCAGAAGCTGGCAGAGCTTTTAAAGGCACAGGGAATGGCTATTTCCAGACGTGCCGTGGCAAAATACCGGGAGGAGCTTGGCATCCGCGGAAGCTTCGACCGGAGAGCTTTCTAGTGACGAGGGCTGCCACCCACGTTTTTCCAACCTGTGCCCATATCGTTGTTCGCTTGCTCTTAACTCACACAGGTTCGCCTGTGCCGGATTTTATCCGTCATATTCGTACATGTGTGAGCGAAATGCGTACAACCGAATATGGGTACAGGTTGGGAAAATGCGGGTGGCAGCCATGTTCGCTCGGTCATGCGTTTCGACTTTGCTCCTGCCTGCAAAACTGCAAAAAAGTATCCAGTGCTTTGGAGGTACGGCTGCTCTGCCACAGAAAGCCGACGGTGCGCTTGTGGATCGGCGTATCCAGGTTTAGCTGCACAAGCCGCCCGGAGTCCAGATCCTCTTTGACAAATTCTTTGATGACACAGCCGATTCCGAGACCGATGCGGATAAATTCGATGAGCAGATCCATGGTGGTGACCTCCAGGAGGTTGTTGGCCACGATATGATTGATGTTCATGTAGTCATCGATATAGTGGCGGGTGATGTTGTTTTTGTCAAGCAGCATCAGGTTGCCGCTCTGAAACACATCCGTGTCGGCTCCTTCCCGGAGTCTCAAGTTTTCCAAGTAGCTCGGCGTGGCTACAAAGATATCTTCGATATCCATAACCGGGATGAACTCCATGTTTTTGGCTGATTTCTGTTCTACGACCAGCCCCACGTCAATGCGCTGCTGTTCCAGCATATCCAGCGTCCTGGTGGTGGGCTGGCTTTCGATGGTGATCTTGATATGCGGATACTGTTCGATGAATCCCTTTAAATACTTTACCATAATGAAACGGCAGAGGGTGTTGCTGACCCCGATGCGGATATGCCCCAGGTTAAACTCTCTTATGCGTTTTAATTCCTGTTCGCCCTTTAAGAGTTCGGCAAAGGCACCGCGGGTGTGTTCAAAAAGTACCTGCCCTTCCTCCGTCAGCTGCACGCCGCGGGAATTTCGTGTAAAGAGCACGGTATTTAAGCTGTCCTCTAACTTGCTGATGGATTTGCTGATGGCAGGCTGGCTGATATAGAGCTCTTTTGCGGCTCTGGAAATGTTTCCGGCCTTGGCGACCGCGTAAAAGATGCGGTATTGCGATAAGTTCTGATCCATAAAATTAATTTCTCCCCAAAATGAACAAAATAGTGACGGTTTATAACCAGGTGTTATAATACATATGAGTATTATCTATTGTTATTATACCAACACAAATGCTATAATGCAATAAATGAGAAAAAAGGTGGATCAAAAGTGAAACGATCCACTGTAAAATCAGGAGGACATTATGTCAGTCGGAAAAATTTTTAAATTTCACAATGACCTGGATACCGATCAGATCATTGCATCCCAGTATCTGCTGCTTCCTACCATCGATGAGATGAAGGACCATACATTTGAGTCGTTAGACCCGGACTTCCCGAAAAAAGTTAAGCCGGGCGATTATGTCGTAGGTGGAGAAAACTTCGGCTGCGGCTCGTCAAGAGAGCAGGCACCGAGTGTTTTGAAGGCACTGGGAGTTCAGGCTGTGGTAGCCAAATCCTTTGCCCGTATTTTTTACCGCAATGCCATCAACATCGGTCTGCCGGTTATCGTCTGTAAGGAGCTTCCGGACGCAGTGAACACCGGAGATGAGATGGAGCTTTCCCTCACCGAGGGCACAGCGAAAGCGAATGGAACCGTTTACTCCTGCACGAAGCTGCCGCCTTATATGCAGCAGATCTTAAGTCAGGGCGGACTCATCGCATCACTGAATAAGGAGGAAGTTTGATCATGGGAATGACGATTGCTGAAAAAATCATCGCCCTTGCAGCCGGTGTGCCGGAGGTAAAGGCGGGTGATATCCACACTGTAACCTTAGACCGCATGATGAGCAACGACGGAACCACTCATCTGACCGTGGATATGTATCACAATAAATTAAAGCATCCGCATATTGCGGATCCGAAAAAGATGGTCTTCATCGTCGACCACAACGTTCCGGCAGACAGCCCGAAGACTGCTGCATCTCAGAAGAAGATGCGTGATTTTGCAAAAGAAAACAACATTGATTTCTGGGAGGGCAAGGGTGTCTGCCACCAGATCATGATGGAAAACTATGTATGCCCGGGCGAACTGATCTTTGGCGCAGACAGCCATACCTGTACCTATGGTGCCCTGGGTGCCTTCGGTACCGGAGTCGGCTGTACCGACCTCCTTTACGGCATGGTGACCGGAACCTCCTGGGTACTGGTGCCGGAGACCGTCAAATTCAACTTAACAGGAAAACTCCCGGAGGGCGTTTATCCGCGTGATCTGATGCTTTCCATCATCGGCGAGATCGGTGCCAACGGCGTAAACTATCAGGTGATGGAGTTTACCGGAGACGGAGCGAAGACCTTAAGCGTCAATGACCGTATGGTGCTTTGCAACCTGGCTGTGGAGGCCGGAGCAAAGACTGCGATCTTTGAGGCCGATGCGATCGTCCTGGAGTATTTAAAGGCAAGAGGCCGTGAGCCGAAGGCAGTATTTCAGAGTGATGCAGATGCCGTTTATGCAAGAGAGTATACCTTCGACTTATCAAAGATCCAGCCGGTGGCAGCGCGTCCAGACTTTGTGGATGATGTAGTTCCTGCTAAGGAGGTCTGCGGTGTCCGCATTGACGAGGCCTTCCTTGGTTCCTGCAACAATGGCCGTATCGATGACCTGCGCGTAGGTGCTGCCATCGTAAAAGGAAAGAAGATCTCAGACCACGTGCGCTTCCTGGTGGTTCCGGCGAGCCGCGAGGTTTACTTACAGGCATTGGATGAAGGTCTGATCCAGATCTTTATGGAGAGCGGTGCGATCGTGATGAACCCGAACTGCAGCGTCTGCTGGGGCAGCTGTCAGGGCGTGATCGGGGAAAATGAGGTGCTGATCAGTACCGGCACCCGTAACTTTAAGGGACGCGCCGGCCATCCGAGCTCCAAGGTTTACTTAGGTTCCGCAGCAACCGTTGCAGCATCTGCCGTCAAGGGCGAGATCTGCACCGCAGATATGTTATGATAATATCAGGGGTCAAAGATCCAAAAATATAAGGAAGATAAAAGTATGGCACAGTATACAGGAAAAGTCTGGGTTCTTGGCGATGACATCGATACCGATATCATCATCCCAACCGAATACCTGGCTTTAAAAACGATTGAAGATATGAAGCAGTACGGCTTCTCACCGCTGCGCCCGGAGCTTGCCGGGCAGATTAAGCCTGGAGATATCATTGTGGCAGGCAAAAACTTCGGCTGCGGCTCCTCAAGAGAGCAGGCACCGGAGGTGATCAAGGCACTTGGTATTCCCTGCATCATTGCAAAATCCTTTGCTCGCATTTTTTACCGCAATGCGCTCAATAACGGTCTGCTTTTGTTAGAACAGCCGGAACTTCATGATGTGGTGAAGGAGGGCGATACCATCACCGTTACCGTCAATGAGGATGTGGATTACAAGGGAACAAAGTATCCGATCGCCTCTTTGCCGGAAAATCTGATGGAGATCATTGAGGCCGGAGGTCTGGTCAAAGCCATGCGTAAACGCAATGGACTGGACTAATTCTTAAGAAACAGGAGAGTATCATGGGACAGACCATTATAGAAAAAATTTTATCACATAATACCGGCAAAAAAGTGAAGCCGGGCGATATCGTAACGGTGAATGTAGACCGTGTCATGCTCGATGACATCATGATCCCGTTTATCGTTGACAAGTTTCACGAGATGGGATTTCAGAAAGTCTGGGATCCGGACAAGGTCGTTTTGATCTACGACCACCTGGTACCGGCCAGTCAGCAGGACGATACCCGCCATTACCGTGTGGGTGATGCCTTTGTAGAACAGTACGGGATCAAAAATATCCACCGCAGCGACGGCATTTGCCATCAGCTTATGACGGAGGCCGGCTATGTGAAGCCGGGACATGTCGTGTTCGGTACTGACAGCCACACGACCACCTACGGCTGTGTCGGTGCGTTCTCCACCGGAATCGGCTATACCGAGATGGCTTCCATCCTCGGAACCGGAACACTCTGGGTAAAGGTACCGGAAACGATCAAGGTTGTGATCGACGGAACCCTTCCGGAGCATGTCATGTCAAAGGATGTGATCCTGCGCCTCATCGGTGACCTCGGTGCAGACGGTGCTACCTACCGTGCCCTGGAGTTTGCCGGCTCCTGTGTCAAGAACATGAGCATTGCCAGCCGCACCACCATGGCGAACATGGCCATCGAGGCCGGTGCCAAGTGCGCCCTGTTCACACCGGATGAAAAGACAGAGGAGTACTGCGAGATTCAGCTTGATGAGTTCCAAAAGAGCCTTGTGGGAGACGAAGATGCGGTATATTTAAAGGAGCTGCACTACCGGGCTGAGGATTTTGTGCCGGTTATGGCCTGCCCGTCTCAGGTTGATAAGATCCGCAATGTCAGCGAGTTAGAAGGAACCGTGATTGACCAGGTATTTATCGGTTCCTGCACCAATGGCCGTCTGGAGGATCTTCAGGCAGCAGCAGAAGTTTTAAAGGGAAAAGAGGTCGCTCCGTTTGTAAAGCTGATCGTTACCCCGGCCAGCCGTAAGGTATACGAGGAGGCGGCTGCCTGCGGCACAATAAAAACCCTGATGGAAGCCGGAGCCATCGTGACCCATCCGGGCTGCGGACTCTGCTGCGGACGTACCGGAGGTATCTTAAGTGACGGCGAGCGCGTGGTAGCTACCAATAACCGAAACTTTTTAGGCCGTATGGGAACCTCGAAGGTAGAAATTTATCTGGCATCACCGAGAACGGCGGCAGCCTGTGCTGTGGCAGGAAGGATCGTAATGCCGGAGTGATTTTGACCAATCAGGGACTGTTGCGGGAGATGATTTTATGAAACAGCAAAAACAGGAAAAAACAAATGTGATGCGTCTTCTGGACGGAGCCGGGATTTCCTACCGTGTTCAGGAGTATGAGGTGGACGAGAATGACCTTTCCGGCATCCATGTAGCCAATCAGATCGGCGAGGATCCGGATTCAGTCTTTAAGACCCTGGTATTAAAGGGAGAGAAGAGGGGCTTTCTGGTATGCTGCATTCCGGTGGCGGAGGAACTGGATCTGAAAAAAGTAGCGCGGGCTGTCGGAGATAAGAAGGTGGAGATGCTTCCCATGAAGGAGCTTCTTCCCACCACAGGCTATATCCGCGGTGGATGTTCCCCAATCGGCATGAAGAAGAAATTCCCTACTTATATAGAAGAAACAGCAGTTTTGTTTGATGAAATTGCAGTCAGCGCCGGAATCCGAGGCGCTCAGGTGATTTTAAATCCGGATGATTTAAAGAATTATACCGAGGCAGAGTATGCGAGCCTTACGATTTAAATCTTGATGGGAAACAAGAGTTTTGTAAAAAAATGGAGTTAATAAGTTTACATAAAAAAGAGCCGAGCGAAAACGGCTCTTTTTTTACATGTCACAATTAACAAAAATGTAATAATTCCGTAAAAAATGAAAAGAAAAATGAAACAAAAAAATGGCTTTTTATGCGGATGAACTTTGTGAAAAGGGTTAAAATGTGGCAAAAATGTGGAAAAACAGGATGACAAATGTAACAAAAGTATGAATAACTTATTGACATTATCCTACAGTCCCCACTATAATATCGCCTGACACAAAAACGTGAGTGATTTTAGGGCTTAACTCCCACTTTGAGTCCTCCTTGAGATTTATTTAGGGAATCACTTGGCAAATTGCTTGCTGAGGATCATGCGGTGCATCGTGCATGGCAGCAGCACTTGAAGGAAAGGAGCATACGATATGTATCTGATCTGCTCATTTCTCCGGGCGGTATGCCGGCTTGTGAAAAATATGTTTATCCCAAGGGTGAACATGACCAAGCATTTTTACCGCAGCTCGGCCGTGATCATGGCCGGAACTGCAGTGGTAGCCGTCATGACTTTTTCTTCGACAGGACTGGCCGCAGGCGGACATAATGCCCTGACTGTTTATGCGGATACACCGAAGGACGAGGATACCCTAGCAGAGATGCCGGAGGAGATCGAAGAAGAGGAAGCCGGGGAAACGCAGCTGTTTCAAGCAGCAAAGATACAACTGCAGCTTACAGATCCTGCTCATTTAAAAAACGGTCAGCTCCTTGTGGGTGAGACCATTGTAAGAAATGTACAGGAACAGGAGGCTGTGCGCCGGGAACAAAAGAAAAACGTGGAAGTGACCGAGCAAAGGATTGCCGAGGTAGAAGAAGAACGTCGAAAAAAGGCTGAAGAGGAGGCTGCCAGAAAGGCAGAAGAAGAACGCCGTCATGCGGCAGCAGAGGCGGCGCGTGCTAACGCTGTCATTTCGTTTTCCGACCAGGACTATGAAGTCTTAAAACGAATCGTGGAGGCAGAGGCCGGAGGCTGTGACATGAAGGGCAGGATCCTGGTGGCTGATGTTGTGATCAACCGGGTACGGAACAAGGAGTATCCTTCCACCATCACCGACGTGGTCTATCAGAAATCCCAGTTTTCGCCGGTTGGAGACGGGCGGATCAACAGCTGTGCGGTATCGGATAAGACCGTAGAGGCTGTAAACCGAGCCCTGGGAGGGGAGGATTATTCGCAGGGAGCCTTATTCTTTATGAACAGAGGACGCTCCGGAGCAGGAAATGTCAGTTGGTTTGACGGTCATCTCACCTATTTGTTCCAGTATGAAAAGCATGAATTCTTTCGATAAAAACAGCGAAAAAGCGAAAAGAGAGTCCGGTTGGATTCTCTTTTTGTGCATAAGGGAAAAATTAAAAAAACACTGTATACATAATTCAAAGTTTATATGAAATATAAGGATTTTGTTATGGAAAAATACCTTTGAAATATTGACTTTTTCTTCACAGAATGAGATAATAAATCCGATTTCGGTAAAAAAATTATCGAGGAAAGTGAAAGAGAGGTTGAATGAAGATGGCAAATATCGATTTAAGTCAGTATGGTATTACCGGAACCACCGAGGTGGTTTACAATCCTTCTTATGAGATGTTATTTGAAGAAGAGACCAAAGAAAGCCTGGAAGGCTATGAGAAGGGACAGGTCAGTGAGCTTGGCGCTGTCAACGTTATGACCGGTATCTATACAGGTCGTTCACCTAAAGACAAATATATCGTGATGGATGAGAACTCCAAAGACACCGTATGGTGGACTTCTGACGAGTACAAAAACGACAACCATCCGGCAAGCAAGGAAGCATGGGAAGCAGTCAAGGAGATCGCAAAGAAAGAGCTCTCCAACAAGAGACTGTTCGTAGTAGATGCATTCTGCGGCGCAAACAAAGATACCCGCATGGCTATCCGCTTCATCGTAGAGGTTGCATGGCAGGCACATTTCGTAACCAACATGTTCATCAAACCGACCGAGGAAGAATTAAAGGACTTCAAGCCGGATTTCGTTGTTTACAATGCATCCAAAGCTAAGGTTGAGAACTATAAGGAGCTTGGATTAAACTCCGAGACCGCAGTTGTCTTCAACATCACCAGCCGTGAGCAGGTTATCATCAATACCTGGTATGGCGGTGAGATGAAGAAGGGTATGTTCTCCATGATGAACTACTATCTGCCGTTAAAGGGCATCGCTTCCATGCACTGCTCCGCAAATACTGACTTAAACGGTGAAAACACCGCAATCTTCTTCGGTCTGTCCGGAACCGGTAAGACCACCCTTTCCACCGACCCGAAGCGTCTCCTCATCGGTGATGATGAGCATGGCTGGGATGACAACGGTGTATTCAACTTCGAGGGCGGCTGCTACGCAAAGGTTATCAACCTGGACAAAGACTCTGAGCCGGACATCTACAACGCGATCAAGAGAGATGCTCTTCTTGAGAACGTAACTCTGGATGCAGAAGGTAAGATCGATTTCGCAGACAAGAGCGTAACTGAAAATACCCGTGTATCTTACCCGATCGACCATATCAAGAACATTGTTCGCCCGATCTCTGCAGCACCGGCAGCAAAGAACGTAATCTTCCTGTCTGCAGATGCATTCGGCGTACTTCCGCCGGTATCTATCCTGACTCCGGAGCAGACTCAGTACTACTTCCTGTCCGGATTTACTGCTAAATTAGCAGGTACCGAGCGCGGCATCACCGAGCCGACTCCGACCTTCTCCGCTTGCTTTGGCCAGGCATTCCTGGAGCTGCATCCGACTAAGTATGCAGAAGAGCTGGTTAAGAAGATGGAAAAGAGCGGTGCAAAAGCATACCTTGTTAATACCGGTTGGAACGGTACCGGAAAACGTATCTCCATCAAGGATACCCGCGGTATCATCGATGCAATCTTAAACGGTTCCATCAACGATGCACCGACCAAACAGCTTCCGTACTTCAACTTCGAGATCCCGACCGAGCTTCCGGGCGTAGATACCGGCATCCTCGATCCGAGAGATACCTACGCAGATGCTGCTGAGTGGGAGACCAAGGCAAAAGACCTGGCACAGCGTTTCACCAAGAACTTCGCAAAATACGAGGGCAACGCAGCAGGCAAGGCTTTAGTTGCAGCAGGCCCGCAGATCTAATTGAAAACTTGTAACTGTTCAGAGCCAAGCAAAATTTCGTAAATCAGACGTGAAATGCTTGCATTTCTAAGGCTGATTTTGAAATTTTATTTGGCGGATACGCCACACCGACGAAATGCGAAGCATTTTGGAGGTTGGTTCTGAACAGTTACGAAAACTTTATAAGTTGTGATAGAAAGAAAGGCTGCCCTTGTGGCAGCCTTTCTTTGGCTATGTGCCGGCACGCATGTTTCAAACAGAGGAAAAGCAGTATGATCTTTAAAAACAGACTGGGAGAAAGAAACGTTTTCTGTTATACTAAAATCTAGTACATCAATGACATAGAATGGAGATGATCGTCAATAACCCGCGACCCTAAAGGGTCGCGGCTTGCAAAAGTCTTGGTTGACTAGCCTAAGTGCTTCGAGCACTACGTTACGCAAGAATCCGGGTTTCCGGGAAATAGGTACCTGTGAGTGTAATACCTAGCTCATAGCTCTACGGTATGTGGTTAAACAGTTCTGAGGGTAGGAACAGTGCCGCATACAAAAACCTTGCGATAACATTGGCGAAGGTATCATAACGGTGATGCGTCCGGCTTACAGCAATTACGCATCAACAGAAAGGAGTGCTTTGTCATGGTATACGTGATAAGTAAAGACGGGCATCCACTTATGTCAACGGCAAGGCATGGTAATGTGCGAAGGATGCTTGCATCTGGAAGCGCTGTGATAGTTAAAAGATGTTCGTTTACAATTAGATTACTATATGATGCAGGCGATGCAACACAGCCCGTATCCTTAGGTATTGACGCAGGAAGTAAGCATATCGGAGTATCAGCTACAACAGAGGGTAGGGTTTTATATGAGGCCGATATTGAGTTGAGGAATGATATCGTAGATCTGCTTGCATCAAGGAGAGAACTTCGCCATGGAAGGCGTAACCGCAAAACAAGATATCGCAAGGCAAGATTCGATAACCGGAAGCGTAGCGAAGGATGGTTAGCGCCATCTGTGAACGAGAGGACAGAATCGCACCTCACAGTCGTACGAAAGATACTGCCGTTCTTGCCGATAAGCAAAGTTATCGTAGAGACAGCATCCTTCGACATTCAGAAGATCAAAAATCCAGAAATTGAAGGAGCCGACTATAAGAAAGGCGAACAACTTAACTTTTGGAACATACGGGAATACGTACTGTTTCGAGACGGCCATCAGTGTCAGTGCTGCAAAGGCAAGTCGAAAGACAAGATCCTCAATGTACACCATATCGAGAGTCGAAAAACCGGAGGGAATGCTCCGAACAACCTGATCACGCTCTGTGAGACCTGCCATACCGGATATCACAAAGGGACAGTACAACTTCCAAAAACGATTAGGCGTGGAATGCGATTCCGTGATGCTACATTTATGGGTATCATGCGATGGACGTTCTACAACAAGCTCAAGGAAGAGTTAACGCCACTCGGCATTGCAGCACAGATGACGTACGGGTACATAACGAAAAACATTAGGATTGAACATAATCTCCCGAAGGAACATTTTGTCGATGCGCGATGTATTAGTGGTAATCCTGATGCAAAACCAAATGGTGAAGTGTTTTATCAAAAGAAAGTACGTTGTCATAACAGACAAATCCACAAGCTCAGCATTCTGAATGGCGGCAAGCGTAAGCTTAACCAGTCAGAGTACAAAGTAAAGGGATTCCGGTTGTTTGACAAGGTAGAGTATCAAGGCAACGAATATTTTATTTTCGGCAGAAGGCAAACCGGCTTTTTCGACATACGAAACTTATCGGGAGAGAAGGTCAATAAGGGTAGTCTAAGCTATAAGAAAATAAGATTTTTGGAACCAAGACAAAACTACATTTGTGAAAGGAGAATAGGAGACGCAATGCTGGCCATAGCAAATGGCTAAAGTCAAAAGAATGGCATTCCTACATTGTTAAAAACGACCCTAAAGGGTCGACGTTTCCTTATAAAATGGATGAAAAAATATATTTTCTTTGATCTGGACGGAACCCTCACGGATTCCGCAGAAGGCATTACCAATTCCGTAGCCTACACCTTAAATCACTATGGCATCTTTGTGGAGGATAAGAAGAGTCTGAATGTATTTGTGGGACCGCCGCTTGTTGAGAGCTTTATGAAATATTACGGCTTTGACTTAGAAAAGGCCAAGGCTTCGGTCGGGATCTACCGGGAGTATTTTGAAGAAAAGGGAATGTTTGAAAATGCAGTATATCCGGGCATCCCGGAACTTCTTACAGGTCTAAAAAAAGACGGATTCAAGCTCTATGTGGCAACCTCCAAGCCGGAGCAGTATTCCATAAAGATCCTGGAGCATTTCGGCCTGGCCGGATACTTTGAGATGATCGGCGGAGCCGATATGAACGAAACCAGAGTCCATAAGGGCGACGTGATCCGCTATGTCTGTGAAAGCTGCGGTCTCACCGATCCTTCTGAGATCGTCATGGTCGGAGACCGGGAAAATGATATGAACGGTGCAAGACAAAATCACATGGAAGCGATCGGAGTCCTCTACGGCTACGGAAGTCGAAAAGAGCTGGAGGAGTCAGGTGCCTGCCGCATTGCAGAGACAGTGGAGGAGCTTGGGCGGGTGCTTCGGGATTAACAATCGGGAGGAATTGCTATGGATCAATGCCTAAGACTTCCCTTGGGAATGGAAAATTTTGAGGATATCAGAAAAGAAAAATTCTATTATGTAGATAAAACAGGTTTAATTGAAAAGCTCCTCAAAGAGTGGAGTCAGGTCAGTCTGTTTACACGGCCGCGACGATTTGGAAAAACATTGAATATGAGTATGCTGCAGAAGTTTTTTGAAATTGGATGCGATAAAACTCTGTTCGACGGCACAAAAATTATGGAAAAACCCCAAATATGCAGCAACTATATGGGACAATTTCCAGTCATTTCCATTAGCTTAAAGAGTGTAGATGCGCGTTCGTATGAAGAAGCCAAGGAAAAAATCATCTGGCTGATAAACCGGGAAGCACGTCGATTTCAGTTTTTACTGGAAAGCAGGAAGCTTACAGAAATTGACCTAGCCCTGTATAGGGAGTTATTGAACTCTGCGATGAGTGAAACCATGATGACGGGAGCATTGCAGGCTTTAACGGAACTTCTGGAAAAACATTATGAAAAAAAAGTAATCCTCCTGATCGATGAATATGACGTGCCTCTGGATAAGGCCTTTCAGAATGGTTACTATGACGAGATGGTTTCCTGTCTGAAGGGCATGCTCGGAAATGCTTTAAAAACCAACAACAGTCTTCAGTTTTCCGTGCTTACAGGCTGTCTGCGAATCGCGAAAGAAAGCATTTTTACCGGACTCAATAATTTTAAGGTGTATTCGATCGTGGATTCTGCTTTTGATGAATATTTTGGATTTACGGATGAAGAAGTCTGTTCTATGCTACGCTATTATGGAATGGAAGAAGAGTATGAGACGGTAAAAGCATGGTATGATGGCTATGTTTTTGGAGATAAACAGATCTACTGCCCTTGGGATGTTATTAATTATTGCGCTGATCACGCCGAAAAAACGAATCTGTTTCCGAAAAATTATTGGCTGAACACCAGTAGCAATGATATTGTACGTCGCTTTGTAAATAGGGCCAGTGTGCAAACGCGAAAAGAAATCGAGGAATTAATTGCCGGAAAAACCATAGAAAAAAACATCCACTTGGAATTAACGTATCATGAACTGGATGCTTCCATAGACAATCTTTGGAGTGTTCTGTTTACAACCGGGTATCTTACTCAGAGCAAACAATTGGAGCCAGATCGATACGAACTTAAAATTCCAAATCGAGAAATTCAGGATCTCTTTGTGAGGCAGATCCAATCCTGGTTTCAGGAAAATGTCAGACAAGATGAAACTACGCTGCAGACCTTCTGCGAGGCTTTCCCAAATGGAAAACCGGAAATTATCCAGGATCTTTTTGAACGTTATCTGTGGGATATGATCAGTGTTCGAGATACTGCAACAAAAGAGAAAAAAGAGAATTTTTATCACGGTATTTTGCTCGGACTTTTAAGGTTTCGTGAGGACTGGTATATCAAATCGAATGCGGAGTCAGGAGAGGGATACAGTGATATCCTGATCGAAATCCCACAAAAGAGGATTGGAATTGTCATAGAACTCAAATATGCAGAGCAGGGAAATCTTGATGCTGCCTGCAAAAAGGCACTGGAACAGATAAAAAAACGTCAATATTCGGTCAGGCTGATAGAAGACGGTATGAAAACGATCCTCAAGTATGGTATAGGGTGCTATAGGAAGGCGTGCGCGGTGTTGATGGAGTGATAAGTGCCAATTTAACGAATTGTTTCATAAGAATCAAAAGGGGTCCGAAGTTCCGGGACTGCCGTACAGAAACGCAGACCCTGTGGAATTTTTACCGTGTGCGCTTGCGCCGCCTATTGTCTCCCCTGCGGCCAAACTCGCGTGCTTCGCACGCTCAGACAGGGCCTCCGGGGAGACGCTATGCTCGCGCACTCGGAAAATTC
>CAVALB010000048.1:0-19569 GCA_963589345.1 uncultured Selenomonadales bacterium | reverse complement strand
GATATGAGAGGATATGAGAGATTATGATAAAAATACTATTTATTTGCCACGGCAATATCTGTCGTTCGACCATGTGTCAGAGCGTTTTTACTCACCTTGTAGCACAGGCCGGCCTGACAGACCGTTTTGAGATTGATTCTGCTGCCACCAGCAGAGAGGAGATTTGTAATCCGCCGCATCATGGTACGGTGGAAAAGCTTCGGCAAAAGCATATTCCGCTGGTTATGCATCATGCAAGACAGATGACAAAACAGGATTATCAGGATTATGACTATCTCATCGGCATGGACACAGCCAATATTCGAAACATGATCCGCATTGCAGGCGGTACCGACCGGGATCGTAAGATTTATAAGCTTTTAAGCTTTACCGGAAGCGGGAAGGACGTAGCAGATCCCTGGTATACGGGAGATTTTGAGGCGACATTTACGGATGTTTCTGCCGGATGCGCTGCATTCCTTGAAAAAATCCGAAGAGAGGAACACATTTGAGATGGAAAGCAAACGGATTGTTCTTTTTAATGACCTTCCGGGATATGGAAAGGTTGCCCTTGCGGCTATGGTTCCGCTTTTTTCTGCAATGGGACATTTCCCGTATCAGGTTCCGACAGCTGTGGTGTCCAATACACTGGATTTTGGGAAATTTCGGATCCAGGATATGACCGATTATATGCGCGATACGATCTGTGTATGGGATGCGCTTGGATTTGATCCGGACTGCATCTGTACCGGCTTTGTGCTTTCTGAAGAACAGGCAGAGCTGATCCTTTCTTATATCCGCAGCAGGAAACCGAGAGAGGGCTGTGAACGACTGGTCATGGTCGATCCGATCATGGCAGATGGCGGTAAGCTTTACAACGGAATCGGTCCGGAACGCGTGGAGGCCATGCGAAAGCTGGTTTCCTGTTCGGATGTGATGGTGCCGAATATGACAGAGGCAGGTTTCTTGACCGGGATCTGTCCGGGGCGGGAACAGGCTTCGCAGGAGGAATTACAAAACCTGGTACAGGGACTGCATCAGCTGTCCCAAAAGTCTGTAGTGATCACCAGCGCACAGGATTCGGAAACCGGAGAGCATCTGGTCTGTGGATATGATCATCGGAAAAAGAAGTATTTTCGAGTGCCCTTTACCTATCTGCCGGTGCGCGTGGCCGGAAGCGGTGATATCTTTTCAACCGTCATGACCGGAAGGTTATTAAACGGGGATGATCTGGAACAGGCGGTCATTGGAGCCGTAGAGGTACTGACAGAGCTGATCAAAAAAAATCAGGATCATATGTCGGAGTATAAGGGAATCCTGGTAGAGCGTTACTGGGAGATACTTAAAACCGGATTGCAGTAACTGGGAGGATATGTGAAGTGTTAAGAAATGTAAGTCTGGAAGAAATTTCCGATGGAAGATTCTATGGGTTAAACGACATGGCAAAGCTTGGCTGCAATGACTGTGATGGCTGTTCTTCCTGCTGCTGCGGCATGGGTAACACGATCGTGCTGGATCCTTATGATGTATGGAGACTGACCGGCGGCTTAAAACAGACGATGCAGCAGCTTTTGGCTGATCATCTGGAGCTCAATGTAGCGGACGGCATTATCCTGCCAAATTTGAAACTGACCGGAGAGAAGGAGCAGTGTACCTTTTTAAATGAAGCAGGCCGATGCAGCATTCACCCGTATCGGCCCGGGATCTGTCGTTTGTTTCCGCTCGGACGATATTATGAAGAGGAAGGATTTCACTATATTTTGCAGGTTCAGGAATGCAAAAAAACAAACCGCAGCAAAGTAAAGATCCGAAAATGGATGGACACGCCGGATATGGAGCGGTATGATGCCTATATTGCAGGGTGGCATAGCTTTTTAAAGAAGCTTCGGATCAGGATTGCCGGCCAAATGGCGGCACCTGAGCTTGCAAAGTCAGTCAGCATGTATATTTTACAGCAGTTTTATCTGCTTCCCTATGACAGCAGCCGGGATTTTTACAGTCAATATGAGTCCCGCATGGCAGCGGCACAAGAATGGAGTGATCGTTTATGAGTAACAACAAGAGCAGCGAAAAAATGGGATTGGTTTTAGAAGGCGGAGGAATGCGCGGCATGTATACAGCCGGCATTCTGGACGTTTTTCTGGATCATGGACTTGTCTTTGACGGAGTCATTGGCGTTTCTGCCGGAGCTGTTCACGGAGCGAGCTTTGTTTCCGGACAAAAGGGACGGAGTATTCGCTATTACAGGAAATATATCCGGGATGACCGGTTTATCAGTATCAAGAATCTTTTGAAAACAGGCGATATTGCAGATGTGAAATTTTGCTATCATGATCTTCCGGAGCAACTGGATCCCTATGATTATCCGGCCTTTGACCGTTCAAAAACCGAGTTCTATGCGGTCTGCAGTAATGTCGAGACGGGAGAGCCGGAGTATCTGCGCATTACTGACATGAAAAAGCAGATTGATGTGGTTCGGGCTTCGGCCTCGCTTCCTCATGTATCCAGGCTGGTGAAAACGGAAAACAAATTGCTTTTGGACGGAGGCTGTACGGACAGCATTCCGATCATGAAATTTCGAGAGATGGGATTTACGAAAAATGTGGTAATCCTGACGCGCCCGAAGGGATATCAGAAAAAGCCGGAGCAGCTTGCCATGGCAAAGCTTCGTTATCGGAAGTATCCGGCCTTTGTGAATGCCCTTGCGCATCGGCATGAGCGCTACAATGAAACTCTAAAGCAGCTTGAAGAACTGGAAAATAAGGGGGAGGTTTTTGTGTTTCGCCCGGATAAAGCCCTTGAGATCAGACGCCTGGAGCGTGATCCGAAAAAGCTGCAAGAGGTTTACGACATTGGAAAACGGGATGCGCTGATCCGGATGCGGGACCTCAAAGCGTGGATGGGGCAGTAATCAGGATTCCCGTAATTTTACTGCATTTCGCGCACTGCGTCTTCGCTCGTCCTCGAGGGCTGCATAATGTTTCTTGGTTGTATTGACATCGGAATGCCCAAGCACGTCGGCCACGAGATAGATATCGCCGGTTTCGCGATACAGATTCGTGCCGTATGTGCTGCGGAGTTTGTGCGGGGTTATTTTTTTAAGCGGAGTCACGATCTTGGCGTACTTTTTGACCATATTTTCGACACTGCGTACATTCATGCGCTTGCGCTGGAGTGAGAGAAAGAGGGCATTTTCGCTGCCTTCCTCCGCGACGATGCCAAAGCGTTCGTCCAGGTAATCCTGCAGAGCATTTTCTACCTCGGCTCCAAAATAAACAGTTACTTCTTTGCCGCCTTTCCTGTGAATATGGATACCGCCGTTTTTAAAATCCACATCGTTGATATCAAGACCTACGCATTCGGAAACACGGATGCCGGTACCGAGAAGCAAAGTCAGCATGGCAAGATCGCGCAGACGGGTACGGCGGTGGAAAGCCTTTTGCTTTTCCGTCAGCCCTTCTCCTTCTTCTACGGCATCCAAAAGCAGGGCAACCTCATCCACATCCAGGCGGATGATCTCTTTTTCGTGAAGCTTAGGGAGCTGTACGAGGGCAGCTGGATTTACGGTGATCTTTTCTGTTCGAAAAAAGTAATTATAAAAGCTCTTCAGGGAAGAGAGCTTACGCATGATCCCGCGCTCCTTATTGACCACCTCTTGGTTGTGATCATTAAAGCGGTATTTCAGATATTCCATATATTCTTCCAGATCACTCAGTGTGATCTGTTCTAGGTGTTCCAGACGGAAATCGATACGCTCCATTTTTGCAAAGATCGGGTTCTCCTTGCGCAGAAAATCAAAAAAAACAGAGAGATCATATGCATAGGCAATGCGGGTACGGGTGGAGGTGCGCGGCTCAATGCCGCGGAAAAAATCGGTGCAGAATGCCGGAAGCTCCTTTGTCATTTTCCGCAGCTTTTTAATATTTTCAATATCCTTTTGTTCGTAATACGGCAGATTCGCCATGGTTTGTAAACCTCCTGTCTATCAGTGCCTTGGATTCATTGTTTCTTAGTATAACAGAAAAAGAGACTGCTGTACAGGATGGCAAATGGCGGGGGAGATGGTTCCCTCTATTGACGGATAAAATTCAGTGTGCTATGGTAGCTGTATAAAGAAAAACTTAAAGCACCTGAGAAGGGGAACAATCATGAAAAAAACACAACTCATCTTAGCTGCTGCCTTGTCTGCCGCCATGGCATTTCCGGCCTTTGCCGGTACCTGGATCCAGGATACATCGCGGGAAGGCAGTGTGGACGGGACCTCGAACTGGTGGTATCAGAATGATGACGGCACTTATAAAAGAAATGCCTGGGCCTGGATCGACGGAAACAAGGATGGAGTAAGCGAATGTTATCGCTTTGACCAAAACGGTTGGCTGTATGTATCCACAAAGATTGATGGCTGCGAGGTAAATGACTCCGGTGCCTGGACGGTTGACAAAAAAGTGCAGACAAGGAAGGAAACCATCGATACGGAACGCAATACAAAGATGTATGATGATACCGATAATGATGAGACCAGGATCAACAGTGTATCCTATAATTCCCATGCGTCCAATCTTTCTGCATTTTCAGATCTTTGCTTTGAACTGGTCAATGCAGAACGTGAGCAGGCAGGACTGACTGCTCTTGATTATGATGATCTTTTGCAGGAAGCCTGTGATATCCGGGCGGAGGAACTGGTGGATTCGTATTCTCATACCAGACCGGACGGAACCTATTTTAAGACGGCTCTGCAGGAGGTCGGGGTGGACCTGGATGGCATCACGATCTGGGGAGAAAATATAGCAGCGGGTTTTAGTACACCGGAGGATGCGGTCAATGCCTGGATGAATTCGAAAACCCACAGAGATAATATTTTAAAGAGAAAATATGAGAGAAGTGCTGTCGGATTTTATTATACGACGGTAGACGATTACCAGTATTTCTGGGTACAGCTTTTTACAGACTGATGCAGGTCCCGAAAAAACGAAGCCCCATGCTTTTGCTACCGAGCAGCAAGCATGGGGGTTTTATTACTTCCAGTTTTCTTTTAAGAATTCTACGATATCCGCAGCCTTCGGAGGGCAGCCGCCAAGGCTCTTATTACAGCATTTGGTGCAGCGTCCTACACCGATCTTTGCGCTGCCTTCCGGCAGGTTCTGGTAACCCTGACCGATCGCAACCGAGGGAAGTCCGCGGCGCAGATATCCGGCATCGTTTAAGCGGTCCAGTGCATAGATCAGGGATCCGTAGCAGGCGCTGCAGGCATCCTTCGGTTCGGTATAAGCTGCCAGCTTCTGAACGCGGTGCGTCATGCGGAATTTGACTCCGGCCTGATCCGGCTGGTTTAAGTAGATCATGTTGGCATGGGCGGTATCAGTGCTTCCTACGCCGAGCTTTTCTGCGAGCGGAATATAAGGAACGTCCTCGATGGAATATCCCATGCTGTCACAGACAAAGGCATCGCACAGCACTGGATCCTTAAAGCCAAGAACGCGGTTCATGACAACCGGGTTTCCGCCCTCTTCAAAATCCAGATCGCCGCAGATGTTGTCTACAAGGATGAAATCATTACGGGCAATGGTGTTTAAGTGGGCGATCGGTTTGTGCAGGCCCATGGTGTGGAAGTGGCGTTTTTCCTGGTTCGGGATGACACCCTTATTATTTTTTAAGGCACAGGTAACGGTGGTCTGGCAGTGTCCCTTTAATACCGGCATGTTGATCATATAATCTACGGCAGCTGCCTGATCACAGAGCCGAATCTTCATGCCGGCTGCGTCGTATTCCTTCCAGGTGTCGCGCTGCAGATCAATAAAGGGAACATGATAGCGGCTGCAGACGGTATCGTAACCGGCTGCGCGGAAAGCCTCGCCCGTGCGGTCACCGACCCAGGAACCCTCCATGATGGAGATGTCTTCAAATCCATGCTCCTGCAGATATTCAATGACTCCGGCTAAAAGCTCACTGTGGGTGGTGGCACCGCTGGAGGGCGCCTTTGCCGTAACCAGATTCGGCTTTAAAGCGATTTTTTTCTTTTTGTCGCCGATATCCTCAGCAACCTGAGCGGCTTCCATGACCTTTTTTGCCATAGCCTTATAGTTTGTTCCGTGTATCAGGATAATATCATTTTTTTCCATAAAAAAACCTCACTTTTTGAACAAGTTTTTCAATAATCATCAGGGTCATTATAACGCATTTTGTATTTTTTGAAAAGGGATTGCTTGACAAAACAGAGGCAGAGGGGTATCATGATTCTTGCAAAGTGAATAAGATAAGTACCGGGGAGCCTGTGGCAACAGGCTGAGAGCTGGCTGAATCCCGCCGGGACCCGTATACCTGATTTGGATCATGCCAACGTAGGAAGCGACTTTAGCGCAATACAGCGCAATAGAAAGAAAAAGTGGAGCCATGCACCTGCATGGTTTCACTTTTTCTTTTTTGTGCAATGTTCCTTTGCGGCGGTGCATTGGGGGCACCACCTTGAGCCGCCTAAAAAATATAGATGCAAGAGAGGAGTTTCATTATGAAGATGAAAACAGCATTAACGATCGCTGGAAGTGATTCCAGCGGAGGCGCCGGGATCCAGGCTGATTTAAAGACCATGACGGCCAATGGCGTTTACGCCATGAGCGCGATCACTGCGCTGACAGCCCAGAATACCACCGGAGTCCAGGGGATTTTTGAGGTAACACCGGAGTTTTTAAGGCAGCAGATCGACAGCGTATTCACCGATATCCGTCCGGATGCGGTGAAAATCGGCATGGTTTCCTCTGCAGGCCTGATACGGGCGATCGCGGAAAAACTGAAGGAGTACAAAGCAGAAAACATTGTGGTGGATCCGGTGATGGTGGCCACCAGCGGGGCAAGGCTGATCAGTGAGAATGCCATCGGAACCTTAAAGGAATGCCTGTTTCCGCTCGCGACCGTTCTGACCCCGAATATTCCGGAGGCGGTGGTCCTTTCCGGTATGGAGATCACCACGGCAGATGAGATGGTAAAGGCGGCAAAGAAAATCAGCGAGACCTATCACTGTGCAGTTTTATTAAAGGGCGGGCACCAGTTAAACGATGCCAATGACCTGTTATACCGGGATGGCGAATACCGCTGGTTTTGCGGACAGCGCATCAACAATCCAAATACCCACGGCACCGGCTGTACCTTATCGAGTGCGATTGCTTCCAATCTGGCGAAGGGCTATGAGCTGGATGCGGCAGTGGAACAGGCAAAGGCCTATATATCCGGGGCGTTGGCAGCTATGCTGGATCTTGGAGCAGGCTCCGGCCCTATGAACCATGCGTTTGAGTTTTGTGGAAAAGGGTTTGCAAAGGAAATGGCCTTCCGGAATATGTCCTTGGAAATGAGGCAGTCCGATGCTGGAATTTGATCAGGTATCTTTTCAATATGAGACAGATGACGCGGCCATCATGGATGCATTGTCGTTTCAGATCCGGGATGGAGAGTTTGTCTCTGTGATCGGTCCGTCCGGTTGCGGCAAGAGCACGATCTTTCGTCTGGTAAACAAGCTCTTAACACCTGTTCGTGGGCAAATCCTTGTAAACGGCAGCTCAATCGCAGCGCAAAAAAATTACTGCGGTTATATGCCGCAGCAGGATCTTTTGTTTCCGTGGCGGACCGTGCGGGAAAATGTCATGCTTCCCATGGAAATCCAGGGAAAATATTCAAAAACAGAAATGCAAAAGCGGGCAGATGAGGCTCTGGCTTCGGTAGGACTTGCGGGATGGGAAAATAAAAATCCGCGCGAGCTTTCCGGCGGCATGAGGCAGCGGGCGGCTTTTGCGCGTACAGTTTTAACCGGTTCGGATCTTTTGCTTCTTGATGAACCGTTTTCGGCGCTTGACTATCTGACAAGGCTTTCTATGCGGGAATGGCTGTTAAAACAGTGGGAACAGGATCAGAAAACGGTATTGTTTATCACGCATGATGTGGAGGAGGCTGTGTTTTTGTCCGGCAGGATCCTGGTCGTTGAGCAGACGCCTATGACAAAGCTTCGCTCCATCGAGGTTCCGGCAGACTATCCGCGCACGAGAGAAGAGTTGGCGAAACCGGAGCTGATCGAATTGAAGGAAAGTTTGATCCGGATGCTGAGGAGGGATGCAAATGAAGAAAAAAAATAATAGCAGCGGGAGCCTCCCGGCACTGATTTTAAGCTTTGCCCTGCTGATCTTTTGGCAGGCGGGTGCCATGGGGGTGAATGCGGCCTACATCCTTCCGTCTCCCATTCAGATTTTGAAAAAACTATGGGAACTAAGGGAACCGCTTTTTCTGGCACATCTTCCGGCCACCATGTCGGTGGTCGCCATTGGCCTTGGGATCTCCATTGTCCTGGGGCTGGGACTTGCAGTTTTGATGGATGTCAATGATACAGCAAGAAGAGCCCTCTATCCGTTGATCATTGCTTCCCAGACGATCCCGACTACGGCTCTGGCACCCTTATTTGTAATGTGGTTTGGCTATACCATCTGGAGTAAGGTTCTGGTCACCGTTCTGATCACTTTTTTTCCGATCACCATCACGGTGTTTGATGGATTTCGGTCTGTGAGAACGGATATGGAGGAGTTACTTTTTACTTTTGGCGCTTCGCAGGCACAAATCTTCTGGAAATTAAAGGTTCCTGCCGTATTGCCGTATTTCTTTTCGGCGATCAAGATGGCAGTGCCGCTTTCCATCATCGGAGCAGCCATCGGAGAATGGCTAGGTGCGCAGAGCGGCCTTGGGTATTTTAGCCGCCGCATGATGACACAGTTGGACGGAGCAGGTGTTTTTGCACCGATCCTGCTTCTCTCTGTAGCAGCCATGATCTTTGTATGGATCGTGACACTCTTGGAGAAGCATTTTATCTACTGGAGAAATGACTAGAAAATACAGAATGTACTTCGATGGTACATGAGATTAAGAGAGGAAATAGACATGAGAAAAAAAGCACTTGCTGCTGCACTTGCCGCAGCAGTTTTTAGTATTACTGTTCTTAGCGGCTGTGGAAACAGTACCTCCGCGAAGAATGAGAGCAACACCCAGACAGAAACAAAGGCAGAAACCGCTCAGACAGACAAAACAGAAACCACAGCGAAGGAAGCGAACACCGATTCCGAAAAAAAGGACCTTCGTGAGGTCAATGTGGTTCTGGACTGGTACCCGAATGCCATCCATACCTTCCTCTATACCGCAATAGAACGCGGTTATTATGAGGATGAGGGCCTGGATGTAAAGATCCGCTTCCCATCCAACGAAAACGATGCGCTGACCATGGTTGCAGCCGGAAAAGCGGAGATCGGTATGTATTATCAGCATGATCTGATCCAGGCAGTGGCCAATCAGGATGCACCGATCCGCTCTTTAGGTGCGATCGTGCAGTCTCCGCTTAATATTATCCTTTCTCTGAAGGAGAAAAACATTACAAGTCCAAAGGATATGGTAGGAAAGACCGTTGGCTACGGCGGTACGGCTTTGAGTGAGTCGTTGGTAAAATGCATGATGGAATATGTCGGAGCGGATGCCTCGAATGTCAATCTGGTGGATGTCGGCTTTGATCTGATGAGTTCCATGACTGCCGGCAAGGTGGATGCCACCATCGGCTGTCTGGTCAACCACGAGGTTCCTCAGCTGGAAGAGGAGGGCTTTGAACTGAATTATTTTCCGGTCACCGGCTATGGGATCCCGAATTATTATGCGGAAGTATTTTTGACGAACAATAAGCTTCTTGAGGAGGAACCGGATGTGGTGGCCGGATTCCTTCGTGCATCTAAAAAGGGATTTGAGGATTTCAAGGCTGATCCGGACGGATGTCTGGCAATTTTGATGAATAACCAGAATGAAGCAAACTTCCCGCTTACCCAGAGTGTAGAAGAGCAGTCCTGCCGGACCCTTCTTCCTCTTATGGAGACCGAAGACGCCAAGTTTTTGAGTCAGACGGAGGAAAGCTGGCAGGAAAACATCGACTGGATGCTAGAAAACGGACTGATCGATAAGAGTGTGGATGTCTCAGATGTGATGGCGACGGTACAATAGTTGTACAATCCGATGGAATCCGTCTATTGTTTTTTGGAAAAATTTGATCTATAATTTCTTTTATGCGAAAAAGAGGCCGGTGGCAGTTGTTTAGAAGTGCAGAAAGGCTGATACCGGTGTGTCTCGCGGATGAAGGAGAAAGAGTTGAATGAGAACAACAGGAATCGTGACGGACAGCCACAGCGGCATATCACAGGAGGAGGCAAAGCAGCTTGGGATCGAGGTGCTTCCCATGCCGTTTTATATGAATGGAGACTGCTTTTATGAGGGGATCAATATTACCCGGGAAGCGTTTTTGGAGCGGCTTGGACGGCTTGAGGATATCAGCACCTCACAGCCGTCTCCGGATTCGGTGATGAAGCTGTGGGATAAGGCGCTTTTGGAATATCAGGATATTTTATATATTCCGATCAGCAGTGGTCTGAGCGGTTCCTGTCAGACAGCCATGATGCTTGCGCAGGAAGAAAAATACGAGGGGAAGGTCTTTGTTGTAGACAACGGAAGCGTGTCAACGCCCCTCCATCAGAGCATCCTGGATGCCCTGAAGCTGTTAGAGCAGGGCTGTGGCGCCGCTGAAGTGAAAAAGCGGATGGAAGCGGTAAAGACCAGAGCCGGGATCTATATTGCCGTGGATGATCTGAAATATTTAAAGCATGGAGGCCGGATCTCGGCAGGTGTGGCTCTGGTGGGCGGTCTTTTAAATGTGAAGCCGGTGCTTCATTTTGATATCGGTATTCTCGAACTGCACAAAAACTGCAGAGGCTTAAAGAAGGCAAAACAGACGATGATCGAGGATGTAAAAAAGGTAATTGCCGAGTCCTATCAGCAGGAATATGACGAGGACAGGATCCATATCGTTGCAGCCTCCAGCGCCGGAAAAGAAGAGACGGAGGAGTGGGTAAAGGAAATCGAAGCAGCATTTCCGGGTCGGAAAATCCTCTGTGATGATCTCTCGTTTGGCGTGACCTGTCACATCGGACCCGGCGGACTCGGAATCGGATACTGCTGCAAGCCGTGACTGTTCCTATCGGTTCAGCATGGCCATGCCTGTGCATAAAAATCAAGTAACTGTTCAGAACCAAGCAAAATACAAAAGGAGCCTTGTGGCTCCTTTTTCTATAACCACATCTGACAAAATGATAACGTTGAAATTATGCAAAATATGGAATGAATTGAAAAACATTTTCAAAAAGACTTGCAATATATACAAAAAGTGGTATAGTTAAAGCAAAGCTGCTGTTAATAAATTAACAAGTTTTTAACGCAAACCTACAAAATAAGGATGCAGCCGCAGGTCGGCAGAATGGAGGAACAGTTATGGCTAGATTCACATTACCGAGAGACTTATATCACGGAAAAGGTGCTCTGGAGGCATTAAAGACATTTGAGGGCAAGAAAGCAATCATCTGTGTTGGCGGCGGTTCCATGAAACGTTTTGGATTCCTGGATAAAGCAAAACAGTACCTGGAGGAAGCAGGTATGGAGGTTCAGCTTTACGAGGGCATCGAGCCGGATCCTTCTGTCGAGACCGTTATGAAGGGCGCAGCTGCTATGCAGGCTTTTGAACCGGACTGGATCGTAGCAATGGGCGGTGGTTCTCCGATCGATGCAGCCAAAGCTATGTGGATCAAATATGAATATCCGGACGTTACCTTTGAGGATATGTGCAAGGTATTCGGTCTTCCGAAGCTGAGAAGAAAAGCGCATTTCTGTGCAATCTCTTCCACCTCCGGAACTGCTACTGAGGTTACCGCCTTCTCCATCATCACCGATTATCAGAAGGGTATCAAGTATCCGATCGCTGACTTTGAGATCACACCGGATGTAGCAATCGTTGATCCAGAGCTGGCAGAGACCATGCCGCAGAAGCTGGTAGCGCATACCGGTATGGATGCCATGACCCATGCAATCGAGGCCTATGTTTCTACCGCAAACTGCGATTTTACCGATCCGCTGGCTCTGCATGCAATCAAGATGATCCAGGGCGATCTGGTAGATTCTTACAACGGTGACATGGCAAAACGTGATTCCATGCATAACGCACAGTGTCTGGCCGGTATGGCATTCTCCAATGCACTGCTCGGTATTGTTCATTCTATGGCTCACAAGACCGGTGCTGTCTTTGCAGACTACGGCGCACATATCATCCACGGTGCCGCAAATGCCATGTATCTGCCGAAGGTTATTGCATATAATGCAAAGGATGAAACCGCAAAGAAACGTTATGGTGAGATCGCAGACTTCATGAAGCTTGGCGGTGAGACTCTGGATGAGAAGGTTGCTCTTTTGATTGCCTACTTAAGAAAGATGAATGACGACTTAAAGATCCCGCACTGCATCAAGAACTACGGTGCTGACAGCTATCCGACCGAACAGGGCTTTGTACCGGAGGAGGTATTCTTAGAAAGACTTCCGGAGATCGCAAAGAACGCCATTGCCGATGCATGTACCGGTTCCAATCCGCGTCAGCCAAGCCAGGAGGAGATGGAAAAACTGCTCAAATGCTGCTACTATGATACGGAAGTGGATTTCTAAAGCTTCGTGATCCGGCAGCAATGGGGTTAAAATTCCTTTTAACTTCAACATCATAGGATCATAAAAAGAAAAGCCCCGAGGGGAGATCTCTCCTCGGGGCTTTTCTTGCGCACTTGCTTATTTTTGCAAATTTTCGTATAATCATTGTTATTGCATTTTTGAAACAATGCATGGGACTTGATTTTTGAAAGCTTTATCATGTATAATATAGAAAGAATCGAACATTTGTTTAGTAACGGAGGGTATCATGGCAAACACACAGTATAACGCGGACAGTATTACCGTTCTGGAGGGACTCGAAGCAGTGCGGAAACGTCCTGGTATGTATATCGGAGGCGTGGGGACCAAGGGGTTAAATCATCTGATCTACGAGATCGTGGATAACTCCGTGGATGAGCATCTGGCAGGCTTTTGCAGTACCATATGGGTCACCCTGGAGGCGGACGGCTCCTGTACCGTAAAAGACAGCGGACGCGGTATTCCGGTGGAGATGCACAAAAAGGGCGTATCCGCAGAGCGCGTTGTCCTTTCTACACTCCACGCGGGAGGTAAATTCGACAATGAAGCATACAAAACCAGCGGCGGCCTGCATGGCGTCGGCTCCTCAGTTGTGAATGCCCTGTCTGCCCATATGGACGTGAAGATCTATAAAAACGGGCAGATCTATCATGATGCCTATGAGCGCGGGATCCCGACGGTGGAATTGGTAGATGGTCTTCTTCCGGTCCTTGGAAAGACCAGACAGACCGGTACGGAAATTAATTTTTTGCCGGATGATGAAATATTTGAAAAAACCAGGTTTAAGGCAGACTGGTTAAAGAGCCGTCTGCATGAGACGGCCTACCTAAATCCTGGTCTTGTGATCTACTACAAGAATGCAAGGGCAAATGAGAAAGAAGAGATCACCTACCATGAACCGGAAGGCATTGTAGCTTATGTTAAAGAATTAAATCACGGAAAGACTGCCATCCATGAGCCGGTATATTTTAAAAAGGAAGTAGACAAGATCGAAGTTGAGGTGGCATTTCAGTTTGTGGATGCATTTGAGGAAAATATTCTGGGCTTCTGCAACAATATTTTTACGCAGGAGGGCGGTACGCACCTGGCAGGCTTCAAGACCCGCTTTACCCAGCTGATCAACTCCTATGCCAGGGAGATTGGGATTCTAAAGGAAAAGGATCCCAACTTTACCGGTGCAGATACCAGAAACGGCATGACAGCGATCGTTGCGGTGAAGCATCCGGATCCGATCTTTGAGGGACAGACCAAGACCAAGCTTGCAAGCGCGGATGCGACGAAGGCGGTGTTTACGGTTTCCGGGGATCTTTTGCAGCATTACTTTGACCGGAATTTAGAGACCTTAAAGGCGATCATCGGATGCGCGGAAAAATCAGCAAAGATCCGCAAGGCAGAGGAAAAGGCCAAAACCAATATGCTTACCAAGTCCAAGTTCTCCTTTGACAGCAACGGAAAGCTGGCAAACTGTGAAAGCCGCGATGCAAGCCTTTGCGAAATCTTTATCGTAGAGGGGGATTCTGCGGGCGGTTCTGCGAAAACAGCAAGAAACCGAAAGTATCAGGCCATCCTGCCAATCCGAGGCAAGATCTTAAATGTGGAAAAGGCTTCCATGGACAAGGTGCTTGCAAACGCGGAGATCAAGACCATGATCAATACCTTTGGATGTGGTTTCTCAGAAGGATACGGCAATGACTTTGATATTACCAAATTAAAATACGACAAGATCATCCTCATGACGGATGCGGATGTGGACGGCAGCCATATCGATACGCTGCTTCTGACCTTTTTGTACCGGTTTATGCCGGAACTGATCTACAACGGACATGTCTACATTGCCATGCCGCCCCTCTATAAGGTGATCCCATCGAAGGGGGAGGAGCAGTATCTGTATGATGACAAAGAGCTGGAGCGCTACCGCAAGAATCATAAGGGAGAGTTTCGCCTGCAGCGTTATAAGGGCTTAGGTGAGATGGATCCGGAGCAGCTTTGGGAAACCACCTTGGATCCGGAACGGCGCGTGCTAAAGCGCGTGGAGATCGAAGATGCCCGCCTGGCCTCCGAGGTAACAGAAATGCTTATGGGCAGCGAGGTTCCGCCGCGCAGGCAGTTTATTTACGATCACGCAAATGAAGCAGAGATTGACGCATAAGGAGAAGAAGCATGGCTGAAAAGATATTAACAACAGAATATTCCGAGGAGATGCAGCGCAGTTACTTAAACTACTCCATGAGCGTCATCACGGCCAGAGCCATCCCGGACGCAAGAGACGGTTTGAAGCCGGTACAGAGACGTGTCTTGTACGATATGAGTGAGCTGCGTCTCGGACATGATAAACCCCACAGAAAATCTGCCCGTATCGTAGGCGATACCATGGGTAAGTATCATCCGCATGGTGACAGCTCAATCTACGAAACCCTGGTTGTGATGTCCCAGGAGTTTAAAAAGGGCATGGCCTTGGTGGACGGCCATGGAAACTTTGGATCGATCGAGGGAGACGGGGCGGCTGCCATGCGTTATACGGAGGCACGCCTAAAGAAATTTGCCGAGGAGGTCTATTTAAAGGATCTGGATAAAACGGTAAACTTTGTTCCCAACTATGATGAATCTGAGAAGGAACCGGAGGTCCTTCCGGTTCGCGTACCGAACCTTCTGATCAACGGAGCAGAGGGCATTGCCGTTGGTATGAGTACCAGCATTCCTACTCATAATCTGGGAGAGGTGGTGGATCTGGTAAAGGCTTACATCGACAAGCCGGATATGACCACCGAAGAGATGATGGAGCTGATGCCGGGACCGGACTTTCCTACCGGAGGGATCATAGCCAATCAAAAGGATCTGCTGAACATTTATGAGACCGGTGTTGGAAAGATCAAGCTGCGCGGAAAGATCGAGGTTGAATTAGGGCGCAGAAAGGCAGATCGCGATAAGCTTGTCATCAGCGAAATTCCATACACCATGATCGGAGCAGGTATCAATAAATTTTTGGTAGATATTGCGGAGCTGGTGGAAAATAAAACCCTGTCGGATGTGGTGGATATTTCCAACCAGTCAAGCAAGGAGGGAATCCGCATTGTCCTGGAGCTGAAAAAGGATGCAGATATTGAAAAAATCCGCAATATCCTATATAAGAAGACAAAGCTCGAGGATACCTTTGGCGTGAATATGCTGGCCATTGCCCATGGACGGCCGGAAACCTTAAATCTTCGCGGCATCCTGGAAAATTATCTGGAATTCCAATATGAGAATACGACACGCAAGTATCAGGCTCTGCTGGAAAAAGAGCTGGAAAAAAAGGAGATCCGAGAAGGTCTCATCCGTGCCTGTGATGTCATTGACCTGATCATTGCCATCTTACGTGGCTCCAAAAACTTAAAGGATGCCAAGGCCTGCCTCATGAATGGGGATATTTCCAAGATCGAATTTAAGCATCCGGGATTTGAGAAGGATGCAAAGCAGCTGAACTTCACGGAAAAACAGGCCACAGCGATTTTGGAGATGCGCCTGTATAAGCTTATTGGTCTGGAGATTCTGGCTTTGCAGAAGGAATATAAGGAATGCTTGAAGCGGATTGCGGAATATGAGCGCGTTTTAAAGAGCCGCGATGGCATGAACCAGGTGATCCGGGAGGATTTAGATCATATCAAAGAAGAGTTTTCTGAGCCTCGAAAGACCCTGATCGAAAATGGCAGAGAGGCAGTCTATGAGGAGTCGGCTGCAGCCGTGGCAGAGGTGGTCTTTGTGATGGATCGCTTTGGCTACTGCAAGCTCTTGGACCGTTCTGCCTATGACAGGAACCGGGAGACGGTAGACACCGAATACAAGTATGTGGTTCCGTGTTTAAATACAGACAAGCTTTGCATCTTTACAGATACCGGAAACCTGCATCAGGTGAAGATGATGGATATCCCGTCCGGAAAACTGAGAGATAAGGGTACACCGATCGATAACATAAGCAAATTTAACGGAAGCAAGGAGGAGATCGTCTTCCTTACCAATTTTGGCCGCCTGACCGGACAGCTTCTTTTGTTTGCTACAAAGATGGCTATGGTAAAGCAGGTCCCGGCAGAAGAATTTGTTACCAACAATCGTACGGTGGCGGCCACAAAGCTCCAGGAGGGGGACAGTCTTTTGGCGGTGCGGATCGTCGGCACGGAAACGGATCTTGCATTGCAAAGCGCTTCCGGTATGTTTTTACGGTTCCTCATGGAGGAAATTCCGGAATTAAAGAAAAATTCCCGCGGAGTGCGCGGCATGAAACTCGGTGCCGGAGATGAATTGGAAGAAATTTATTTTGTGACCCAGCAGCCGCAGATCTTATATAAAGAAAAAGAGGTGCATTTGAATCGTCTGAAGCTGGCAAAGCGGGACGGAAAGGGAAGCAAGGTGCGTTTATAAACGAAAAGGCAGGATCTTAATAAATAGTCGGAAATTCAGGAATCCGTCTGATGCGGTCATATGTGTTTATAACAAAGAAAATGTCTTTGCGGGACGAACAAGTGTATTTTTATGGCGAATAACTCTTGATTTTTTTAAAGATTTGAGATAGGATAGGCAAGAATCTTGTTCCTGTTTGCACAAGATGCAAATCGGAGCAACAAAAGAAAAAAGCGGAATCATATACCGCGAGGAGAGTAAGGAGCTTACGATTATGGAAAAGAAATTGCGTGTGGGCGTGCTTGGCGCGACCGGTATGGTAGGACAGAGATTTATCTCCCTTCTGGAGAATCACCCGTGGTATGAGGTGGTTACCGTAGCTGCAAGCCCGCGTTCTGCAGGAAAAACCTATGAGGAGGCTGTCGGCGGACGCTGGAAAATGACAACTCCGATGCCGGAAGCTGTCAAAAAGCTGGTGGTCATGAATGTCAATGAGGTTGAGAAGGTTGCCGCTAGTGTTGATTTTGTCTTCAGTGCAGTTGACATGACAAAGGAAGAGATCAAAGCGATTGAGGAAGCTTACGCAAAAACAGAGACTCCGGTTGTTTCCAACAACAGTGCCCATCGCTGGACTCCGGATGTTCCGATGGTTGTTCCGGAGATCAACCCAGAGCATTTCAAAGTAATCGAGTTCCAGAAAAAACGTCTTGGCACCACCCGCGGCTTTGTTGCAGTAAAGCCGAACTGCTCCATTCAGAGTTATGCTCCGGTTTTAACTGCCTGGAAGGAATTTGAGCCGTATGAAGTGGTAGCAACAACCTATCAGGCAATTTCCGGTGCTGGAAAGACCTTTAAGGACTGGCCGGAGATGGAAGGCAACATCATCCCGTATATCGGCGGTGAGGAAGAAAAGAGTGAGCAGGAGCCGCTTCGTATCTGGGGCGAGATCAAGGACGGCGTGATTGTTAAGGCAGCCGAGCCGAAGATCACCTGCCAGTGCATTCGTGTCCCGGTATTAAACGGACATACTGCAGCAGTTTTCGTGAAATTCCGCAAGAAACCGACCAAGGAAGAGCTGATCGACCGTCTGGTAAAATTCTCCGGACTTCCGCAGGAGCTGAAGCTTCCGAGTGCACCGAAGCAGTTTATCCAGTACTTAGAGGAAGATAACCGTCCGCAGGTTAGCTTGGATGTGGATTATGAGAACGGCATGGGCGTTTCTGTAGGACGTATCCGTGAAGACAGCATCTATGATTACAAATTTGTCGGACTTTCCCACAACACCGTTCGCGGTGCAGCAGGCGGTGCAGTCCTTTGCGCAGAGCTTTTGACTGCTCAGGGCTATATCCAGGCAAAAGAAAATTAAGAAAAGACGTTAAAAACAAAGGAAAAACAGGATGGATCTGGTTTAGACTGGTATCCATCCTGTTTTTGTGATACAATACCGGTAGTTGCATCGTGACGATCATACACGGCAAACTATGGAATGTACTCCCGGATTCCGTGAGTACATTGGAATCAGGCGGAGGGATTTATTATGGCTTTCAGCAAAGAAACATTCGGTACTTTGGAAAATGGTGCAGCAGTCACAAAATATATACTCACCAACAAGCACGGGGTTAAGGCGGCGTTTACGGATCTTGGCGGCATCTGGCTGGAAATGTGGGTTTTTGACAGGCAGGGGGAGCTTGCAGATGTAGTCCTTGGATATGACGAGCCGAAAAAATATCTGCACCAGGATGCACATTTTGGAGAAATCGTTGGAAGAAATGCAAACCGGATCGGTGGTGCGACCTGTACCATTGATGACATCACCTATGCGCTGGTGATCAATGACAATGGGATCAATAACCTGCACAGCGGTCCTGATTTCTTCCGCAACCGTCTCTGGGATGCCGAGATCAGTGAAACAGAATCCGGCACACAGATTCTCTTTTCTTTGTTCAGTCCGGACGGAGATCAGAATTATCCGGGCAATGCAGACATCCGTGTCAGCTATACCCTGACAGAGAAGGATGAACTCTGGATCGATTATCAGATGACCTGCGATGAGGATACCATCGCAAACTTCACCAATCATGCATACTTTAATCTGGCAGGACAAAATTCCGGTTCGGCTATGCATCAGAAGGTCTGGATCGACGCCGATCAGTTTACGATTGCCGATCAGTATTCCATTCCAACCGGAGAGCTTGTTTCAGTCAAGGGAACCCCGATGGACTTCACTTCGGAAAAGTACATCGATCAGGATATCGAGGCAGATTATGAACCGTTGAAATTTGCAGGCGGTTATGATCACAACTGGGTATTGAACCATAAGGAAGGAGAACTTTCGCTGTCAGCCAGGGCAACGGATGAGGTAAGCGGCCGTGTGCTGGAGGTCTATACGGATCTTCCGGGCATCCAGTTTTATACAGGAAACTTTTTGCCTGAGGAGACAGGAAAGAAGAATGCCAAATACGGCAAGCGCCAGGGCTACTGCTTTGAAACACAGTATTTTCCGGATGCAATCAACAAGCCACAGTTCGCTTCTCCGATCTTAAAAAGCGGGGACATTTACAAAACCACGACGATCTATAAGTTTAAAACAAAAGCTTAAGGTAACTGTTCAGAACCAACCTCCAAAATGCTTCGCATTTCGTCGGTGTGGCGTAT